>DATCPD010000246.1:0-23420 GCA_036564325.1 Solirubrobacteraceae bacterium | reverse complement strand
GCCCGGGCGTCTCCGGCGGCGGCTCACGGCGCAGCGTCGGATCGAGGTTCGCGATCAGGACGTCGTAGGCCTCGACGGGCTGAAAGCCCCCCGCCACGAGCGTGGCGTCTCCGCGCTGGAACACCACCGAGGGGGCGGTGAAACGCACGATCCCGTCCGTGCTGGCGGTCTTCTCCTGTAGTTCCGCCGGCGAACCCGCGGCGGTTCTCGACTCCGCGCGGTCGCGTTCGTAGGCCTCGGTCACCTCGGGGGAGTCGAGCAGACTCACGACCCGGGCCGCATCGACCCCCGGCACCCCACGCAGCACGTGCTCGAGCTGGCGGTCGTCGTCGAGCAGCAGCGGCGAGGTGAAGTTGGCCAGCTGCAGCGCCCCGAACACCGCCCACTCCGAACCCGGATCGAGGATCCGCGCGGCCACGACCGCCCGGCAGGCCCGCGCGGTGGCACTCAGCCGCTCCTTGGGCGCGGGGGCGAAGGGCATTCCGTAGCGCCGGAAGCTGATCTGCCCGAGCGCTCCGCGGACCGGGGTGTAGCCGCGCGCCTCATACTGCCTGGCACTCTCGGTCAGGCCGATCAGCACCAACCGCCAGTCCAGCTGGTCGCCGTAGCGCCACTCGAGCGCGCGCAGTGCCGGTCGCTCCGAATACGCCCACGGGCACGCGGCATCGCTGTAGAGAGTGGCTGAGATCAGTCCGTTGATGCCTCAATTATATGCGCCATGCCCGCGCCCGGTCCACGGGCCTCCGGCGCCAGCGTCGCCGCCCGGTGCACGGCTGCCGAGGGGAACCCGGCGGCCCCCAGCGCGTCCCGGGCCTGCGCCGCACTCCCCCAATGCAGGAACACTCGTCCCCGGACGAACGCCGACAACAGCACCCGGAACACGCGGATCTGCGGCGTCTGCACGTCACCGACGTGCAGATCGGAGAAGTAGCGCCCGTGCGAGAACGTGCCCAGGGCGACGGCGAAGCGTCGCCACAGCTTCTCCACGTCATCCCCGGGCAGGTATCCGAGCAGGCCCTCGGTGATGATCGCCAGCCCGCCCTCGGCGCGCAGCCCGGAGGCCAGCGCGCCGATGCTGTCGGGCCCGTCGTCGCTGAGGGCATCGACCTCCTCGACGCGGTGGTGCTCGCCCAGCGACCCCATTCGCTCCAGTGCCCGGCGCTTGCGATCGGCCATCTCTGGCAGGTCGGCCTCGACGTAGGTGATGCGATCCCCGTAGCGCTCGGTGAAGCGCCAGCCACGCGGGGAGAGCCCGCAGGCCACCTCGAGCACCTGGGTGATGCCGTGCTGCTCGATGGCCTGCTCCAGCAGCTTGTCGATCGCCAGGTGCCGGGCCAGCAGATAGGGCTCGAGCGATGCTCCACCCAGGGCCCGCGAGAGGATCAGCACCGGACGCAGCGACTCGAACAGCGCCCTTCCCTCGGCCGAGGAGAGCTCGGGATGCGAGAGCCCGTTGCGAGCCCAGACATACCCCGTGTAGTGCGCGGTCGGACTGATCCGGCCTGAATCGCTCATTGCTGCCTCTCCTCGAGCCGCTCCAGCAAGGTCACCTGTGCTGGGTTGATCTTCTCCCGCGCGGCGTCGATGGGGAACCATTCTGCTCGATCCACCTCCGGGATCTCGATCATCTTGCCCGACCGCGGAGGCCACTCGAACAGGAACGTGTTGCTCGTCACCATCTCCACGTCGAGATCGCCGGCCACGGCGAACGCGCGGACCTTCTTCCCGGACTTCTGACTGATCTCCCCGAGGTCGGCGGCCTCGCCGCTGGGCGCGGCCGTCCCGAGTTCCTCCTCGAACTCGCGGCGCGCTGCGGCGAGCGGCTCCTCGTCCGGCTCGTACTCGCCCTTCGGAATCGACCAGGCGCCGAGGTCTCGACGCGCCCAGGCCGGACCCCCGGGGTGGACCAGCAGCACCTGCAGAGCGCCGTTCTGCCGGCGGTGAAGGACGATGCCCGCGCTGCGGCGAGTCGATCGGCTACGGGATCCGGGAGGCAAACCGCCGCGAATACTGCCGACGCGGCACGTGCGATGCTCACCCGAGGTCCAGCTGGTACCCCTGGTAGGTGACCGGAGGACCCCAGTCGTGGCGCACGCGCTCCCAGATCAGGCGGAATCCTGCGCGGCGATACAGGTGGGCAGCGGTGGTGAGGGCGCTGAACGTCTCGAGCTCCAAACGGTGCAGGCCCTCCGCACGAGCCTGACCGAGCAGTTCGGCGAGCAGCCAACCGCCCCAGCCCTGCCCGCGCAGCGATCGATCGAGCACGAACCAGCGCACCCGCCCGACCCCGTCTCCCTCCTGCGTCAGGCCGAGACTGCCGCTGAGCTGCCCGGCGCCGTCGATCAGCCACACCCCTCCGCCGGCCGAGGGCCAGCCGGCCGCCACGGTGGTGCGGATCCCCGACGCGACGCCGGCCAGGAACCCGGGGCCCCTCCCGAACTCCGGTACGTAGACGCGGCGGTGCAGGTCGATTATTCCCTCCGGGTCGCCCTCCCGAAGCGAGCGGCGCACCGGCTGCCTGGCGAGCTGGGGCTCGGTCCTCGTTTCCATGGGCTCCAGTGTGCCGGGAGGGATTGATCGGTGCAATACACATATCAACCATGACTTATCTCGGTTTATGATGAATCGATGGACCTCCGGCAGCTCCGGTACTTCGAGGCGGTGGTCCGCCACCGTCACTTCACGCGCGCCGCGGAGGAGCTGCACGTTGCGCAGTCTGCGATCTCACACCACGTCAGAGGGCTTGAGCAGGAGCTGGGGATCGCGCTGTTGCAGCGGACCACCCGCTCGGTCGCGGCCACCGAGGCCGGGGGGCTGGTCGCCGCGCGGGCGCGGGCGGTGATCGCCGAGACCGACGCGCTGCGGGCGGAGATCGACGAGCTGCGCGGCCTCGTCCGGGGACACATCGCGATCGGCGCGATGCTGTTCGGCGGCAAGCTCGACATCCCGGGCATCCTCGGTTCGTTCTCGGCCAAATTCCCCGGCGTGGAGATCGAGCTGCGCGAGGGGACGGCGCAGCGCATGCTGCAGATGCTCCGCGACGGCAGCCTCGACCTGACCTTCGCGCTCGAGGTGGAGCCGCCCGCCGAAATCGACCGGGTCGAACTCTCGAGCGAGGAGCTCGCGCTCGCGATGCGTCCGGCCCACCCCCTCGCCGGTCGTGGGCCGGTGTCGCTCGCGGACCTGCGCGACGAGCCGCTGATCGCCTTCCAGCACGGGTCATCCACCCGCACGCTGGTGGACGGTGCGCTGGCCCGCGCCGGGGTCAACCCGCGGATCGCACTCGAGGCCAACGACTTTGCCCTCGTCCGGTCGCTCGTGGCCAGAGGGCTCGGGCTGGCGGTCCTGCCACGGTCGTTTCTCGAACGTCCCGGCGAGCCGATCTCCATCAGTCCGCTGACGCCGCCGCTGCGCATGGCCGTCGTGCTGTGGTGGCTGCGGGGGCGACGCCGCTCGCCCGCGGCCCGGGCCTTCGTCGACTTCGCCGCGGCCGCTCAGGCGGCCACCGGGTCGAGCGAGGCCGACTCGGACGGCTCCTGACTCTCGAGCGACACCACCGCCGCGGGCGCAACCTCGACCTCCCGCCTGAGCAGCAGCGCGCCCACGAGCATTGCGGTCAGGCACAGCGCGGCGCCGATCTCGAACGCGAGCTGGAAGCCGTTGGTCACGGCCTGCTGGGCCCCGACCCCGGCCGAGACGTGCGAGCTGCCCGCGGCGATCGTGCTGAGGACCGCGAGTCCGAGCGCGCCTCCGACCAGTCGCGAGGTGTTGAGCAGGCCCGACGCGAGCCCGCTCTGGCCGCGCGGGACGCCCTGCGTGGCCGCGATCGTCGACGGGACGAGGCCGAGCCCCATGCCGAGTCCGCAGAGCACGCCGCCCGGCAGCACTAGCGTCACGTAGGCGCCGCCGGGGCGCACACCGGTGAGGATCAGCAGGCCGGCCGTCGCCATCAGCATCCCCACGCTCACGACCACCCGGACGCCGAAGCGCGCCACGAGCCGAGGTGAGAGGTAGGACGCCGTGAACACCGAGAGCGTGATCGGGAGAAACGACAGGCCGGCCTGGATCGGGCCGTCGCCGAGGACCTGCTGCAGATACAGCGTGACGAAGAAGAACATGGAGAACAGCGCCGCATACATCAGCACCACGACCAGGTTCGCCGCGCGCAGCTGGCCCAGCCTGAAGATCGAGAGGGGGACCAGCGGCGAGTGCGCGACCCGCCCCTCGACGAACGCGAAGGCGGAGAGCAGGAGCGCGGCGGCGGCGAGCGGCAACAGCACCCCGGAAGCACCCCAGCCGAGCGTGTCGGTGCGAACGATCCCGAAGGTCAGGGCGACCAGGCCGCCGGTGACCAGCAGCGCGCCGGCGGCGTCGAAATGACGCGGCGCGGCATCTCGGACGTCGACCGGGATCACGCGCATGGCCAGGACGATGACCAGCACGCCGAGGGGAACGTTGACGGCGAAGACGGCCGGCCAGCCGAGCGTCTGGGTGAGGATTCCGCCGAGCAGCGCGCCCGAGGATGCCCCCAGCCCGCCGATCGCGCCCCAGGCCCCGAGACCGCGGTTTCGCTCGGGTCCCTCGCGCAGGGACGACGTGATGATCGACAGCGTGGCCGGCGAGACGACGGCGCCGCCGAAGCCCTGCAACGCCCGCGCGCCGAGCAGCAGACCGCGCGAGGAGGCCAGCGCGCAGGCCAGCGACGAGAGCGCGAACAGCGCGGTTCCGACCACGAACACGCGCCGGCGTCCGAGCAGGTCGGCCGAGCGTCCCCCGAGCATCAGGAAGCCGGCGAAGGTCAGCGTGTAGGCGTTGACGACCCATTGCAGGCCGGTGGTCGAGAAGTGCAGGCCGTGGTGGATCGAGGGCAGGGCCACGTTGACCACGGAGACGTCGAGGATGACCATGAACTGCGCGAGGCAGACGACGAAGACCAGGGCGTCGGAGGATGAAAGCTGGAATCTGGATGATCTGGTTGCGTTCACGGGACAGAGTGTGCGATCATCGGTATCCAGGTACAAGAGAGGGGTTTATCCTGGTAGTAGACATCACACCCACCGCACCCACCGCACCCACCGCACCCATCGCACCCGAGGCTTCCGCAGCGCCGGACACCAGCGCGGTTCGCCGCCGTGAGGAGCTGGCCGACTTCCTCCGTCGCCGCCGCGCCAGCATCAAGCCCGAGGACGTGGGCCTACCGGCCGGAGGCCGGCGCCGCACCCCGGGTCTGAGGCGCGAGGAGGTCGCGCAGCTCGCCGGCGTCGGCGCCACCTGGTACACGTGGCTGGAGCAGGGGCGTGATGTGCGCGCCTCGCTCGACGTGCTGGAGGCGCTGTCCCGCGCGCTGCGGATGACGCCCGCCGAGCGCACCCATCTGATCCTGCTGGGGCGCGGCGAGTCGGCGCCGATGTCCCGGGGCCCGGCCGAGCGTGTCTCCCCCACCCTGAAGCGCCTGATCGAGCAACTCGGGCCCAACCCGGCCTTCGTCCTCGGTCGCCGCTGGGACTACCTGGCCTACAACCGCGCCGCCTGCGCCGTGTTCGGAGACCTCGATCTGGTCCCGCGCGCGCGCCGTAACCATGTGTGGCTGACCTTCATGGATCCGGCGCGCCGCGAGCTCGTGGCCGACTGGGAGCGCAGCTGCCGCATGATCGTGGCCAAGTTCCGGGCCGACAGCGCCAGCCATCTCGGCGACCCCTCGTTCGAGGAGCTGATCGGGGCGCTCCGGCAGTCGAGTCCCGAGTTCTGCAAGGCCTGGAAGCGCCACGAGGTAGCCCGCAGCACCGGGGGCCGCAAGGAGCTGCGCCATCCGGAGGTGGGCACGCTGGTGTTCGAGCATGCCGTGTTCAACCCCGGGGAGGCGCCCGAGCAGCGGCTGGTCCTGCATTCCCCGATTGACGAGCACGACACACCAGCTAAGCTCGCTCGGCTGCTGGAATCCCCGTCGGGGGTGCCAGCAGCAGTCTGATTGTCAGGGGACTGTCAACCCGCTTTCAGACAATCTTGCGCTCGGGGCATCGGCTCGAACCAGACGCGGACGGAGGTACCGCCCGATGAGATCACTCGCCAGATGGTGCTTTAACCACCGGATCGTCGTCTTGGTCTGCTGGGTCGCGGCTGTGGCCGGGGCGAACGCGATCGCGGCCGGCGTCGGTAGCTCGTACACCGACAACTTCAAGCTGCCCCACACGCAGAGTTTCGACGCCATCAGGCTGCTCCAGCGCAACGCGCCGAAGGCCTCAGGCGATACCGATCAGATCGTGATCGCCACCACCCACGGCCGGATCACCGATCCCGCGGTGCGCTCGCGCGTGGAGGCCGCCCTGGCCAACGTGGCACGGCAGCCGCACGTTTCGGCCGTCCAGTCGCCCTACGGTCCGCAGTCGGCCCATCAGATCTCGCCGTCGGGCCAGGTCGCCTTCGCCAACGTGACCTTCGATGTCCAGTCGAACAAGCTCTCGAACTCCGCGGCCGCGAAGTTCGTCTCGCACGTCACGGGGGCCTCCGGGGCCGGCGTGGAGTTCGAGCTGGAGGGCCAGATCGCCCAGGCCGGAAATTCGCGCGGTGGCTCGAGCAGCCTCCTGTTCGGCTTTCTCGCCGCAGCGATCGTGCTGTTCGTCGTCTTCGGTTCGTTCCTGGCCATGTTGCTGCCGCTGCTGACCGCCGGCTTTTCGCTCGGCACCGGCATCGCCGTCGTCGGCCTGCTCACGCACTTGATCAACATGGCCTCGTTCTCCAACCAGCTGGCGCTGCTGATCGGACTGGGGGTCGGCGTCGACTACGCCCTGTTCATCGTCACCCGTTACCGCCAGGGAGTGCTGCGCGGACTGACCGGGGAGCAGGCGGTGGTCGAGGCGCTCGACACCTCGGGCCGCGCCGTCCTGTTCGCCGGACTGATCGTGTGCATCGCCATGCTCGGCATGTTCGCCCTGGGCGTCAGCTTCCTCTACGGGGTCGCGGTCGCAGCCTCGATCACCGTCCTGTTCACGGTGATCGCGGCGCTGACGCTGCTGCCGGCGCTGCTCGGCTTCTTCGGGCGATTTGTGCTGCGGCGCCGTGAACGAAGGGCGCTGCGTGAGCAACGCCTGTCCACGACCGATGAATCGCCTCGCTGGGCCCGCTGGACGGACACGCTGCAGCGACGGCCGGCGGCGTTCGCGATCGCCTCAGCGGCGGTGATGATCCTCATCGCGATCCCGTTCTTCGGGATGCGACTCGGCTCGGCCGACGCGGGCAGCGACCCGGCCAACACCACGACGCGCAAGGCGTACGACCTCCTGGCCAAGGGCTTCGGCCCGGGCTACAACGGGCCGCTGCAGCTCGTCGCCCAGGTGCAGACACCGGCGCAGCGGGCTGCGTTCGTCCGCGTCGAGGAGGCGGTGGCGTCCACCCCGGGGGTCGTCGGGGCCACGCGCCCGCGGTTCATCCCGGGGGTCGGCGGACGCCCGGGGGTGGCCCTGGCCGATGTGTATCCGAAGGGCTCGCCGCAGGACGCCTCGACCGCGGACCTGCTGCACACGGTGCGCAACCAGGTCGTCCCGGCAAGCAGTCGCGGAACCGGCCTGACCGTGCTCGTCGGTGGCAACACTGCGATCTTCGACGACTTCTCGCACGTGCTCACGGGCAAGCTGCCGCTGTTCATCGGGGTCGTGGTGCTGCTGAGCTTCCTGCTGCTGATGGCGGTGTTCCGGAGCCTGCTGATCCCGCTGACCGCCGCGGTGATGAACATGCTCTCGGTCGGAGCGGCGCTCGGCATCGTCACCGCCGTGTTCCAGGACGGTTTCGGTGCGTCGGTGCTCGGGATCGACAAGACCGGCCCGATCGAGGCGTTCCTGCCCGTGCTGATCTTCCCGATCCTGTTCGGCCTCTCGATGGACTACGAGGTGTTCCTGATCAGTCGCGTGTACGAGGAGTGGCACCGCCGCCGCGACAATCGAGAGGCGGTCGCCCACGGGCTGGCCGCCACCGGGCGCACGATCACCGCGGCCGCGGCGATCATGGTGCTCGTGTTCGGCGCCTTCGTGCTCGGCGGCGAGCGCGTGATCGAGCTGTTCGGAATCGGGCTGGCCAGCGCCGTCCTGCTTGACGCGCTGATCGTCCGCTCGATCCTCGTTCCCGCGCTGATGCTGATGTTCGGCGAGGCCAACTGGAAAATCCCCGCGTTTCTGGACCGCGCGCTCCCGCACCTCCGGGTCGAGGGCAGCGAGGATCGGATCGAGGGCCCTGAGCCACCGGGGGATCCCAGACTCGAGCCGGCCGCCGGGTAGGCGCCGGGCGTTCGGCGCCGGGCGTTCGGCGCTGGCCGCCCCGCCGCCCGGCTAGCCCTCGACCGGTTCCTCGGTGACGTCGCGCGCCACCAGCGCGGCATAGAGCCCACCGCGCTCGAGCAGCTCCTCGTGCGTTCCGCGCTCCGCGATCCGTCCTTCGCTGAGGACCACGATCTGCTCGGCGTCACGGACCGTGGACAGCCGGTGGGCGATCGTGATCGTCGTGCGGCCCCACGCCAGCCGCTCGAGCTCCGCCTGCACCGCCCCCTCGGTCTGGGTGTCGAGCGAGCTCGTGGCCTCGTCCAGGACGAGCACGGGCGGATTGCGCAGGATCGTCCTGGCGATCGCCATCCGCTGCTTCTCCCCGCCGGAGAAGCGGTAGCCCCGCTCCCCGACGACCGTGTCGTAACCCTCCGGCAGCGACGCGATCAGGTCGTGGATGCGTGCGGTCCGAGCCGCGTCCTCGATCTCCTCGTCGCTCGCCTCGGGACGGGCGAAGCGGAGGTTCTCCCGCACGCTCGAGTGGAACAGGTAGGTCTCCTGGGAGACCACACCGACCGTGGCGGCCAGGGACGCGAGCGACGCCTCGCGGACGTCGACGCCGTCGACCGTGACTCGTCCCGTCTGCGGCTCGTACAGCCGCGCCACGAGGTAGCCGAGCGTGGTCTTGCCCGCCCCGGTCTCCCCCACCACGGCTGTTCGCGTGCCCGCCGGAACCACCAGGTCGATGTCCCGCAGCGTCCACCGGTCTTCGCTGCCGGCGCCATACCGGAACGACACACCCTCGAAGCGGACCTCCCCCAGCACCTCCGACGCTCGCAGCTGCACCGGATGCTCGGACTCGACGATGTCGACCGGCAGGTCGAGGTACTCGAAGATCCGATCGAACAGCGCCAGCGAGGCCTCGATGTCGGCGCCGGTCGAGAGCAGGCTCTGAATCGGGAACAGCAGCCGCGTCTGCAGCTGCGTGAACGCGACCACCGTCCCGATCGAGATCGCCTTCGAGCCGGAGATGAAGCTCTGGCCGGCGATCCAGTAGACCAGCGCGGGCTGAATCGCGAACACCATCTGGATCGTCGACATCACCCAGCGACCGGCCATCCGCGAGCGGACTTCGATCTCGGCGATGTCCCCGGAGTCCTCGGTGAAGCGGTCGGCCAGATCACGCCCCCGCCCCATCGTCTTGCCGAGCATGATGCCCGACACCGAGAGCGACTCCGATACGAGCGCGGACAGGTCAGCCAGCCGGCGCTGGCGTTCGGTGGTGATCCGCCGGCGGACCTGACCGACCCGTCGGGTGAGCCACACGAACGGCGGGACGAAGATCAGCGACATCGCCGCCAGCCGCCAGTCGAGGATCACCATCGCGACGAGCGTGGCGATCACCGTCGTCGCGTTCTGGGCCACCGAGGTGGCGGTCGTGGTCACCACCGAGTCGATGCCGCCGATGTCGTTGGCGATCCGTGACTGCACCTCGCCCGTGCGCGTGCGCGTGAAAAACGCCAGCGACATCCGCTGCAGGTGCCGGTACACCTTCGTGCGCAGGTCGTGCATGACCCGCTGCCCGATCACGTTGGAGATGTAGGTCTGCCAGACGCTGATCGCGCCGGTGGCGATGGAGATGCCGATCATCCCCAGGACCAGTTCGCTGAGCAGCCCGCCGTTGCGGTGAGGCAGCGCCGTGTCCAGCACCGAGCGCAGCAGAAACGGCGAGATCATGCTCAGGCCGGAGGAGAAGATGATCAGGGCCACGACGGCGGCCAGACGGACGCGATAGGGCCGGAACAGCGCGAGGATCCGGCCGCTGTCCCGCTCCCGTTCGGGGTCCATCAGCCCCGGCGCCTGCGGTCCGTTGGCGCCCCGCAACGGGCGCATCGACCCGGGGGTCGCGCCGTGGGCTGCGCCGAATCCATGTCCGCCAGTGCTCATTAGGCATCCATGATGACACCGGCGATTTCGGCTGCGCCGTCGGCATTGATCTGAGCGCAAGCCTGACCTTGCATACTGGATCCCATGTCCGGAACCGAGGTCGGTCTTGCCCTGTCGGTGCTGCTCGCGTGCGCGGTGGAGGCCGTCGAGGCGCTGACCATCGTCCTCGCGGTTGGGACCACGCGCAGCTGGTCCTCCGCGCTGTACGGGGTGGGGGCCGCTGTGGCCGCCCTGGCCGTGGTAGTGGCGGCGCTCGGCCCGGCGCTGACCTCGTTGCCACTGAACGCGCTGCGGGTCGGCGTGGGTGGCCTGCTGCTGGTGTTCGGCCTGCAGTGGCTGCGCAAGGCGATCCTGCGGGCCGCCGGCCTGAAGGAACTCCACGACGAGACGGCCGCGTTCGCCGAGGAGACCGAGGCCGCCCGGGCGGCCGGCGCCGCCCCTGGTTCCGGTCTCGACGGCTATTCGTTTGCGATCTCCTTCAAGGGCGTGTTCCTGGAAGGTCTCGAGGTGGCCTTCATCGTGCTGACCTTCGGCGCCAACCAGCACCGGGTGCCACTGGCCGCCGCGGCCGCTGCCGTCGCGGTGGCACTCGTGGTGCTCGCCGGAGTGGCGGCGCGCGCGCCGCTCGCCCGCGTGCCCGAGAACACGATGAAGTTCTCCGTCGGCGTGATGCTGACCTCGTTCGGGACGTTCTGGGGAGCGGAGGGGGCTGGAGCCTCATGGCCGGGCGGCGACGCTGCCCTGCTGGCCATCATCCCGGGCGTGCTGCTGCTGGCCTGCGCGATGGTGCTGTGGCTGCGCCGCGTGAGCGCGGCGCCCGCCGTCCCGGAGGCGGGATGAACTTCCTGGTCCGCGCAGCCCGGGCGGTCTGGGACTTCGTCGTCGGCGACGACTGGGTCACGGCACTCGGAGCGGCCGCGGCGCTGGCGGTGACCGCGCTGATCGCGGGGGCCGGCGTCAGCGCCTGGTGGATCATGCCGGTGGCGGTGTCCGCACTGCTCGCGCTGTCGCTGCGGCGCGCCGCACACTGAAGCCCGGCTCGCCCGGCACGGCCACGCGGCGCCACGTCCGCATCGCGATGTGGCCGGATGGCCATAGCGGACGCGGCGACCGGCCGGAGAGGATCAGCGCATGGGGTCACAGAACGGAGGGAGTCGGCGCTCGACCGTGGCCGTCGTGCTGCCCGGTGGCGGTGCCCGTGGGGCTTACGAGATCGGTGCGATGGCCGTCCTGCTGCCGGCGCTGCACGCACGGGGCGAACGGGTCGAGATCTGGTCGGGCACCAGCGTGGGAGCGATCAACGCAACGATGCTCGCTTCGCTCGCCCACCTGCCGGTCGAGGCTCAGGTCGACGGGGCCCTCGCGCGCTGGGAGGAGATGCGCAAGCAGGACGTGATCTCGCGGATCGCCGGACGCGGAGGCGCTCGCACGCTCCTGCGCGCCCTCGCCCACGCGATCGACATGCCACGCGCGGGACTCGCGGGTCTGCTCGACCCCTCGCCGCTGCAGGCCAGCCTCGATCGCTGGGTTGACTGGGCGCAGCTGAACCGGAATATCGAGCGTGAGATGGTGAGCGCCCTGTGCGTGGTCGCCACCTCGCTCTCCACCGGCGACCCGGTGGGCTTCGTCTCCTCCCGCCACGGCGCGCCATCGCACCTGGACGACAGCCTGCGCTACGTGGCCACGCGCGTGCGCGGCGAGCACGTACGCGCGTCCGCAGCCATCCCGATCCTGTTTCCCGCCGTGGAGATCTCCTCCCCGCGCACCGCTCGCGGCCACTACATCGACGGCGGCACCCGGTTGAACAGCCCGATCAAGCCGGCGCTCAACCTGGGTGCGGACAAGGTGATAGTCGTCGGCCTCGAGCCGTTCGCTCCGGCGGTTGGGCGCCGCTCCGGGCGGGCGCCTGGGGTCGCCGACGTCGCCGCCAACGTGCTCGACGGGCTGCTCGTCGACCAGGTCGCCTACGACCTGCGCCGGCTGGCGGCGATCAACTCGTTCTTCGTCGAGGACGCCCGCACCGGGACCCTCGGCGCCCCTCGGGCGTACCGTGTCTCCCGGGGCCATGCGCCGTACCGGCCGATCTCCTACGCCCTCGTCGCCCCTCGCAAACGCGGTGAGATCGGACAGGTCGCCGATGAGGTGTTCGAGCGCAGGTTCGGGGGGCTGCGGGCGTGGCGTGACCCGGACTACCTGCTCCCGGGCCCTGGGCGGACGCACCCGCTCCCGCGGCGAGCTGCTGTCGTTTCTCCTCTTCGACCGCGCCTTCGTCGACAGACTCGTGCAGCTGGGCCGGCGCGACGCGACTCGATGGCTGCGCCGCCATCCGAATTTCTGGTGCCGTGACGCCTCACATGACCTGTCGATCGGCCCGGTCGACCGGGAGCGGATCGCCGAGGAGCAGGCGCTCGACGAATTCCGGGCCCTGCGCCGCCACTAGGCCAGGCCTCCCCCCAGCCGCGCAAACCTGAAACGATCCCGTGATGACCACGACCGACGGCGACCAGAAGAGCCAGGGGCCGACTTCGGCGAACAGGCCGATCAAGCAAAGCGCACCCGACGTGCCCCTCGGCGGCAGCCCGTTCCCGCCGATCGCCGACTACGGATTCCTGTCGGACTGCGAGACCGTCGCGCTCCTCGCGCCGAGTGGCAACGTCGAATGGATGTGCCTGCCGCGCGTCGACTCACCGAGCGTGTTCGGCGCGATGCTCGACCGTGACGCCGGATCCTTCCGCATCGGCCCTGCGGGAGTCGCCGTCCCCGCCTCCCGGCGCTACCTGCCCGGGACGATGGTGCTGGAGACCAGCTGGGCGACAGGCGGCGGCTGGGTGATCGTCCGTGACGTGCTGCTGATCGGCAATTGGCATCACGAGAACGAACGCTCGCACACCCACCGTCGCGCGCCGACCGACTACGACGCCGATCACGTCCTGCTGCGGACGGTGCGCTGCGTCAACGGCGAGGTCCAGATCGCGCTCGACTGCGAGCCAGTATTCGACTACGGGCGCAAGCCGGTGCAGTGGGAGTACACCGCGTCCGGCTACCACGAGGGCACCGCCACCGCCGAAGGCTCCGAGGTCGAGCTGAAGCTGACCACCGACCTGCGGCTCGGCTTCGAGGGCTCTCGCGCCACGGCCCGGCACCGGATGAAGGAGGGCGAGCAGATCTTCTGCGCTCTGTCCTGGAGCGAACACGAGCCGCCCCAGGACCTCGACCAGGCCTACGAGCGGCTGGTCTGGACCGCCCATCACTGGCAGCACTGGCTCGATCGCGGGGACTTCCCCGACCACCCGTGGCGGACCTTCCTGCAACGCAGCGCCCTCACCCTGAAGGGTCTGACCTACGCGCCGACGGGCGCGCTGATCGCCGCCGCGACGACGTCGCTGCCCGAAAGCCCGTACGGCGAGCGCAACTGGGATTACCGCTACAGCTGGATCCGAGATTCGACGTTCATGCTGTGGGCGCTCTACACGCTGGGCTTCGACTGGGAGGCCAACGACTTCTTCTACTTCATCGCCGACGTCGCGGGAGGGAAGGAAGATCTGCAGGTCATGTACGGCGTGGGCGGCGAGCGCCAGCTCGACGAGCACGTGCTCGACCACCTGGCCGGCTATGAGGGAGCGCGCCCGGTCCGGATCGGCAACGACGCCTACAAGCAGCAGCAGCACGATGTCTGGGGCGCGCTGCTGGACTCCGTGTACCTCCACACCCGCTCGCGGGACAGCCTCGACGAGCGCGTCTGGCCGATCCTCAAGCGCCAGGTCGAGGCGGCGATCGAGAACTGGCGCGAGCCCGACCGCGGCATCTGGGAGGTCCGCGGCGATCCCAAGGACTTCACCTCGTCGAAGATGTTCTGCTGGGCGGCGTGCGACCGGGGATCGCGACTGGCCGAGCTGCGCGAGGACTGGGAGCACGTCGAGCGCTGGCGCACGGCAGCCGAGGAGATCCATGCCGATGTGTGCGAGAACGGCGTCGATGACCGCGGTGTGTTCGTCCAGCACTACGAGACCAAGGCGCTTGACGCCGCACTGCTGCTGATGCCGCTGCTGCGCTTCCTCCCCCCGGACGACGAGCGAATCCGCAACACCATCTTCGCGATCGGTGACGAGCTGACCGAGGACGGGCTGGTGCTGCGCTACCGGACCGATGAGACCGACGACGGGATGTCCGGAACCGAGGGGAGCTTCCTGATCTGCTCGTTCTGGCTCGTGTCGGCCTACTGCGAGATCGGCGAGATCGATCGCGCCCGGAACATGTGCGAGAGGGTGCTCGGCTACGCCAGCCCACTCGGCCTCTACGCGGAGGCGATCGACCCCCAGACCGGCCGCCAGCTCGGCAACTTCCCCCAGGCGTTCACGCACCTGGCCCTGATCAACGCCGTGATGCACGTGATCCGGGCCGACGAGCAGGTCGCGGTGACCCGCTCGCCGTGGAGTGACTGGCGCTAAGCACTCCCCGCCCGCTTGACCTATCGCTATCTTGCGCGTACCCATAGGCTCAAGCCGTGCAGATCCAGGTCAGGCGAGGAAGCTCGGACGACATCGCTTCGCTGGCGCCTCTGTGGATGGCGATGGTCGAGCACCACCGGGCCGTCGTGGCTGAGCCGTGGCCGGTCCGCGACGCTCGCGAGGCATGGGAGCTGCGCCGGGAGAACTACGTCGGCGGCCTCGCCGAGGATCGCGGATTTCTGCTGGTGGCCCACGCGGCGGAGTCCACGGACCCGGTCGGGTACTGCTTCTGCGTGCTGGTCGGAACCGGTCCCACGTTCGAGCTCGGCGAGCCCCGCGGGGAGGTCGAGTCGCTGGCGGGCCTGCCGAGCGCGCGCGGCGCCGGCGTCGGCACGGCGCTGCTGCGGGAGTGCCGAGCGGAGCTGGCGCGCCGCGGCGTCGCGTACTGGTCGATCGGCGTCGTCGATGGCAACGAGGGCGCGCTGGCGCTCTACGAGCGCGTCGGATTCCGGCCCTGGTTTCGCACGCTGCTGGCCCCGGTCGACCCGGCCGGTTGAGCCTCCTGTGCCCGGCGCCATTCCATCACCACGTGGGGACCGATCTGCGCTACCTCGAACGGGTCCGATGCCGCCACGAAACCCGCTCGCTCGTACAGCGACAGCGCCGGGACGCGGGCGTTGCACCACACGAGCTGTGCGTTCTGGGCGTGCGCGTGGTCCAGCAGGGCCTGTAGCACCGCGCTCCCGGCCCCCCGGCCGCGGGCCTGGGGTTCGGTGGCCATTCCGCGCACGCGCCACGAGCTCGCCGGGCGGTCGTGCGGGGCGATGAAGCCGACGGCGATCAGCTCCTCCCCGCGGAAGGCGCCGACCGCGTACGCGTCCTCGGGCTCCGCTCGCTCCAGGTCGGCCAGGGACTGGTGGGGCCGCAGGACCGCGTGTCGCAACGGCCGGGTCTGGGCGAGCGAAATCTGACGGATGACGATCTCGGCCGGAGTTGCGATCCCGCCAGGGTAGTCAAGCTCTGAACAGCCGGTGAATTCGCCGGCTTCCCGGGCGATAGCCGCCCTGGCGCTGCGACAATCCACGCATGGACGCGCATAGCCGGGGGTCGGTGCTGGTCGTAGACGACGAGCCGACGATCGCCGAAGTGGTGGCCCGGTACCTGGAGCGATCCGGCTACAGCACGCAGATCGCCACCGATGGGCTCCAGGCCGTCGCCTCCGCCGCCCGCCACCGTCCCGACCTGGTCGTCCTCGATCTGATGCTGCCCGGGCTCGATGGGCTCGAGGTGATGCGCAGGCTTCGTGATCAGGATCGCGACCGCATCGCGGTGATCCTTCTGACCGCCAAGGGCGAGGAGTCCGACCGCGTGATCGGGCTGCGTCTCGGTGCCGATGATTACGTCGTGAAGCCGTTCTCGCCGGCGGAGCTGGTGGCGCGGGTCGACGCCGTGCTGCGCCGGATCGACACCTCGCCCGAGCACGAGGCACCGCTCGAGCTCGACAACATGACGATCGACCCGGGAGCCCGCCGGCTGTTCGTCGAGGGTCGCGAGGTCCCGCTCACGCAGCGTGAATTCGAGCTGCTGCTGTTCCTCGCTCGCCATCCCGGTCGTGCCTTCTCACGCAACCAGCTGATGGACGCGGTCTGGCAATACGCCTTCTACTCCGATACCTCCACGGTCACCGTCCACATCCGACGTCTGCGGTCGAAGATCGAAGCCGACCCCTCGCGCCCGGCTCACATCCAGACCGTGTGGGGAGTCGGCTACCGGTTCCAGCCGTGACGCGGCGCTCACTCGCGGCGAGGCTCTCCGGTCGCCTCCGAGCTGGGCTCGGCTCGCTCTCGCATCAGTTCGCACTCGCGGTCGCGGTCGTCGTGGCTCCCGTGCTGGTGGCTCTGGTCGTCGTCGGGCTGCTGATGGTCGTCTCCGGCCACGCCGCGGTGCTCGTCGCGGTGATCGTGGTCGTGGCGGGGGTGCTGGCCGTGGCGGCGGCGAAGCTCCTCGCCGGCGGCATCCTCCGTGATGTCCAGGCGATCCGCGACGGCCTGAACGCGGTCGGCCGCGGGCAGCGCGACGTTCGGATCGAGACCGCCGCCGAGGACGAGCTGGCCGAACTCGCCAGCGCCGCCAACGCGATGATCGCCCAGCTGCGCACCGAGCAGGCCGCGCGTGAGGAATCCGACTCGGCCCGGCGAAGCCTCGTCGCCTCCGTGTCGCATGACCTGCGTACGCCGATCACCTCCCTGCGGTTGCTCGCGGAGGCCGTCGAGGACGAGATCGTCGACGGCGAGATGCGCCGCAGCTATCTGAAGCGGATGCGGACGCACATCGACGCGCTGAGCGCTCTGATCGACGATCTATTCGAGCTCTCACGCCTCGAGGCGGGCGACATCCGCTGGTCGCTCGAGCAGGTGCGGTTGGACGTGCTGGTCGGCGAGACGGTCGAGGCGATGCGCGTCCAGGCTGAGGCCAAGGGCGTTTCTGTGACCGCTCAGGTCTCGGAGGTGGTGGGGGTCGCTCGCGCCAACCCGGAGAAGCTCCAGCGGGTGCTGTTCAACCTGATTCAGAACGCCATCCGCCATACCCCGGCGGACGGCAGCGTCGTGGTGCGCGCCGAGCCGGTGGCCGATCGGATCGAGGTCGAGGTCGCCGACAGCGGCGACGGCATCGCCGCCGAGGAGCGCGAGCAGGTGTTCACCGCGTTCTACCGGGGTGGCGCCGGCGCCGCCCGCACGGGGGGAGGCGCCGGCCTCGGCCTGGCGGTCTCACGCGCGATCATCGAGGCGCACGGCGGGCGGATCTGGCTCGCCGACGCCACCGCCGGCACGCGGGTTCGCTTCAGCCTGCCGGCCGCGCGGGTGTGACCGCGTAGCGTCACAACGCGGCGATCAGCAGCCCGATCGTGAGCGTGGCGAACGTGCTCCACACGATCGCGGTCGCGATCATGCGCTGATCGAGTCCGTAGGCGTGGCCCACGAGCAGCGAGTTGATCGCGCTGGGCATGGCGGCCTGGAGCAGGTAGGTCGAGGGCAGCTTGACGATCGTCAACGAGACCGCGCCGAGGAGCAGCGGCGCCACCAGCAGTCGCAGGGCGACCGCCACCAGGACCCGCCGATCGGGCGGCTCCAGCAGGGGGGCCCCGTCCTCGCGCCGCTCGGCCGACAGGTTCACGCCGACGACGAAGAACCCGAGTCCCAGCAGCGCGGCGACGACCACGTGTGAGGCGTGGACCAGCGCCGACGGAGCCAGCGACGCGGGCGCCACCAGGCCGGCCACCACGGCCAGCAGCGGTGGGTTGCGGGCGAAGAAAGCCCGTGTCCGCGCCCTGGCCCCCTCCCCCGCGCGGGTGCCGAACGCCGCGCCGATCCCGAACCCGGCGATGAACAGCATCGGTCCGCTGACCAGCTGGTCGTAGGCGATTGCCGTGCCCAGTTGGCGCGGACCGATCAGAGCCACCGTCATCGGCAATCCGAGGTAACCGGTGTTGACGAGAATCACGCTGCAGATCAGCGCGCCGATCTCCGGCCTGGAGAGCTGCATGCGCCGCCCCGCGTACCCAGCCGCGGCGCCAGCCAGGCCGAGGGCAACGTAGGCGAACCCGAGGCCCGTACCGGCCGCCACCGTCACGTCCAGGTGGGCGATGTTGACGAACGAGACGAACGGCACCAGCACGTACAGCATCAGCTGCAGGATCCGCCGGGCGATCGCCGGGGCATGAGCGCTGCGCCGCTCGCCGGCCACGCCGACAGCCGCGGCGACCAGCACGGCGAGCGCGACGATCAGCACGGGCGCATGCTTGGTGGTTGTGAGTGGCCGGTCACGTTGATGTGGTTTGATCGCCGCGTGCAGGGCGCGGCAGACAGACAACCGCAGGAGCTCCGCCTGCGCGTCGGAGAGCTGACGCTGGCCGCGCTGGTCTGGGGCCAGGCCGATGCGCCGCTGGCGCTATGCCTGCACGGTTATCCAGATACGCCGTGGACGTGGCGGCACCTGGGTCCCCGCCTGGCCGATCGGGGCTGGCGGGTCGTGGCGCCGTACTCGCGCGGGTATGCCCCGAGCGAACTGGCACCCGATGGAGGGTACGAGCTCGGGGCCCTGGCCCGCGACGTCGTCGGGCTGCACGAGGCCCTCGGGGGCGACGGGCGTGCCGTCTTGATCGGGCACGATTGGGGAGCGGCCACCGCGTATCTCCTCGCCGCGCAGCATCCGGAGCTGTTCCGGCGGATCGTGACGCTCGCCATTCCGCCGCTCCGCGTGGTCGCGTCCCTCGCCCGGGGCCCGGCCCAGCTGCCGCGCGAGCTCCCGCTGCTCGTCAGACAGCTGCGCCGCAGCTGGTACATGTTCTTCCAATTACTGCCCGGGATCTCCGAGCGAGCGCTGCCCCGCCTGATCCCTCGCCTGTGGGAGAGCTGGTCGCCGGGCTATCCGGCGCAGGAGGACGTGCGGCGCGCGCTGGCGGCGTTGGACGAACCGGCGCGGCGAACGGCTGCCCTTCGGTATTACCGGGCGCTGCTGCTGCCGTGGCGCCGGCAGGCCAAGTACGCCGAGGAGCGGTCGTGGCTGTTCAGGGCGCCGCGCACGCCGCTGCTGTATCTGCACGGTGCGATCGACGGGTGCATGGGCGCGGAGGTCGCTCGCCGCGGGGCTGAGACCCTGCCGGCCGGGAGCAGCTTCGAGCTGATTCCTGACGTCGGCCACTTCCCCCATTTGGAGGATCTTTCGCGCGTTGAAGCCCGGATTAACGCCTTTTTCGAGGCCAACTGAAAATTGATGTTTACCCAGTGGCCAGGTTGGGAATAAAGTCATCGTACGGTCAGGGAACTGCGCCCCCACTTCCCTGCCACTCCGGGAGGGCCCAGATGGATCTGGGCCCTCCCGGGGAACCCTTTCGCGCAAGACGGCGTCCATTCGTTCGCTGACCCCGGTGCTCACGGCGCCCCGGAGCGGGTGAGGCAGCGCGCGCCGCACTCGGCGCCCACCGTCGCGGCTCGGGCGATCGGTTGTCCCTGCGCCAGCCCGAAGGTGAAGCCGGCCGCGAACGAGTCGCCGCAGCCGAAGCTGTCACGGGGCTCGCCGGGCACCGGGGCCGGCTCCCACCGTCCGGTCGAGGCTCCCGACCAGCGGCCGCCCTCGGCGCCCTCGGTGACCACCATCAGCCGTGCCCGGTCGCCGACCCGCTCGGCCAGCGCCTCCTCATCCTGGTCATGGGCGCTGAAGATGAGTGCATCGATCGGCACGCCGTCACCCTGCAGCGGATCTCCCCCGCGCGGCGAGGCGGTCAGAACCCGCGCTTGGCGGGCATGCTCGAGTGCCGCGCGATCCCCCGCGGTGAAGTAGGCGCCGTCGGCCTGCTGCAGCAGCTCCCACGGGAGCTCGTCGCCTCCGCGTGGACCCAGGCGCTCTCCGATCGTGACGATCGTCCGCTCACCGCCCGGCTCGAGCAGCGTCACGGCCCGCCGGGTCGGCTGCTCGCGCCAGGCCACGTGCATGGTCACTCCCCGCTCCTGGAGCTGCTCCGCGGCCGCGGTGCCGTGGGCGTCGTGGCCGAGCGCGGAGAAGAAGTCCACCTCCGCGCCGAGGTCGGCCAGCGTCGCGGCGGCCACGCCGCCCCCGCCCGCCGCGCGCGGGAACGAGCCCTCGGCATGGAGCACCGAGCCGCGGCGCGGGTAGGCGGCCACGGGGATGAAGTCCACCCACTCGATGTGGCCGACGACGGCAACCCGGGTCATCGGGGGTTGAGCCTAGTGGTCGCCAACGCAAATACGATCGCATTCGAGGCGTCCCTGGCGGCGCCTGCTCGGGCCTGCGGCCCGCTCGGCATCCAGCCTCGCCAAGACGGGCCGCGCCCGAGTCATCCAGCTGTCCTCGAATGCTCATGCACCAGAGGTGCACATCACATTCTGCGTCTGCGCCCGGCATCCACCAGTGCCACCTCTCGGTGCGACCGCACTTACGTTGGAGACCACTAAGCGGCGAGTTCGGCGGCATCAACCGCCGGCACGGAAGCGGCTCCGGCGAGCGGCTGTTCCGCTGAGACGCGAGCCTGCGCCGCTGCCGCGCGCGCATCGACCGCCGCTGCCGCGCGCGCTTCGACCGCCGCGGCCACAACCCCGACCGTGCTCCGCAACCGCGCGAAGCCGATCGTGCCACCGATCGCCGGCACCCACAGCGCGATCGCGTGGTAGATGACCACGGCCGCCGCCGTCGGCCCAGCGGGGAGCCCATAGAGCAACAGGGCTCCGAGCAGGCCGCCCTCGAGCACCCCGACCCCACCCGGAATCGGGACCAGGTTGGCGAGATAGCCGATCTGGTACCCGACGACCATGGCCATCACGGGCGGGTGGAGTCCCACCGCGCGCAGGCATGCCCACAGCACAGCGATGTCGAACAGCAGGTAGCCGGCGCTGCCGAGCAGGCGCCAGTCACGCTCCCATGCGATCGCCTCGGTGTCACGCACCCATCCGGCCATCCGAGTCAGCGCGGCGCGGACGCGGCCGACGTTCTGCCGGTCGCCCAGCCGGGCCATCACCACGGGGAGCGCGGCGAACACGATGATTCCCAGCAGTCCGATCGCACCCGGCAGCAGCCCGGAGAGAGCTCCCTTTCCGCCGTTGCCGATCCCCAGCGCCAGGCCAAATCCCGCCGCCGACAGCACGGCCGCGTTGATCGCGCTGGTCAGCAGGAAGATGACCGCCGACCGGTTGGCGATCCGCGACCAGGCGATTCCCCAGGCGCGCATCGCCCAGGCGCCGACGGCGAGGCCGCCTGCGCCGCCCACGGGGACGACGGCCCCGAATGCCATCTCCGCCCAGGCCAGCCATCTGACCTCCGAAACTGGTCCGCGGCGAAGCACCAGGCGGACCGTCGCCACGTACCCGAGGCACGAGAGCAGCTCGAGCGCCACCGCGGCGACCAGCCATCCGACGTGGGCTCCTGCCGCGCGCTTCAGTACGCCGCGAAGGTCAGGAACCGCCAGTCCAACGGCGAGCAGCAGCAACAGGAGGGCGACCGTCCACGCGATCCCGTTGCGCAGCCGATGCAGGTCCCGGTCGAGACCCTGTACATCCTGATCGGGCGCGGCTGCGTGCTTCACGTCGGTGACCCTTCGCTGCGGAGCTTGATCCCGCAACCATTATATGCACAAATCGTGTGCGGAGCAAAATATCTAGGCCGGACGTAGTCTCACCGGCAGCGTCTTCAGCTGGTTGAGGAACGCCGACTCGACCACCGTCGGCTTGCCCGCGAGCTCCATGTCGGGGAAGCGCCTGAGCGTCTCCTCAAACATGATCTGCAGCTCGAGGCGTGCCAGTGCGGTGCCGAGACAGAAATGGCGCCCGCCCGCGCCGAACGCCTGGTGCTCGGGATTGCGGTGAACGTCAAACCGGTCGGGATCCTCGTAACGCGTCTCGTCGCGGTTCGAGGACACGTACCACATCACCACCTTTTCGCCCTCGCGGATGCGCTGGCCCGCGAGCTCGGTGTCAGCCGTTGCGGTGCGGCGGAAGTGCGCAAACGCGGGAAACATGCGCAGCGACTCCTCGACGGCGCTGGACACCAGTTCCGGCTCGTCCAGCAGCACCTGACGCTGGTCGGGATGCTCCATCAGCGCTCGCATGCCGCTGCAGTAGGTCGCCTTGGTGCTGTCGTTGCCGGCCGCGACGAGCAGGAAGAAACCCATCACAATCTCATGCTCCTCGAGCATCTGTCCGTCGATCTCGGCGTGGACGAGCACGCTCGTCAGATCGTCGGTGGGGTTCTCCCGCCGCTCGGCGATCATCCGCTGGCAACGGGCGAAGACCTGGGGAATGTCATTGGTGACGACGCTCTCGATCCCGTCGGGATTGAGGTCGGGGTCACCCGCCCCGAGCGCTGAGTTCATCAGCGTCGCCCACGCCGCATCGTCCTCCGGGGGGATGCCCATGAAGCTGCCGATCACCCGGGAGACGGCCGGCTGGGCCACGTCGGTGACCAGATCACAGGTTTCACGACCCTCGAGCCGATCCAGCACGTCGCAGACGATCGCCCGGATGGCGTCCTCGTGGGCGGCGATCCGCCGCGGCGTGAAGCCGGCCTGGAAGAGCTTCTTGATGCGGTCGTGCTTGGGCGGATCCATGCCGATGAACATCGCCCGCATCAACTCGATCGGGAACACATCGGTGACGGCCGTGATCCCGCCGAGCTCCGAGGAGTACGTCCGCCAGTCACGGCTGACGGTATGGATGTCATCGGCCCGGGTCACCGACCAGTAGCCGGCCTCGTTCGGATACTCGGTGATCCCCGAGGTCCAGTGCATCGGACATTCCGAGCGCAACTGCGAGAACAGCTCGTGGGGCGGTCCCTCGAGCCAGTCCTTGCGCTCGCTTACGAGAACTTGCTCAAGGTCGCTCCTGGTGGATGACAACAGCCCCTCCTCGGTTGCCGGCGTGGTGTCGGTGTCACGGGTCCCTCGGGTCCCTCGGGTCCCTCAGGTCCCTCAGGTCCTTCAGGTCTCGCGGGTCTCGCGTAAGTCGCGGATCCTACTACTGGCTGGTTGGCCAGCCTAACCAGGTTGGGGGTGATCGCCGCCGGGGTGCGCGGAGCCCGGCGCGGGGTCAAAACTGCACATTGAGTGCCGGCGCCCAGGCGTTGTGAATGATTTTGGTCCTGAGCGGGGGTCCTGATCGACACGGCCACGTCGGGGCAGCTCGCTCTGCGCGATTTTGTCCCCCACGCGACCCCCCGACGCGCCGCCGATGTCGCCACACCCCACAACCTCTTCTCGATGCAAAAAGGG
>DATCPD010000210.1:0-6744 GCA_036564325.1 Solirubrobacteraceae bacterium | reverse complement strand
GAGCAATACCGACTGCACATACCAGCTCGCGTGGTTGTACGCGAAGATCCCCTGGGCGAGATTCGTCGAGCCGCCCGCCGCGTGCAGATACCGCGCTGCCGCGAAGATCGCATCGACCGGGTTGTAGGGATCGGCCACGCCGTCGCCGTTCGCGTCGACCCCCCAGGTCTTCCAGGTCGAGGGCAGGAACTGCATCCAGCCGACCGCGTTGGCGCTGGACACCGACAGGTTGCGCCCGTAGTCGGTCTCGATCTCGTTGATCGCGGCCAGGATCTGCCACGGGATGTCGTACTGGATGCCTGCCGCCTGGTAGATCGGGATCAGGAACGGCGGGATCCGGAACGAGTCGATGAAGAAGTTGGGAACGCCGATCGGGGCCGCGCCGGGTAGGGCGAACGAGAACGTCGGGTTCGAGGCGGTGGGGGTTCCGCCGCTGCTGCGCAGCGTGGGTGGCTTGGTCGGCGTCGCGGCCGGCTTGTGGCCCTTGGTCTTGCCCTTCCCCTTGCCGTTCCCCTTGCCGGTCTGTCCGCTGCCGGAATGCTTGCCGGCACTCCCGCTCTTGTGCGTGGATGGCCGCTGCGTCGTGCTCGGACCGGTCGGCCGCGGCGGTGGCGCCTGCTTCTGGGTCGTGGTGTGGGAGCTGCTCGACGTGCTCGTGCTGGTGGTGGTCGTCGTCGTCGAGGTGGTGGTCGGCGGCGAGGATGTCGTCGGGGGCGGTGGCGCGGGAGTCGACGAGGTGGTTGACGAAGTGGTCGAGGCCTGGCAGGTCACGCCTGGAATCTGGACCCCCGCGAGGCTCAAGCACGACGGCAGTGCCCCGGAGGCGTTCGGGATCGCGGCGAGGCCCATCACAACCACTGCGGCGCTTGCCGCAGCAACAGGGATCCTCAGCTTCCTTCGCCTGAACACTGTGGTCTAAATCCTCCCGCCCATCGGCGTGCGCATCTCATGTTCGCCGCTGTGGGGTGGCGACGCCAAAAGCACGCTACTGACTGAAATCGGGCTTTGCAACGACGAACCGTCGCTGGTCGCTGGGTTTCGGAGCACAACAGCGGGAGCCGAGAGGATCGATGGCGATTTTAACCGCACGGACTTCACATCGGCACGGTGCCGGGGAGACTGTAGCGAACCCGTCCCAAAGACGAGTCCCTGACCCTCGACCTGAGCATCAGGGATATGGTCGAGGGGCGATTTCGCCTAGTGTGCGACCGGTTGCCGGATTACCCAGGAGGCGAACGCCACGATGAGCGATGACAAAGGACTGAGAGAGCGTATGACCCGTCAGGGCGAGGAAGCAATCGGTCGGTTGGCCCAGGAGCTGCTCGACAACCCGATGGTCAGCGGCGCGCTCTCCCGAGCTTTCGAGACCCGTGAGCGCGCGATGCGCGCCCAGGAGGTGGCGATGGGCGCGCTGAATCTGCCCTCGGCCAGCGACCTCGAGCGGCTGACGCGTCGCCTGCGTGGCGTTTCGCAGCGCCTGGAAGGAATCGAGGACGGTCTGGACCGGCTCGAGCAGCGGATCGCCGGCCTCGGGGCGCAGAGCGCGGTCGAGCAGCGCTTGAGCGCGATCGAGGAGCGCCTGACGGCGATCGAGGCTGCCGTTAGCACCCGGAAGACGTCGAAGTAGCCCGGTCCGCCGAGCGGGGACCCGGGCGCTCACCGGACCGGCAGCCCCGACAGCGCACTGGTGGCGAGGTCTCCGAGCCTGTGCTCGGCTGCGGTCAGCGCGTCGGCGGCGATCCGGCGCCGCTCGGGCAGGATCGTGTCGGAGACGATCAGCAATGAGCCGGCGCGGATCCCGTGGACTCCGCCCAGCGTGAACAGCACGGCGGTCTCCATCTCGACGGCGCTTGCACCGGCGGAGCGCCAGCCGTGCTCGCGCCGGCCCGGGTCATAGAAGAGATCCGTCGAGACCACCGTGGCGGTGTGGGCGTCCGCGCCGGCGGCGGTCTGCAGGGCGCGGAGCAGCGCGGGACTCGCCCGAACCCGATCCGGTGCTCCGAGCGCTGCGCTGGCGCCGTCCGCGACCAGTGCCGCCTCGGCGATCAGCAGCTCGCCGAGGCCCAGCGACTGCACCAGGGCACCGCAGGTTCCGACTCGCAGCATCGTCCTCGCCCCGAGCTCGACGAGCTCAGAAATCACGATCGCCGCGCTGGGGCCGCCCATGCCCGTGCTCTGGATCGTCAGCGGCTCGCCGTCGGCCGCGGCCCCCGTATACCCCCAGAGCCCCCGGTGGTGGTTGAACATCCGCGGCTCCGCCAGCAGCGACTGCGCCAGCAGCAGCGCCCGCCCGGGGTCGCCGGGCAGCAGCACGCGCTCGGCCAGGGGAGCCGTCGGGTGCAGGTGCAGCGTCTCGCTCATCGCGGGAATGAACCCTATGGCCTGTGGTCACCCCTTACGGCGGAGACCACATAGACTCCGCCGCCATGAGCCGCCACGGCAGGACGGGCCGAGCCCGATGAGTTGCTTTCGCTCCGAGCAGGAGTTCCGCGAGGTCATGGATCGGACGTTCGGGTTGATGCGCGACGACCCCGACATGGGCCCGCAGCTGCGCGATGCCGACACCCCCCAGCGGTTCGAGTTCACCGACTTCGACCTGGTCGTCAACATCCGCGCCGGGGGCGGCGACGAGCCGAACCTGGCCTGGGAATGGTCCGACGAGGTGACCTGGGAGCCAAAGGTCCGGATGACGATGAGCTCGGACACGGCGAATCGCTATTTCCAGGGCAAGGAGAACGTCGCAATCGCCATCGCCCGCCGGAGGATCAAGGCCGGTGGCGACGTCAAGGCGGCGTTGGCGATCATCCCGCTCACCAAGCCGCTGTTCGCTCATTACCGGGACATGATCGCCGCGGATTACCCGCACCTCGAAGTCTGAGGTCGCATGTTCTGAGTTTTCTGTGTGGCGTCGTTTGACATCTGGGCGCACGGCGAGTAGACCTACGTCACCAAGCAAGGCAACAGGCCGGATCGTGAGCGTGGCGCCGGGACACCCCGGATTCTCCGCTCGCGAGGCGCCGCCGGAAACGTGACGAGCGCCTACGGCCGACGCAGCGGGCCGTCTCGTCCGCAGGCGACGGGGCCTCGTTCTCCTCGAGGTCCCGCCGCCGACTGCTTGCCGCGGCAGTGAGGGACGGGCGAGCGCGCAGGCTGATCCGCCTCGGGCACGAGTCCAGCCCGGGCAGCACAATTAGTCGCATGTCGAGCACCAGGGACAACAGCAAGGGCACGGCGTCCCTCAAGGAGGCCGCTGGTCGCGCGGGCGTCCGCCCGGAGACGCTGCGGCGCTGGGCCTCGCAGGGGGTGCTTCCGCAGTACGACGGCCAGTGGAGCGACGCCGCGGTGGCCCATGCGCGCGTGGTGGCCAGGCTGCGCGAGCGCGGCCACTCCCTGAAGAGCATCCGGCAGGCCACCGAGGAGGGAAGGCTCGCCTTTGGATACATCGAGGAGCTGTTCCCGCACGAGGATGTGGTCTATTCGCTCGAGGACGCCTCCCGGGAGACCGGTCTCGAGCCGGCCTTGATCGAGCGGATCGTCACCGCCCTGGGCTGGAGCCCCACCCAGGCGCGGTCGATCTCGGAGGACGATCTGCAGCTGCTGCGCTACGTGGCGGCCGTGCTGTCGGCCGGGTTGCCGCTCGTGGCCATGCTCCAGCTCGTGCGGGTCTACGGGCAGGCCATGGCCCAGGTCGCCGACGCCGAGGTGAGGCTGTTCCACCTGTATGTCCACGAGCCGCTGATGCGCTCCGGCTCCGACGGTCTGGAGATGGCCGAGGAGATGCTCGCCCTCACCCGCGAGCTGCTGCCATTGTCCTCTCCGGTCATGGACCAGGTCCACCAGCGCTACCTGCAGCACTTCGTCGAGCAGGATGTGGTCGGCCACATGGAGACCGATCTGGCCGGCGACACGCTTGACCTTGGGCGGATGCGCGTCGCGATCGCCTTCGCCGATCTGGCGGGCTACACCCGGCTGACCGAGGAGGAGGGTGAGTTGGAGGCCGTGGACGCGGTCGAGCGGTTCGTCGAGGCGGTCGAGGTCACCCTCCCCGACACGGCGCGCGTGATCAAGACGATCGGCGACGAGGCCATGGTCGTGGGCTCGGATCCCGCGGCGCTGACCGACTGGGCGGTCGGCTTCCAGCGCCTGCAGAGCGAGCGGCCGCTCCCCCGGATCGGCGTCCATTACGGCAATGCGCTCTATCGCGAGGGTGACTATTACGGCCGGGATGTGAACATCGCCTCTCGCGTGGCCGCGCGCTCCGGCGGGGGAGAGGTGCTGGTAACCCGTCCCGTGGTAGAGCATGCGGGATCCCATCTGGAGTTCGAGCGGATCGCCGAGGTCCGTCTCAAGGGGTTCAGCGATTCGACCGAGATCTTCATCGCGCGCCAGCGGGTGCAAGCATGACCATGGTCTTTGAGCGGGTCCGGGACGAGGGGCTGCTGGCCTCGGGTCGCTCGGTCCTGGTGATGCTGTCCGGAGGACGCGACTCCACCTGCCTGGCTGATCTGGCGGTCAGGATCGCGGGAGCGGGCTTCGTTCGGGCGCTCCACGTCAACTACGGCCTCCGGGACGAGTCCAGCGCCGATGAGCGCTGGTGTTCGGAGCTGTGCGAGCGCCTCCAGATTCCGCTTGCGCTCCGGCGCGCGGTCCGTCCCGAGACCGGCAACCTGCAGGCGTGGGCGCGCGACGAGCGCTACGGCGCAGCGGCCCAGATCGCCCTGGCATGGCCGGCCGACGTGGCTGTCGGTCACACCGCCACCGATCAGGTGGAGACGGTCCTCTATCGGCTGGCGTCCTCGCCGAGCCGGCGCGCACTGCTGGGGATGCATCCGCGCCAGGGCTCGCTGATCCGGCCGCTGCTGGCGTTCACGCGCGAGCAGACCGCCACGTACTGCCGCGAGCGCGGGCTGACCTGGCGCGAGGACGAGACCAACGGGTCCCGCGCGTACGCACGCGGGCGCGTGCGCGGGGGGCTGGTTCCGGCGCTGAAGGAGATTCACCCGGCCGCCGAGCAGAACGTGCTGGCGCTGCTGGAGGTGCTGCGCGACGAGGCCGCGGTCCTGGAGGAGCTCGTCGACGAGACCCTCGGCGGAGTCGAGCAGATCGAACTGAAGCGGCTGCGGGGACTGTCTCCGGCGCTGCGCCGGCTGGTCGTCCAGCGGTTGGCCGACGGCGCGGCCGGGCGCCCGGCGCCGGGGACCGCACGGCGCGCCGACGAGATTGCGGCGCTGAGCGATCACGCCGCGCTGGATCTCCCGCATGGCATCCGCGCGGAGGTGCGGCTGGGAACGCTGCGGCTCCTCCGACGGAACGCGACGGTTCCGTCCGCTGAGCACCCCCACCAACAGGCGAGCGCAGCTCGCCCATAAACTAAATCGAAGTGGCCGACGACGAAGCGATCGGGGACATCCTCGTTCCCGCAGAGGATCTCGAGCGCCGGGTCGGCGAGCTGGCCGCGGAGATCTCGCGCGACTACGCCGGTAAGGATCTGATCCTGATCGGCGTCCTCAAGGGCGCGGTGTTCTTTCTCTCCGACCTGATGCGCCGGCTCGAAGTCCCGGTCGAAGTCGATTTCATGGCCGTGGCCTCGTATGGCTCGGCGACCAAGTCCTCGGGCGTGGTCCGGATCCTCAAGGACCTCGATGCGGTGATCGAGGGACGCGACGTGCTCATCGTGGAGGACATCGTCGACTCCGGGCTCACGCTCCAGTATCTGCTGCGAAACCTCGAGGGTCGGAACCCGCGCTCGCTCGAGGTGTGCGCGCTGCTGATCAAACCCGAGCGGCGCAAGGTGGAACTTCAGACCCGCTATGTCGGCTTCGAGATTCCCAACCGATTCGCCATCGGCTACGGCCTCGACCACGGCGAGCGGTACCGCAACTTGCCCTACGTCGCGGCGTTGAAGGACTGAGAGCACCCATGCAACCCTGTCTTGAGCCCCAAACCCAGGTGCTACGCTTGCTTTCTCCCGCCTCCCAGCCGTCGCGCCGCATGCGTGGATTTCTCCTATGAGCAGGTTTTTCAAGAGCGCAGCTTTCCCGATCCTGATCGTCGTCGTCCTGGCGTTCTTCGCCCAGAAGCTGATCGGGAACTCGAGCAAAACGCAGAAGCAGACGTTCGGCAATCTGATCTCGCAGCTCAACAGCAACGAGGTCAAGAGCCTGACGCTCAAGGAGAAGGACAACACCGCGGACGTCACATTGCTGCCCCAGTACGGCGGCCAGAAGTACACCGTCGGCTTCCCGGATCAGTACGCGCCGACGCTGATCACGCTCGCCCACGACCACATCGCCGACCAGAGCGGCTTCGATGTCCAGGGCAAGGCATCCAACGGCTGGCTGTCACTGCTGACCTACATCCTGCCGTTCGTGATCTTCATCGGGTTCTGGATATTCCTCATGAATCAGGTGCAAGGCGGCGGCTCGAAGGTGATGTCGTTCGGCAAGTCCCGTGCCAAGCGGATGTCGGTAGATAGTCCGAAGATCACGTTCCGTGACGTGGCCGGCGTCGATGAGGCGGTCGAGGAGCTGCACGAGATCAAGGAGTTCCTCGAGAACCCAAAGAAATTCCAGGCGCTCGGCGCCCGGATTCCCAAGGGCGTCCTGCTGTATGGGCCACCGGGGACCGGTAAGACGCTGCTGGCCCGCGCGGTTGCGGGTGAGGCGGGCGTGCCGTTCTTCTCGATCTCCGGCTCGGACTTCGTCGAGATGTTTGTCGGGGTGGGCGCTTCCCGCGTGCGCGACC
>DATCPD010000206.1:0-9628 GCA_036564325.1 Solirubrobacteraceae bacterium | reverse complement strand
TCGGGCCTGTCACGGACCGAAAGCCGGGGAGCGCACCAGCGCCGAGACTTCCCTCAAACCGAGGCGGCGTTCGAGAATTGTCATGTCATTTTGGAGCGCGACCTGGAGCCCGCGATCGGCCGCTGGACCTAACGCACCAAGTTCCTGCTTAACGTGGGATTAATATTCGACGCTTGCTGGAGTTCATACATGCGGGGAATACTCAGTTTCAGGAGGGTTTGCGCCCAGGCAAGGGAGCCGAAAGGAGAGAGTCTGCATGTACCGGTTCAGTCGAGCTATCTACCGAGAGCTCGCGGACGAGATCACCGAGGACCCGCACAGCTTCTGTCCGCACGCCAATCACGAGCGCGTGCTCCGCGCGTGTGAAGCAGCGGTCGAGCGGCTGGCCACGGACCGTCACTACTTCGCGCGGCCGGCGCGAACGCTGTTCAACGACATCCGTGCGTACTTTCCGATGATGTCCCAGACCCGCGTGCTGCGCGTCATCGAGCGCTACCTGAGCTTTGCTGACGAGTTCCTGGCCCGGCAGCCGCAGAACGGCTTCGACGTCTATGGGAACCCCCTTCAGTGCCGCGCGAGTACGCGCAAGGGAACCCCGTGTCAGCGGATGCCGCTGCCGCACAACGGCTACTGCCCGTCGCACCAGCACTTGGCCGAGACCGAGGAGATCGAGACGCCGCTCGCCGCGTGAGCGGCCACGGGACCGCGACGGACCTGCTGCTGCGCAGACGCGGCCGGATTCGTACGACCAAAGTGCGACATCCGCGGCGACGCCTGCCGACGCGATGCGCGTTGTGGTCGTAGAGCGACCAAAGCGCTACATCCGTCACGGGAACCGCCGCGTATGTAGCGTTTTGGTTGTCGTCGGGCCCCGGCATCGGGGCGGGGATTGCGGGTGGGATCGGGCTGCGGGCCGCATCCGCGGGCCGCGTTTTGTAACGTCGCCGTATGCATCTCGGCGTGGACGTCGGCGGCACTTTCACCGATGCCGTGCTGGCGATCGACGGGCGGCTGGTCACCGCGAAGGCGCCGAGCACCCCGGCTGACCAATCCCAGGGCGTGATGGCCGCGGTGGAGGCGGCGCTGGATCGCGCTGGGCGCCCCGTGGAGGAGCTGAGCGCGTTCTCCCACGGGATGACGGTGGCCACCAACGCATTGCTCGAGGGCACCGGCGCCCGGACGGCGTTCGTGGCCACCGACGGTTTCAGCGATCTGATCGCGCTCGGCCGGCAGGCACGGCCGGATCTCTACCGGCTGTGCGCCGCGCGGCCAGCTCCGCTGGCGCCAGCGGAGCTGCGCTTCGGCGCGCCGGAGCGCATGACTCCTGACGGTCCGCTGCGGGTCCCGACCGAGGAGGAGCTGGACGAGCTCGTCGAGCGGATCAAGGCGGCCGACGTTGAGTCCGTCGCCGTGGCGCTGCTGCACTCCTACCGCCACCCCGCGCACGAGCAGGCCCTCGGCGAGGCGCTGGCCCGGGGCTTTCCGGATGCTCACGTTTCGCTGTCGCACGAGCTCGTGGGGACGTTTCGCGAGTACGAGCGGGCCGCCACCACCGAGATCGACGCGGCCCTCTCCCCGTTGCTGGCCGGCTACCTGCGCCGACTGGTCGACCGCTGCGAGCAGGCCGGGCTGCCCAGCCCGGCGATCATGCAGTCCAACGGCGGCCTGATCGAGATTGACGCTGCCGCTTCTCACGCGGCCCTGACGGTGCTCTCCGGCCCGGCGGCCGGCGCGGCCGGCGCCGCCTTCGTCGCCCGCGCGGCGGACGCCCCGGACGCGATCTGCCTTGACATGGGCGGGACCTCGTGCGACGTCTGCGTGATCAACGGGGGGAGGGTTCAGGAGCGCGGTGGCGGCGACGTCGCCGGGCGTCCGCTGGCCCTGCCGATGCTCGCGGTGCACACGGTCGGGGCCGGCGGCGGCTCGATCGCCTGGCGCGATCCCGGGGGCGCGCTGCGAGTGGGGCCACGGTCCGCAGGCGCCGATCCCGGCCCCGCGTGCTACGGCCGCGGCGGCAGCGAGCCGACCGTCACCGACGCGAATCTCGTGCTCGGCTATCTGTCAGCCGATGCACCGCTGGCGGGCGGCGTGGCCCTCGACCCCGGGGCGGCCGAGCAGGCCGTGGGTCAGCTCGCCGAGACGCTCGAACTCGAGCCGATGTCCTGCGCCGAGGGGATCGTTCGCGTCGCCAACGCGGAGATGCTCAGGGCACTCCGCGTGGTGACGGTGGAGCGCGGAATCGATCCGCGCCGCCATGCCCTGCTCGCGTTCGGGGGAGCGGGCCCGCTGCACGCCGTGGCGATCGCCGAGGAACTCGAGATGACCAGGGTCATCTGCCCGCGCGCATCCGGAGTGCTGGCCGCGCTGGGACTGGTCGTGTCTCAGCGACGACGCGATTTTCAGCGCAGCGTGTTTCTCACCGGCGACGGGCTGACCGCGGCCGCGATCCGGGACAACGTCGAAGAACTCGCGGATCAGGTGCGCAACGCCCTCGGGGACGGGGAAGGCCTGCAGCTCCGGGCGATCTACGAGCTGCGCTACCACGGGCAGGCGTTCGAGCTGCCGATCGAGGCGGACATGGCGGCGGACCCCGCCGCCCTGCGAGCCGGCTTCGAGTCGGTGCACGAGGAGCGCTACGGGTACCGCGATCCCGATGGCGCGCTGGAGCTGGTGACGATCCGCCTCACGGGAACCCTGCCCGCAAGCGAGGTCGCCCTGACGGCGGAGCAGGAGCCGGAGTCGGTCAGCCGCCATCGCCGGAGCGCCGTGCTGGGTGGTGAGGAGCTCAGGTTTGACGTCCTGCGCGGGTCGCCGGCGCCGGGGACAGTGCTGGCAGGACCCGGGATCGTCGAGCTGGCCGAGGCGACCCTGCTGATCCCGGGTGGGTGGGCCGGGCAGGTCGACGACGCCGGCAACATCTGCCTCGAGCGTGGGTCATGATCGACCCGGTGGAGCTCCAGGTTCTGAGCGGGGCGCTGCGAGCGATCTGTGACGAGATGGGGGCTGTGCTGATCCGCTCGGCGCATTCGGCCAACATCAAGGAGCGGCGGGACGCATCGACGGCGCTGTTCGACCCAGAGGGCCAGATGGTGATGCAGGCCGAGCACATCCCCGTCCACCTCGGCGCGATGCCGGCGGCAGTGGCCGCAGTGTTGAACGAGGAGCACGCTCCCGAGCGCTCCTGGATCCTCAACGATCCCTACCGGGGCGGGACCCACCTCCCGGACATCACGGTGATCACCCCGGTGTTCGCCGATGATCGGCTGATCGGCTTTGCCGCCAACCGAGCCCATCACGCGGATGTCGGAGGCTCCACGCCGGGGTCGATGCCGGCCGACAGCCGGACGCTCGACGACGAGGGGGTGGTGATCGAGCCCCGCATCCTGGACGATGCCGCCGTGGCCGAGCTGAGCGAGCGGATGCGCCGGCCCGACCAGCGCCGAGCCGACCTGCGCGCGCAGCTGGCCGCGGGCCGCGTCGGCGTCCGACGGCTGCAGGAGCTGCATCGACGCGCCGGCGCTGAGACGCTGAGCGGCGCTTTCGCTGAGGTGCTGGATTACGCGGAGCGGCGCACCCGCGCCTGCCTGCAGGCCCTCGGTGACGGAACCCGCAGCGCTCGGGACCTGCTCGAGGCGCGCGAGGGCGACCTCGAGCTCGTGCTGCGGGCCACGGTGGACGGGGACCGGCTGCGGCTCGACTTCACCGGCACGGCGGCTCAGCACGAGGGGAACCTCAACTGCCCGCTCGCGGTCACCCGTTCCGCGTGCTACTTCGCCATCCGCGTCCTCACCGACCCGGAGATCCCGCCGAGCGCCGGCGCCTACCGGCCGGTCGAGGTGATCGCCCCCGAAGGGTGCCTGCTCAACGCGCGGCCGCCCGCTGCGGTCGTGGGGGGCAACGTCGAGACGTCCTCCCGGGTGGCCGACATCGTGCTCAAGGCGTTCGGGCGCGCGCTCGGCCAGGGGACGATGAACAACCTCACACTGGGTAGCCAGGAGACCGTCTACTACGAGACGATCGGCGGGGGCCAGGGCGCATGCCCTGACGCTTCCGGCCCCAGCGGCGTGCACGTGGCGATGAGCAACACGCTGAACACGCCGGTCGAGGCGCTCGAGCTCGAGTTCCCGCTGCGCATCACGGAGTACAGCCTGCGCCGCGGATCGGGCGGCCAGGGGCAACATCACGGCGGCGACGGGGTGATCCGCGAATTCGAGGCCCTGGCGCCGCTCACGTATTCGCTGATCACCGAGCGCCGGCGCCACCCTCCGCCGGGGGCGGACGGCGGTGAGCCGGGTGCATGCGGGCGCAACCTGCTCGACGGACGCCAGCTGCCGCCGAAGGTGACCGGAATGATCGAACCCGGTCAGCGGCTGCGCATCGAGACCCCGGGGGGCGGCGGACACGGCAAGCCGCCATCATCCTGAGGATGAGCGAACGCGTAGCTTTTCTCGGACTCGGGATCATGGGATCCAGGATGGCCGCCAACCTGGTCAAGGCCGGGTTCGAGCTGACAGTCTGGAACCGGACCGAGGCCACCGCCCGGCAGTTCTCAGAGCAGCATGGAGCGACGCTCGCGGGCACCCCGGCCGCTGCCGCGGAGAGCGCCGATCTGATCGTGACGATGGTCGTCGACGGCCCGCAGGTCGAGGCGGTGCTGCTCGGCGAGAACGGCGTGTTCACCTCCGCGCGCCCCGGAACGTTGTGCATCGACTGCTCGACGATCGGCCCTGCGGCGACGCGGTCGATCGCCGAGCGACTGGCCGAGCGCGGGGTGCGGATGGTCGACGCGCCGGTCACCGGCTCCTCGCCAAAGGCCCTCGACGGGACGCTGACGATCATGGCCGGCGGCGAGCCGCAGGACGTGGAACGCGCGATGCCGCTGCTCCAGGCGATGGGGGCGCTGATCGTCCACGCCGGCCCGCTCGGCCACGGACAGATGGTGAAGCTGATCAACAACGCCGTGGCGGCGATCAACGCCGCCACCGTCGGGCAGGCCCTGGTGTTCGCGGACCGCGCCGGAGTCGACCTCGACGCGCTGGAGGCCGTGATGCGAGCCGGCTCCGGTGGTTCGGCGATGCTCGAGCTGAAGTCCGGCCCGATGCGCTCGCACGACTACAGCACGCTGTTCAAGCTGGACCACATGCTCAAGGACGTGAGGCTGTGCCTGGAGGAAGGGCAGGCGGCCGGGACGCCGTTTCCGTTCGCCGCGCTGATCAAGGAGATTCTGATCGCCGCCAGCGGCCGGGGCTACGGGGACGCCGATTTTGCGGCGCTGATCGAAGTGCTCGAGGCGGACGCCGATCGCCGCCTCGGGACGTAGCCTTCCGCCAACGCACCAAAAGATGAAGCTATAGCGGCGTAGCCGTGTAAAAACCGCGTATTTGCAGGAACATTTGGGGATTTACAAGTTCTCCCGTAGAATCAGCGCTCCGGTTGTCGCCGTCGCATTGCATGCGTCGCACTGCATGCGCGCACCGGGTATCCGTTAAGCCCCAATCTCCCCCACCTGACTATGCCGATTGCTTTCAAAGAATGGGCCGTGACCGTGCGAGCCCTCGCCGAAGGCGAGCAGCTCCTGACCCTTCGTAAGGGCGGTATCCGCGAGCCCAACAAGCACTTCAAGCTCGAATACGACCGTTTCTTTCTGTACCCAACGTTCGATCATCAGCGGGCCGACCTGGTTCGCGAATCCCATCGTCCGGAGCTCGCCCGCGCGCTCGAGGAAGGCGTTTGGAGCGACGGTGAGCCGTCGCCGAACGCGCTTCTGCGAGAGGGCGATGTCTCACAGCCGGACCGGGTGCGGATTCGTGCCTGGGCGGAGGTCGCAGCGCACTTCACGGTCACTGACCGTCGCGCCGTCGATGCCCTCTCGCCGTTCTACGTCTGGACCACGGACTACGCGGAGAAGCGACTGGCCTGGAAACGCCGTCACCCCCTCCACGTGATCCTCCTGCGGACCTACCGGATTCCCCGTCCGGTGACCGTCAAGGTGCGCGACGAGTACGGCGGTTGCCGCTCGTGGCTGGAGCTGACGCGCGACCTCCCGTTCGAGGGAACGCCGGTTCTGTCCGACGAAGAGTTCGAGCGGGCCTCCGAGGAGATCGCCGCGGTCGCCTCGGACCGCCAGCCAGTACTCGTCTGAGGAACGTGTTCCGCCGGCTCCGCTGAGAGCCGGCGGTCCACCCCCTCATGGCCTGGGTCGAATCGGTTTCGCCGTCGTTCCGCGCGCGGCATGACTCTGCGCAGGCCGACGATGCGGATCGAGTGCTCGACGCGCTCGAGCGGACGCGTGAGCGGCTCGACAAGCTGTTTCCGCGCACCGTCAGCGATCTGACGGTGGTCCTGCATCGCGACTTTCGCTCACTGGTGATGGCCAATCCGCTGCTTCCGCTCACCTGGCTGAGGACCGCACCGGCGGCGAGACGCTACGTCACAGGCTGGGCGGGCGGCGAGGAGCTCCACGTCCTCGCGCCCGCGGCGCTCGATGCACGCGCCTCCAACGTCCCGGGGTCGCGGGAGATGCTCAGGCTGAGCGCCTCCGCGCTGTATGCCCGCCGGGTCGTCAATGAGAACAACGATGATCTCCCCCGCGCGTTCACCCCGGCCAGGTTCTCGGCCGAGTTACGCTGGGCGTGGCTGCTGGACGGGGCCGCTCGCTGGTTCTCCGGGCAGACCGAGCACGCGCGCCCGGCGATCGCCCGCCGCCTGCGCGAGGCTGGCCGGCCCAGCTTTCCTCCCGGACCGCGTGACGCGCCGCTCCTCGGGGGCACGGTGATCGACCTCCTGGCCCGAGAGGAGGGCGAGCGTGCGGCCGCGGTGTTCGCCACCCGTCTGCATCCTCAGGGCGCACGCGCAGCTCTGTCCAAGGCCTTTCGCGGGCGAGCCTTCGTGCACACCGAAGGCGCCTGGCGCTCACACCTGGCCCGGCTGGCCGCGGCGAGTTGAACGCCGGCTGGCCGCTCAGGCCACGGCCAGGTAGGAGAGGACGTCCCCCGCGTCCTGCTCCAGCGCCGCCGCATCGTCGGCGGCGAGTTCGTGCAGCGGCTCGAGCGTGATCTCCCCGTCCCGTAGACGCCAGGTTGCAGCGGCGCGCCCGCGCACGAGCGCGAAGGGCCGGAACAGTCCGTTGACCGTGAACACCACCTGATGGGCGCCGACGAGGAATTCCCGCGAGCGCCAGCCGAGAAGGACCGGCTCGTAGGACCCCAGCAGGCGCGGCGGCGGGCATGGCGCCGGCGCTCCCGTGCCGATGAGCTCCAGCAGACCGTCCTCGCGCTCGACCAGCTCGGCGGCGATCGCGCGCAGGCCGGCTCGAGCATCGCGAAGGGGGACACCCGACCACCGCGCCAGGTCACGTTCGTGCGCCGGGGCGTGGCCGGCGAGGTAGCGACGCGCCAGCTCGGCCAGGGCGTGGTCGCCGTCGACGGTCGGGGGCTGGCCCAGCCAGTCGCGCACCAGCACGTAGGCCTGCTCCCGGCCGGCCATTGGACCGCGGACCGCGAGACCGCGCAGGTTCGCGAGCATCAGCACGTGCACCAGGGCCTGCCCTTCGGTCGGTACTCCCGCGGCCTGGAGGCGGTCGCGCAGCTGCGCGCGGGTCAGCGGCCCGTCGTTGCCGAGCGCCCGTTCGATCACCGCCACACCGCGCTCGGCGGCCGCGGGACTGACGCCCTCCTCGGCGAGCCGCCGGGCATTCGGGGTGAACAGGGGCGGGGTGGTGAGCGCGTGCAACCAGAAATAATCCTCGGCGGTGACGAGGTGCAGCGTCCCGCGGTTGAGCCACGTGATGACCAGCGAGCGAGCTTCCGTCAGCTCACGTTCGAAGTCGGTCACCGAGCCGGGTGGCGTACGGGCCCGGATCGCCAATCGGACGCCCCGCGGATCCTGCGCCTGGACCGCGAGGAGGCGGCGGGTGGCCTCCACCGCGCCGGCTGCCGGCGGCCCCGCCAGCAGCTGCGAGGTCAGCCGAACCTGGAGCACTGCTGTGTCCTGATCGCCGGACGGTGCACCACTACCGGGTCAGAACGTCGACGAGCCACACGAGCAGCAGGCCCAGCGCGAGCGCCGCGATCAGCCCCGCCAGGAGCCGCCCCGGAGCGACCGGCTGACGCCCGGGCCCGGCCGAGATCACCTCCGCTTCCAGCAGAACCTCGCGGGCGGCGCTGACGCCCGCCTCGGGCACCAGCACATCCCGGGGCCCCGCGGCGAGGAAATCAGGGACGTCGAAGCCGGCGCTGCGACGGAGCATGCTGGGCACCCCCTCCTCCAGCAGCAGCCCCTGGATGAATTCAGCCTCGGCCTGGTTGCTGGCCCCGGCCACGCGCACCAGCGCGCCCTCCGTGAGCTGGGGCTTGACCTTCCGGGCGCGCTCGTGACGCTCGCTGAGCGCCGTGCCGTCTGCCACGCCACCGGGATGCACGAGTGGGATCCCGCACGAGGCACAGAAGCGCTCGGTCGCCGGATACTTACGCGCGCAGCCCGGGCAGAGCACTTCATCGGCCGCGCGTCGCCCGGGCATCACTCCACGACCAGCTCGGCCTCGCTGACCCTGCCCTCATCGATACGCCAGGTCCTCATCTGCACCTCGTCGCCGGAAAGACCCACGATGATCCACAGCACCCCCGGCCAGGCCTTCCCGAAATTGATGTCGGTCTGCGACGGCCTCGGCTCGGTCCGGGTGTGGGAGTGGTAGATGGCCCCCAGTTCCAGCTCCGCCGACTCGATCTCGTTGTAGATCTTCAGCTGCTCACGGCCGTCGATCACGAAGCGGAACGGGCTGGCCTCGACGTTCGTCGCGCGGTACACCTTGACGATCTCGTCGTCGCGCGCGGCGACCATCCCGCAACACTCGTTTGGGGCCTCCTCACGCGCGTGGGAAACCATCTCCTCGTAGAGCCCGCGCGCGATTCGCATGCTCAGTGGTTCCGTTCGTAAGTACGGCGACACACTGCTGCGAGGCTACCAGCAGGCCGCCGCGCATCCCGGGCCGTGCCCTATCGTCCTCGCCATGGCTCGAGCCGTGACGAGATGCCCCGGATGTGGCGAACCGGTGTCTCCGTTCGCGGCCGGGTGCGCGATCTGCGGAACCGATCTGGAGGCCGCCCGGGTCAGGCGAGCCGCCCGCCGGCGACCCACCCTCGCGGCCCCGCGGTTGCCCCGCGTCGATGCGGGTCTCGACCCGGTTCACGTCGCCATCGCGGTCGTCGTGGCGATCGCCGCTCCCCCGTTTGGACTGTTGCTGTCGCTGTTCTGGGCCGTGCAGCGCCACCGCGCCGGCGAACCGCTGATGGCTGCGGTGATGCTGACCGTGGCCCTGCTTGCGCTCGGCGCGTTGTTGGCGCCGGTGTGGTTCTGGAGCCATCTCCTGAATCTGTGAGGCGCTAGTGGTCTCCGACGTAAGTGCGGTCGAATTCGATCGTATTTGCGTTGGCGACCACTAGTAGCGGCCCTCGACGAAGGCGTAGGGAACGGCCCGGCTGAAGTCCTTGTGCCGCCGCAGTTCGCCCAGCAGCGCGTAGTGCTGAGCCTCGCTGGCCAGAACCTGCGCTCCGAGCTGCTGCAGTCGCGGGTGACTCAGCTTTGACATCGCGGCGTAGTAGGCCCCCTCCATCAGGTTCTCGAGGTCAAG
>DATCPD010000199.1:0-12826 GCA_036564325.1 Solirubrobacteraceae bacterium | reverse complement strand
GCGCGGCAGCTATCCAGACATTCGTTCCCGAGCGCTGGATGGCCAGGCTGCTCGCCGGCCGCCGGGGCCTTCCCGTCGCGATCGCCACCGGCGCGCTTATGCCGGGCTGCTCGCGCACGACGATGCCGCTGGCCATCGGGCTGAGAGGCATGGCCGGCCAGCGGCTGGGGAACCTGACCGCGCTGATCTTCGTCGCGCCGCTGCTGAGCCCGATCACGATTACCCTTACCTGGTCGGTCCTCGGCTGGCGGATGACGGTCGCGCGTGTGATCGCCTCGCTCGCCGGCGCGACGCTCCTCGGCGCGATCATCAACCGTTACGAACGCTGGTTCGAGCCCCACCCACGGCCACTGCCGATCATGGGCGGTGCCGTCGACGACTGCGCGACCAGCGGCTGCTCGGGCTCGCACGACACCGATCTGGTCAAGTCTCCGCTTCGACGCCTGACCGACAACACGCTGCGAATCACCCGCAGGGTGCTGCCGTACTTCATCGGCGGGATCGCGCTCGCCGCGCTCCTTTTCACCGTGATCCCGGCGGACGCGATCCCCAGGCTCGTGGGAGGCTCGGGCGGAGTAGTCGCGTAGTCTGGTGGCCGCTGTCGCCGGCGCGCCGCTCTACGCCTGCCAAGGCGAGGAGGTACCGCTCACCTACGCGGTTCTCGCGAGCGGTCTAGGCTCCGGCCCCGCGCTGACCTTCCTGCTCGGATCGGTCGGCATGTGCCTCCCCACCGTGATCCTGTCCCGTGCCGTCCTCACTCCGCGCGTCACATACACCTACCTCCCGTTCTGGATCGCATTCTCGATCCTCTCCGGCGTCGCGTTCCAGCTGGCGCTCGCCTGACATCAAGCGCAGCGGCCCTCTGCGGAAGGAGCCACAGAAGCGCTCGCGCCGAGGCGTGTGAGCAGCCCGGCAGCAGAAACCCGCCCTTGTCACGCCGCGCGCCTCGGCCGCAGCCCGACCGCAGCCCTGCTCAGCGCGCGAGGAGCGACGAGCCCGGCGGGCCCGCGGCCATCGACGTCGCCGCGGCGGCTCCGAAACCCGAGGCTGGCGAGGAGCGGGGCGCGGCCTGCAGGGTGTCCTGGCAGCACGCGTGGCCGGTGAAGCCGCCGGCGGGGAGGTCCTCCTCATCGAAGCGACCCGCAACGCCGCGGGAACCGTCGCCGGGGTGCACTTCCACGAACGCGGCAAGCGAGTGTTGCGGAACGTACGTGAACCGGTGGTCCTGCACGCCGCCGTCCGCGAGGGCGCGCAGACGAACGAGGGCCTGCCGATCGATCCCGTGTGTCGGATGGCCGTTGACCCGGAGAAGGCGCCCGGGCGCCTGGTCTACCAAGGCGTCGAGCTGCACTTCTGCTCGCTTGACTGCGCGCGGAAGTTCCTCGCCGAGGACGCGACACGCACCCTGACCAACGGCGAGCATCCCGGCACCAGCTGGGTCGGCATTGGACTGTCGATCGCATCGATCGTCGTCATGCCGGCCTAGACCGCGCTAGCCGTCTGGCGCGACCCACACCAGGCAGGGCGCGTCGCGGCGGACGACCCGGGCCGCTTTGCGGAACCGCCGGCGCGGCGTGCGCGCCAGATCCGGGCCGAACACGAGCAGGCCCGCGTCGGTCTCCTGGGCCAGCTCGAGCAGCGCCTTGACGGGGCGAGGGCTCGAGACGCGCAGCAGCTCGGTCGCGATCCCGAGCTCGGCGGCGCGCGCGGCGGTCGCGCGGACGGCGTCGAGGTCCTCCTCATGGGGGAGCGTCGCGTATTCGCGCGCGAGTATGATCGTCGCCGGGTACGGCGGCAACAGGCTGAGGTTCGCGAGGATCAGCTTGACCCCGGCCTCGAGCGCGCTCTCAAGCGCCATCCGCTCGGCAGTCGGATCGACGCGCACGGCGAGCGTCGCGAGCAAAACCGGGCGCGCACGGGTGCGTCCGAACGCTGCTCCTGCGGCCGGCGAGCGGCTGCGATCGACTAGCTGAGACATCGCAAGTTCGAGTCTACGCTCGGGCGCCTCGACAGATGGACATTGACACCCCTTTGCACAAACTGGTATAACGGCGCATACCGAGCCGGTACCGAGTCGCACTCATCTTGAGGGGTTGAGAATGGCCGACGCAGTCGTCGAGGAACGCCATCTGGTCAAGTCGTTGCGCTGGTGGGATGGTTTTGCCATTGCGATGTGCAATCCGGGCTTTCTGTTCGCGTCGTTGGGCTTCACGCTGGGCGTCTTCGGCGTCATGGGATCGGTGATTCTGTGGGGGATCTCCGCTCTGATCGGGTTGGTGCTGACCTGGATCTATATCGAGCCGGCGATGATGTTCCCCAACCAATCGGGAGGCATCTCGCTGTACGCGAACGAGGCGTGGCGCAAGTACACGACGTTTGTCGGGCCGATCGCGACCTTCGGCTACTGGATCGGCTGGTCGGTTGTGCTCGCGATCTTCGGCAAGATCATCGGGGACTTGGTCGTGGCGCGCTGGTTCCCCTCGTCGACCTGGACAGTCAACGACGGCACCGTGCACCTGGGGCTGGCGCACTTCATCGCGATCGGAGTGATCATCGCCGTATGGGCGTTCAACATCTTCGGGGTCCGCCCGATGAAGGGACTCGTTTACATCACGGCCGGCCTGCTCCTGGTCGCGCTGGTCGTCTTCATGTTCATCCCGTACCTCACCGGCGACTGGCATTCGAGCAAGGTTCACACGACCTTCACCGGCCCGTGGGGGGGGACGAAGTTGATCTTCGTCTACCTATTCATCCTCGGCTGGTCCTCATGGGCATGCGAGGTGTGCGCAACCTTTGCCCCGGAGTACAAGACCGAGCGCGACACGCACATCGCGATGCGCAGTTCGGCCGTGTTCGTGCTCGGCGCGTTTATCTTGCTGCCGCTCGGGATCGGCGGCGTCAGCGGCGTCCCGCCGACGGCGACGGCTGAGGGCCAGTTCTACACGACGGCGTTCCAGACGATCGCCGGGCACACGCTCGGCACGATCTTCCTGATCTGCCTGATCGCCAGCCTCATATTGTCGATGGCGTCATCGACCGCGGACGGCAGCCGTGCGCTCTACGGCATCTCGAAAGCCGGCCTGACAATCAAGCAGCTCGGCGTACTCAACCGCAACAACGTCCCCGGCTACGCAATGACCGTCGACCTCGTCGTCAACGTGCTGCTCGTGCTGTTCATCTCCAGCAACCTCGCGATTCTCTACATGAGCAACATCGGCTACATCCTCGCCCACCTACTCGCGCTCAGCGGCTTCCTGCTGCTGCGCAAAGACCGCCCGAATTGGCCGAGACCGTTCAAGCTTCCACGAATCTGGATCCCGATCACGTGGTTCATGACCATTCTCGTCGCATTCCTGCTGGTCGTAGGCGCAGGTGCGCCGCACCTCAACGGCTACGGCACCTGGACAGACTTCGCGATCGGCGTCGGCGTGCTCTTCGTGTCGGTGCTGCTGTTCATCTTCCGCCGGGTGGTCCAGGACGGGGAGAAGATTCACTTCCGCGAGGAGACGCCGACGATGCCAGCCGCAGGCGACTGGCCGGAGGGGTTCGAGGCGCCGGTCGCTCCTGTGGTGAGTGCATAAGATCGGGCGCGAGACAATCCGGCGCACCGCTGGATCTCCAGACTGAGTCCCCCGAGGAGGAACGATGAACAAGATTGTGCTCGGCTATGACGACACCGAGGCCTCCACGCGCGCGCTCGAGCGTGCGGCGCAGCTGGCGAAGGCGTTCGGCTCGGAGCTAATCGTCACGAGTGTGGCTCCGATCCTGACCGGAATCGGGCGCACGGCAGGGCCGGTCGACCCCGTCGACCCGCCCGAGAAACACGCACAGGAGCTCGCGGCAGCGCGCTCGTATCTCGAAGGTCAAGGTGTGACCGCCGAGTATGTACCCGCAGTCGGCGAACCCGCCGACACGATCGTCGAGGTCGCACAGGAGCGGGGCGCCGACCTGATCGTCGTTGGGACCCGCGAGCCGAACGTGGTCCGGCGGCTACTCGGCCAGAGCGTCAGCGACGCCGTCGCGCATCACGCGCACTGCGACGTACTGATCGTGCACTGAGGCGCGCGCGCCTCAGTCGGCTCTGATCTTCCAGCGCGGGCGTTCGGCGATCTCCTGGTACTGGCGGCGCCGTCGCGCCGGACGGACGAACGACCCCCACACGAACCCGACAGTCGGCACGACGACAATCGCCAGGAGCGGACGCCCGATCAGCACGAATACGGTGATCGCGCCAGCGAGCGCCGCGAACACGGCCGTCGGCAGGATCCGGTCGTGCACGCGGTTGAGCCGCAGCGACGCGTACTCATCAACAGGGATCTGGTTCGTGTCGTAGTTGCGCCCACAGCCCTCGCAGCGCCAGCGCTCGCCGTAGTGAAGCTCGCGCTTTTCGCCGCACTCGCATTTGACGGTGATCGGCGGGCCTTTCCGGACAGCTCGACTCAGTTCAACCGTGTCGCGCGCCATCGAAGTCAGTCTAGCCTCGACCGGGTTGAGTCGAGACATGTACAGCGCTACGCTTCGCCCGATGCCGAGGGTGCCTCAATCCGGTGGATTCGATCTACTCCCTCTTGGCTATCTCGCATTGGTTGTTGCAGCAATGTTCGTGCCGATGTGGCTCGGTCGTCGCGCATCGTCGCCTGGCCGGCCAGACTCGGGTTCGGACGAAGGCGACGGGAAGGGCCCGAGACGGCCGCCGAGGCGGCCGGGCCCGCCACGCGGCGGACTGCCGCTTCCCAATGCGGAGCAGTCTCCGGGTCGGCTGCGTAACCACGGTCGGCTCGCGCTGCGCGCTCACGGCAGCCGGAGAGAACCTGCCCCGAATCCCGACCGCAGGCGCACCCGGACCTAGTTAGCTGGGCCGCGCCAAGCAACGGATCGGACAGCGACTCCGATCCACGGCGACCGCCGGCGAAGGCGCCCAGAACCTCCTCTGCGCGTACATGGCCGCCGGCGTACTCGTGGGGCTGGCTGCCAACACGGCATTTGGCTGGTGGTGGCTCGATCCCACTATCGCGCTCGTAATCGCCGGGCTCGCAATCTCAGAAGGTCGCGAGGCATGGGCCGGCGAGGGCTGCTGCGTCGCCGACCCAATCCCAAGTGGAGACGCCTGCGAGGACTGCTGCGACTGATGAGCGACGGGCACAACCACACCGACGATGGAGGGCACGCCGGCCACGCACATGGCGTCTCGGCCGACGCCGACACCAAAGCGCTCGCGATCACCTTGGGCTTGATCGTCAGCTGCATGGCCGTCGAAGTCGGCGTGGGAGTGTGATCGCACATTCGCTGGCGTTGCTCTCCGACGCCGGACACATGCTCACCGACGCCGCCGGGATCGGTCTGTCGCCAGCCGCCGTCCGGCTCGCTCAGCGCCCGGCCAAAGGTGTGTGGACGTTCGGCTTCAAACGCGTCGAGATCCTGTCCGCGCAGTTCAACGGCGCGACGTTGCTCGTGCTCGCCGGCTTCATCGTTTACGAGGCGATCCGTCGCCTGTTCGCCTCGCAGCATGTGCGCGGCGGCCTGATTCTCGTGATCGCGCTTGTGGGGATCGTCGTAAACCTCGTCGCGACGTGGACGCTGGCCAGGGCCAATCGCCAGTCGCTGAACGTCGAGGGGTCCTTCCAGCACATGGTCACCGACCTGTACGCGTTCATCGGCACCGCGATCGCCGCCGGAGTGATCCTCGCCACCGGCTTCGGGCGCGCAGACGCGATCGCATCGCCGCCCGTCGCCGGACTGATGCTGCACTCCTCATATGGGCTCCTTCGCGACTCCGGACGCATCTTCCTCGAAGCCGCTCCAAAGGGCTTCGACCCACAAGCAATCGGCCAAGCGATGGTCGCCGTGCCCGGCGTCGCCGAGGTTCACGACCTGCACGTCTGGGAGGTCACCTCCGGCTTCCCCGCCCTCTCCGCTCACGTCCTGGTCCACCGCGAGAACGACTGCCACGCCGCCCGGCGAGACCTCGCGACGATGCTCGACGACCGCGTCGAGATAGAGCACACGACCCCGCAAATCGACCACGAAGGCAACGACCTCGTTCGGCTAGAGATGCCCGAGCACCACCGTGGTCGCATCGAAGCACTATGACCCAGGGCACATGTTGCGACCCGCACGGCGCTCACTGCTACGTCCCGCTGGCAGCAGCGACGCCGGTTCGCCCGGCCAATGGCCGCTCTTCAGTGCAGAGCACTCACACGCTCGTGCCCGGGACGACCTGCTTTTCATGCGCGGCGAGCCTCGGCGGTCAACGCTCCGAAGACCCCTCCGCGCGGAAAGCGCGCGGCTCGGCCGACTTCGTGGTCGCCTGCTGTTCACGGGGACCACCACGTTCGCTCACGCTAAGTAGGCGGTCGACCGCCGGCCATAGCCTCCGCTCCTCGGCCGTCAAGGGCGCCGCTTCGCGGCTCGCTTCGCTCGGCCCTGTCGGGCCGCCCTTGACTGCCGCTCCGTTCCGGCTGGATGGCAATGAAGGTCCGCTGACGCGGACCTCGTCAAAGGCCCTCCCACCAAAGGAGCACCGATGTATTCCGGCACTTCGAATAGCCGCACGTTGCCAGTCCTGGCCGGCGAGGCCGCCCGCGGGCTGACCAGCACGATCCGCGATAGCCACGAGGCGATATCCCGACGGGCCTTCCGCACAGTGGGTCCGGCGGCGATCCCCGTGCAGCTCGTCCACGACGGGATCGCGGGCACGGTGTACGGCCTCGTCGGGTCGCTCAGCCGCGCGACACTCCGGGGCGGCGCTCGCGTGCTCGGTGCGGCGGAACGCCCCGACGCCCGCTCCCTGCAGGAGCGCTCCGGTGGACGCCGCGCCCTGGGCGCCCTGAACGGGGCGTTCGGTGACACTCTGCATCGTCTGAACAGCCCGCTGGAGCTGAGCATGACCGTGCGCCACCGCGGCCGGGACGTGGCCGCGGACCGGGACTCGCTCGCGCAGGCGTTCTCCGGCGCCTCGGGACGCGTGGCGGTGTTCGTGCATGGTCTCGGCCAGACCGAGGACGCGTGGGAGCCGGCCGGCTCGGCGCGGGTGCCGTACCCGGCGCGGCTGAGATCAGAGCTCGGCTACACGCCGGTGCTGGTGCGCTACAACACCGGTCGCTCGATCGACGAGAACGGGCGCGAGCTCGCACACTTGCTGGAGCGGATCGTTGCCGCGTGGCCGACGCCGGTGCACGAACTTGCGCTGATTGGACACGCCACCGGCGCACTCGTGTGTCGCAGCGCTTGCTATGCCGGCTTCGAGCAGCCCTGGGCAATAAGGGTCCGTCACGTGGTCACGCTCGGGGCACCGCACCGGGGCTCCGTTCTTCAGAAGGCGCTCCAGACCGCGACCAGGGCGCTGACCGCGCTGCCGGAGACGCGCGCGGCGGGGAGGACGCTTGAGCTGCGTAGTGCCGGCCTCAAGGACGCGGGCCGCGGTTCGCAGACGCCGTTTCTCCCGCACGTGCGCCACCTGTTCGTGTCAGCTTCGATCACGCGCGACCCGGACAGCCGCCTGTCTCGCGCGTTCGGTGATCTGCTCGTGTCCCGGAACAGCGCCTGGGCGCATCCGGGTGACCGGCGGCCGATGCGCTTCCCGGTGGAGAACTACCGCCACGTCGGCGGGATCAACCACTTCGATCTGCTCGACCATCCGGTCGTACTCGGGCAGCTCGTCGACTGGCTGCGGCGCCCCGAGCTGCCGCCCGGGCCTACGCCGGCTGCAACTCAGCGACCGTAGCGCTCGCGCCCGAGCACGAGCTGCTCCGGAAGCGCGATGCGAGCGGGAGGCGATGGGTCGGCGATCACCGAAACCGTCTCCGCGACGCTGCTCGTCACGGTGGCGATCCCGGACTCGGTCCTGACTGCTACAACCTCGTCGTCGGAGGCGTCGATCTCGCCGGTCAGCCCCGGCTCGATGCCGGCCTGCTTGAGGTAGTGCAGAAGATCTTCCGCCTCGTTCTCCAGGCGGAGGATCGTGATCCGGGCGCCGGGCTCGCAGTCCGCCAGCGGGACACCGTCGATCCGCTCGCCGAGCGTGATCGGGTGGCCGTGCGGGCAGGTCTTGGCATCGCCGACGGCGGAGCGCACGTAGGCCTCGAAGCGAGGCGTCATCGCGTGCTCCAGATGCTCAGCCTCCTCGTGTACGTCATCCCAGGGAACCCCCACCACGTCGGTGAGAAAACGCTCGATCATGCGGTGACGGCTGACAACGAGCTCGGCGTGGTCACGGCCGGATTCGGTGAAGCTGATCGCCCGCTCGGCATCGCGCCAGATGTAGCCGTCTCGCTCGAGCCGCCCGAGCATCTCGTGCACCGTGGGGGCCGAGAGCTGCATCGCTCGCGACAGGTTGGCCCCCGTCATCGGGAGCCCTGCCTCGAACAGCCAGTACAGCGACTGCAGATACTCCTCCTCAGCGGGGGTGGCTTGCTCGGAGGCCATGGGCCGGATCGTACCGAGCGCCCTGCGCCTGCGGACGTGACTGAAGGCGCGGTACTAGGATCGTCGGACCTTGACCCTCCCGCTGAAGCCGCCGATCGAACCGCAGCTCGCTCGCTCTAAGCCGGAGCTGCCGCTGGGCGAGGATTGGGTCTACGAGCCGAAGTACGACGGCTTCCGCGCGATCGCGTTCGTGGACGGCGACGAATGCATAGTTCAGTCGCGCTCGGGCAAGCCGCTGTCCCGCTACTTCCCGGAGCTCAGGTTCCCCGCGGGGCGGTATGTGCTCGACGGGGAGATCGTCATCGACGGCGAGGACGAGCTCCAGGACTTCGACGCGCTGCAGCAGCGAATCCATCCGGCCGCGTCCCGGATCGCCATGCTGGCCGAGCAGACGCCCGCCCGCTACGTGGCCTTCGACCTGCTGGCCCGCGACGACGAAGCGCTGCTGGAGCGCCCGCTCTCCGAGCGCCGCGCCGCCCTCGAAGCGCTCGTGTCCGATCCCGTGCGGGTGACGCCCCTGACCAGCGATCCGGCCCAGGCGGAGCCGTGGCTGCTGCACGGCGAGGGCGTGGTCGCCAAGGACCGGAGGGCGCCCTACCGGCCGGGCCAGCGAACCGGGATGGTCAAGATCAAGCGCCTGCGGACGATCGACGCGGTCGTGGCCGGCTACCGGCCGGGCAAGGAGGCCGGGACCGTGGGGTCGCTGATCCTCGGCCTCTACGACGAGGGAGGGAAGCTCCACGTGGTCGGCCATTCGTCGGGTCTGCGAGCCGGGGAGAAGCGCGCGCTGGTCCAGCGACTCGAGCCCTACGAGACCGGCGAGCGCGGTCACGGCGACCCGAGCCGCTGGAAGAACGAAAAGGACCTGGAGTGGATCTCGCTGCGCCCGGAGCTGGTCGTCGAGGTGACCTTCGACCACGCCAGCGGGGGACGGATCCGGCACGGAACCAAGATCCTGCGCTGGCGCGAGGACAAGCCTCCGCGCGAGTGCCGGCTCGATCAGATGCAGAGCTAGTTGGGTCAAGTGCGCCGTCCGGCAATTAGGGCACGCGTTTCGCGGGTCCGGATGACCACCGGGCGGCGTCCTCGATGCTCGACGTGGCTGGGCCACGCCTTCGCATCTGCGTCCTTGCCCGACGGCCCCCGGACCTCGCGCTCCGCGCACCCCAGTCACCGGACGGCGCACTAAGTGGACGCGGACGTTCTAGTCGTGGGCGCCGGCTTGGCCGGCCTCGTGGCGACCGCCGAGCTCGCGGACGCCGGCCGGAGGGTGATCCTGATCGACCAGGAGCCCGAGGCGTCGCTGGGTGGTCAGGCATTCTGGTCCTTCGGCGGCCTGTTCCTTGTCGACTCAGCTGAGCAGCGCCGCTTCCGGATCCGCGACTCGGCCGAGCTGGCGTGGCAGGACTGGCTCGGCACTGCGGGCTTCGACCGCCCCGAGGATCACTGGCCCAGGCGATGGGCCGAGGCCTACGTCGAGTTCGCCGCCGGCGAGAAGCGCTCGTGGCTGCACGAGCAGGGCGTGCGCTTTCTCCCCTACCCCGGTTGGGCGGAACGGGGCGGCTACCTCGCCACCGGTCATGGCAACTCCGTGCCGCGCTTTCACCTCACGTGGGGCACCGGCCCGGGACTGCTCGAGCCGTTCATCCGCCGCGTTCGCGAGGCGGCCGCGCGCGGCCTGGTCAGTATGCGCCACCGCCATCAGGTCGACCGCCTGACCCTCACCGCCGGCGCCGTCGACGGGGTCGCCGGCACGCTGCTCGAGCCCACTTCCGCGGTCCGCGGAGCGCCGAGCAGCCGGACCCCGGCCGGGGAGTTCGAGCTGCACGCTCAGGCGGTGATCGTCACCGCGGGAGGCATCGGCGCCAACCACGAGCTCGTACGCGCGAACTGGCCGACCCGGCTGGGGCGGGCGCCGGAGCGCATGCTCTCCGGGGTTCCCGACCACGTCGACGGTCGGATGGTCGAGATCACCCGGAGCGCCGGAGCGAATCTGATCAACCCGGACCGGATGTGGCACTACACCGAGGGGATCGAGAACTGGAGCCCGATCTGGAGCCGGCATGGGATTCGGATCCTGCCCGGACCCTCACCGCTGTGGCTGGATGGCAGCGGCCGCCGCCTGCCCGGGCCGCTGTTCCCGGGCTTCGACACGCTGGGCACGCTCGCGCACATCATGCAGACGGGCTATGACTACACCTGGTTCGTGCTCACGCAGAAGATGATCGAGCGTGAGTTCGCGCTGTCCGGATCGGAGCAGAACCCGGACCTGACCGGGCGCAGCGTGCGCAAGATGCTCGCCAGCCGCGTGCTGAAGGGCGCGCCGCCCCCGGTCGAGGCGTTCAAGCGCCACGGCCCCGATTTCATCGTTGAGCACGACCTGCGCGAGCTGGTGCGGCGGATGAACGCGCTGACCGGCGGGTCGCTGGTCGACCCGGGTGAGCTGCAGCGGGTCATCGTGGCCCGCGACCGTGAGCTGCGCAACCCATTCACCAAGGACAGTCAGGTGACCGCTATCCACGGCGCGCGCCGGTATCTCGGCGACCGCCTGACGCGCGGCGGCGCAAGCTGTGGCCTGAGACAGAGCAACAAATAGGCGGCCCCTCGCGGGGCCGCCTATTTGCCTGGGGTGTCGCGGAGCGGAGCGGCTAGTGCTTGACCACCGCCTGCACGAGCAGCAGGCAGGTGTCGACCCCGGTGGAGCTGCGGAAGCCCTGACCGGCCTTCAGGATCGGATGCGAGAAGGTCAGCTGACCCGGCGTGCCGTCGGAGCAGTACTCGGCCTGGTTGTTGTTCGTGTCGATCGCGAGCTCCTGGCCCTTCTGGACGTGGATGTGGACCGGGAATGACTGCACGGGGTAGATCCCGTTGCTGGCCTGATCGGCACTCGGACCGGTCACGTTCAGGGTCGGGCCCGCGGTGATGACCTTGGCCTGGCCGCTCTGGTGGTCAGCGGAGACGTTGCGGACCTGGACCAACTTGAACTTCATCGTCATCGGGCCCTCTGCCAGCACGCGGATCTTGGTGATAGTGCCGTTCGTGGCGGCCTTGGCGTGCCCCGAGGATCCGGGGTAGTACGAGCCGACGTGTGTGCAGTTCGGCGACGGAGCCGAGAAGTCCGGGTTGCAGCTGGCGCCGGCGTTGGCCGGATCGTGATTGAGGCTGGATCCGAAGTAACTGGTGGCCGCGGACGCGCCGGCCGGGATCAGCGCCACGGCGCTGAGGGTCGCCACGAGGGCGGGGAAGAAGCGAGTGCTGCGGGTGATGATGCGCGACATTGTGACCTCCGGTAACGAGCGGTTGGTGTGTAGAAAGCAACCTACGGTCGCTTGCACCCCCCGCCCAGGGGCCCTAGGGGTGGTGTGCGCCACCCCCCTGGATTGGCCTCGCCCCCCGATTCAGTCCTTGCGCGCGCGGCTTGGCTGTACCCGCTTTGGCTCCCCGGCCTGCTTGCGGAAATGCGGCGGCCACGGAGCGTCACCGAGACCCGCCTCCTCGTCACGCTGTGATTGCGCAAGCAGCGCCTCCAGCGAGCCGGCGTGCTGGTCGATGTCGGCGCTCGGGTCGCCGATGCTGGCCAGCCGAGCGGGCACCGTGTCGAGCCGCAGCTCTCCCGCTTCCACGTCCGGGACCTCGTCCCAGCCCAGCGGGGTCGAGACGCGCGCGTCTGGCGTCGGCCGGACGCTGTAGGCCGAGGCGACGGTGCGATCGCGCGCGTTCTGGTTGTAGTCGACGAACACGCCGTGACGCTCCTCCTTCCACCATTGCGACGTGGCGAGCTCCGGGGCCCGGCGCTCCACCTCGCGGGCCAGCGCGATCGCGGCCCGCCTGACCTGATCGAAATCGTGCTCAGGGCGGATCCGGACGTTCACGTGAATCCCGCGCGACCCGCTGGTCTTCGGAAAACCGGTCAGCCCATGATCTTCCAGCACCGCACGCACGACCAGCGCAACCTGCCGGACGTCATCCCAGCTCGCCTCGGGCGTGGGATCGAGGTCGACCCGCAGCTCATCGGGATGGTCGAGGTCGGTCTTTCGGGCCGGCCACGGGTTCCAGTCGATCACGCCCAGGTTAACCGCCCAGACCAGGTGGGCCGCGTCGTTGGGGAGCAGTTCGCGGGCGGTCCGACCGCTCGGAAAGGTGACCTCCGCGGTCTGGAGCCATCCGGGTGCGGTATCGGGCACTCGCTTCTGAAAGAACGGCTTGCCGGCGGCGCCATCGACGAACCGTTTGAGCACCGTGGGCCGGTCGCGCAGATGGTTGATCACCGGCGCGGAGCACTCGAGGTAGAAGTTGATCAGGTCGAGCTTGGTGATTCCCTGCTCGGGAAAGTAGACCTTGGTCGGATTGGAGACCCGCACCTCGGTTCCGGCTGCCTCGATCATCACGTGGTCGGCCATCC
>DATCPD010000189.1:0-8732 GCA_036564325.1 Solirubrobacteraceae bacterium | reverse complement strand
CCCGATGTCTGGGCCACGTCGCTCGCCGTCACCTCGCATGACCTGCTCGGTCCGCTCCTGCGCTCCGGAATCCTGGCCGGCGGGCTCGTGTGGGCCGCCGGCGCCGTGGTCCTTCCGTGGCTCGTACGGAGCCGCTCGCTGGCCGTCAATGCCGTGCTCGCCTGCGTATGGTCGGCGGTTCTCCTCAGTGCGACCGAGGTCGCGATCGCCGCTGCGGATGGATCCGGACGACTTGATGCTCCGAGGACGGCAATCCTCGGAGCCATCGCGGCCGTCTTCGTGGCACTCTCTCCGAGCCTGCTCGTCGCCGCGCGCGCCGCGCATCGCCCGGAGGGTGCTCGGGCCGAACTTCCGTAGCATGAGACCGCCGTTTAGGCCTACCCATGAGCGTCCTCAGAAGCATCGAGAGCAAGATTGCCGGCCTCGTCGAAGGCACGTTCAGCCGTGCCTTTCGCTCCGAGGTGCGTCCGGTCGAGATCGCTCGCAAGCTCGCGCGGGAGATGGAGGAGCACAAGTCCTTCTCTGTGTCCCGCACGTACGTGCCCAACGAATATCGGGTGTTTCTCTCGCCCCGTGACCGGGAGCGCTTCGCCTCCTACGAGGAAGCCCTGACATCTGAGCTCGCCGGATACCTGCTCGAGCATGCTCGCCGGGAGCGCCTCGCCCTGCTCTCGCGGCCGGTGATCGAGTTCGAGACCGACGACCGGCTGGGTCTGGGGGAGTTCGGGATTCAGACGCGGGTGGTACAGCCGGAGCAGGACGCGGAACCCGAGCAGCCCGCCCACGCTCAGGAGGAGTCCGGCCGCACGATGATCTACAGCACCGCTGGACGGGTTGCCGAACCGCTCGAGGAGCGGGCGCGAGCGCGGCAGCAGAATGCGCTGCTGCTGCTCGATGGCAAGCGGCTGATGGTCGGACCCACCGGGGTCACGATCGGACGCAGCCGCCAGTGTGAGGTGGTGCTCGACGACCCCAACGTGTCCCGCCAGCACGCGGAAATCCGCCCGCGTGGCGGGTCATGGGTGCTCACGGACCTCGGATCGACCAACGGCTCGAGCATCAACGGCAGGCGGATCAATGGCCCCGAGGTCGTCAAACCGGGCGACGAGATCGAGATCGGGACGTCGCGCATGCAGTTCGAGTTGGAGTAGGTCGCGATGTTGCTCGAGCCCGTCTCGGTAGGTCTCAAGTTCGGCTTCCTCGCCGTCCTCTATCTGTTCCTGCTGTGGGTCGCGCGGAGCGTGCTCAAGGACCTCCGCCGCGGCGCCGGCCAACCGGATCGCTCTGAGCGGATCAGCGCCACGGACGCCACGGGGATGTACTCCGCGGCCGACGGGTTGCCGGCGATCGACGACGACGACGAGTTCGAGCCTCGCCTGCTGGTTGAGCGCGCCACCGGCCACGAATCCGGTATCGCCTATGACCTGTCGGGGGGCGCTACTCTCGGCCGCGGAGACGTCGAGATCAAGCTCGACGATCCGTTCGCATCGTCGCGTCATGCGCGCATAACGCGGGAAGGTCATGTCGTGGTGATCGAGGACCTCGGATCTACGAACGGGACCTATCTGAACGAAGAGCCGTTGAACGGACCCCAACCGCTGCATCCGGGGGACCGAATCCGGATCGGCGATTGCGAGTTCTCCTACCTGCAATGAAGATGCTGCGCGCGGCGGAAACAGTCAGGCGGACCGACACCGGCCGCCAGCGGAGGGGGAACGAGGATTCCTCGCTGGCCCGGCCGCCGGTGTTCGTCGTGGCGGATGGAATGGGGGGTGCGCGGGCGGGAGAGGTCGCCTCACAGATCGCCGTCGAGGCGTTCGAACAGGGTCTGCCGAGCACCGGTACGCCCGAGCAGCGATTGGCCGAAATCGTCCAGGAGGCCAACCGGCGGATCCACGATGTCTCGCGCGTCGAGCATGAGCGGGCCGGCATGGGGACGACCCTCACGGCGGCGTTCCTCGACGACCGGCAGGTGGCGATCGCCCACGTGGGCGACAGCCGCGCCTACCTGTTCCGCAACGGTGCCCTGAAGCGCCTGACCCGTGACCACTCGTTGGTCGGAGAACTGGTCCGTCAGGGAAAGCTCACCGAGGAACAGGCCGAGGAACATCCACAGCGGTCGATCATCACCCGGGCGCTGGGTCCGGAGCCGACCGTGGAAGTCGACACCTGGACCTATCCGGCCAGCGCGGGGGACGTGCTGATGCTCTGCAGCGATGGCCTGACCTCGATGATCACCGAGGAGCGCATCGCGGAGGTCCTGGCCAGTGCCGCGTCGCTGGAGGCCGCCGGCGACGAGCTGATAGCCCAGGCCAACGAGGCCGGCGGACGGGACAACATCACCGTCGTCCTGTTCCGGCTGGAAGAGGTCGGCGCGGATGCGCTCGAGCAGCCGACGACCATCGCTCCGAAGACGGCGGTCGCGGCTGCTGCGCCGCCAAGCCAGGCTCCTGTGGTTCCCCCGCCGGGGCAGACCAAGTCGGCCAGGACGGCACCGGCCAAGACACCCCCCGCCACGGTGCCGGCCCGCTCGCCCCGCCCCACCCCCCCGCAGCACCGCGGCCGTCGTTACGCCAAGCCACTGGCCGGGCTGCTGGCGACCGTGATCGTTCTGTTCCTCGTGCTCGGCGGCGGTTATCTCGCCAGCCGCCAGCTGTACTTCATCGGCACGAACAGCCAGGGAATCGTCACGGTGTATCGCGGTCTGCCGTACGACCTGCCTGCCGGGATCCACCTGTACGAGACGTTCTACGTCTCGGGCATGCCGGCCTCCCAGGTCCCCGCCGATCGGCGGTCCACGCTGCTGAACCACCATCTTCGCTCACAGACCGATGCCTCCAGCCTGGTGCGGAGCATCGAGCTCGGCCAGCTGAACAAATGAGCGCTCGCAACCGCGAATTGTTCGGGCTGATTCCAGCTTCACTACTGGTGACCGCCGGTTTTGCCGGCGTCTTCATCCAGCGCTCCAACGCGCTCTCGAATGTCTCCCTGACCTACGGCGTGATCTTCCTCGGCCTGTGCATCGCCGGGCACGTCGTAATCCGGATGACGCTCCCGCACGCGGACCCGTACATGTTCCCGCTGGTCGCGTTGCTGGCCAGCTTCGGGATAGTGATGATCTACCGGATCGACCCCACGCTGGCCCGCCAGCAGGCACAGTGGTTCGTGCTCGGGCTGATCCTGTTCGCAGCGACGATCATCGGCTTCCGGGATTACCGCAAGCTCGAGCGATACCGCTACGTGATCGTGTTCAGCTCGCTGGCGCTACTGGTGCTGCCACGGCTGCCAGGGATCGGCTACCAGGCCAACGGCGCCTACCTTGGCGTACGTATCCCCGGCCTGTTCGTATTCCAGCCGGCCGAGTTCGCCAAGATCGGTCTCGTCATCTTCCTGGCCAGCTATCTGCGCGACACGCGCCAGGTGATGGTGCTGGGGGCGCGACGGATCCTCGGGGTGACGATTCCGCCGGTCAAGTACTTCGGCCCCGTCGTGGTGATCTGGGGGATCGCGATGCTGATCATGATCCTGCTCCACGACATCGGCTCCTCGCTGATGTTCTACGGCGGCCTGCTGGCGATCCTGTACGTCGCGACCGGTCGCCTGTCGTTTGTGACCGTGGGGATGGTTGCGTTCGCGGTCGGGGCGTGGTACATCGGCACCCACGTCCCTCACGTGCACGATCGCGTCGAGGCGTGGCTGCATCCGCTCAATCCAAAGCTTTACAACCAGGTGGGGGGCTCCTACCAGGTCGCCAATTCGCTGTTCGCGCAGGCGGCAGGAGGGTTCTTCGGCCAGGGGTTCGGTCAGGCCACGCTGACCATTCCGGGGTTCACCACGCCCCACTACCTCCTGCCCGCGCCTCAGACGGACATGATCTACGCAGTTATCGCCGACGAGCTGGGGCTGTTCGGCGCGGCCGCCGTGCTCGTCACCTATCTGCTGTTCGTGGCCCGGGGGTTCAAGACGGCGCTGATGGCCCGCGACTCGTTCTCGACGCTGCTGGCGGTCGGGTTGGCCTCGGTGTTCGCGTTGCAGGTGTTCGTGATCGTCGGGGGCGTGACTCGAGTGATCCCGCTGACCGGCGTGACCTTGCCGTTCATCTCCTACGGTGGGTCTTCGATCCTCGCCAACTTCGTGCTGCTGGCCCTGCTGCTGCTGATCTCCGATCGCGCGCGGAGGCCGGCGCGATGAGCAGCCCGATCATTCGCCTGTTCGGTCTGTTCATGCTGCTGTTCGCGCTGCTGGTCGGCTGGACGTCGAGATGGACGGTGCTCGACGCGAGCTCGCTCAACAACAACGTGCTCAACAAGCGACCGCTGATCGACGAGCTGCGCATCAAGCGCGGCCGGATCCTGGCGGCCGACGGATCGGTGCTGGCCAAGTCCGTGCCGCAGCCCGGCGGGGTCTGGGGCCGCACGTATCCGACTGGCTCCCTGTTCTCGCAGCCGGTGGGGTTCTCGATCGCCGCCCAGGGCCGCGCGGCCGGGCTCGAGCGATCACGGGGCGACGCCCTGCGCGGCCTGCAGACCGGTCTCAGCTCGATCTTTGGGCAACTCAGCTCGCACCGGGTGGGCGACGACGTCTACACGACGCTCGACCCGAAGGCTCAGCAGGTGGCCAAGCAGGCACTGGGCGGACAGGCCGGCTCGGTGGTGGCGCTCGACCCTCGGACCGGGGCGATAAAGGTGATGTACTCCAACCCGGGTTATGACGACAACCACCCCGATGCGCCCGGGAGCTCCCAGTTCGATCTCTCGACCCAGTCGGCGTCGCCGCCGGGCTCTACGTTCAAGGTGGTGACGGCCACCGCCGCCATCGACAGCGGCCAGTACTCGCCGAGCTCCGTGGTCGACGGCAAGTCGCCGGTGACGATCTCCGGCGTCCCGCTCAACAACGACAACAGCCAGAGCTTCGGCCCGATCGACCTGACAACCGCGCTCACCTTCTCGGTCAACACCGTGTGGGCCCAGGTGGCCGAGCATCTCGGCCGGGGCACGATGACCGACTACATGAAGCGCTTCGGCTTCTACGCCAAGCCGCCGGTCGACCTTCCCCCCACCGAGCTGAACGCCAGCCGGCCCTTCTCCTTCAAGGGCCGCGCGCTGGCGCCCGGCAGCCCCAACGAGGACATTGGCCGGATCGCCATCGGCCAGGGCGGGCTTCTGGTGACACCGTTGCAGATGGCGATGGTGGCTGCCGCGGTCGCCAACGGCGGGAAGCTGATGACCCCGCACTTCACCGATCGCATCGTCGACGCGGACGGGCGCACGGTGCAGACGATTCACCCGAGCGTAATGAGCCAGGTGATGAAGCCCTCCACAGCTCAGGCCGTCGGGCAGATGATGAGGAAGGTGGTCGACGAGGGAACCGGCACGCCGGCGCAGTTGGGCAGCGGGATCGTGTTCGCTGGGAAGACCGGAACGGCATCCGTCGGAGTCACCGGGTCCAACCTGACGCAGCCGTGGTTCATCGGGTTCGCGCCGCTGCAGAACCCGCGCGTGGCGATCGCGGTGACGGTGGAGCGCTCGCAGGGCGGGTTCGGCGGCACGGTCGCCGCGCCGATCGCCAAGACCGTCGTCCAGACACTGCTCGCCGACGGCGGATGATCGATGGCTGACCAGATGCTGGGCACCCTGATCGACGGTCGCTACAAGGTCCTCTCGCGGCTCGGGGCCGGGGGCATGGCGGACGTGTTCCTGGCCGAGGATCAGCAGCTCGGCCGCAAGGTGGCGCTGAAGCTCCTGCACCGCCGCTTCGCCGAGGACCCCGATTTCGTCGAGCGCTTCCGCAGAGAGGCCCAGGCCGCCGCCGGCCTACAGCATCCGAACGTGGTGAGCGTCTACGACCGAGGCTCCTACGACGACACCTACTACATCGCGATGGAGTACCTCCCCGGGCGCACGCTGAAGCAGCTGATCCGTGAGGAGGCTCCGCTCGACCCGGTCCGGGCGATCGACATCACGGTGCAGATCCTCAAGGCAGCCCGGTTCGCCCATCGTCGCGGGGTGATCCACCGCGATCTCAAGCCCCATAACGTGATCGTCGATGACGCCGACCAGGCGAAGGTCACGGACTTCGGAATCGCCCGTGCCGGTGCCTCCGACATGACCGAGACGGGCTCGATCATGGGGACGGCCCAATATCTCTCCCCCGAGCAGGCCCAGGGCCACGCCGTCAGCCCGGCATCTGACCTCTACGCAGTCGGCGTCGTGCTCTACGAGCTTCTGACCGGGCGCGTCCCGTTCGACGCCGAGACAGCCGTCACGATCGCCATCAAGCACGTCTCCGAGGCGCCGGGCCCACCGACCTCGATCAACCCGGCGGTGCCCGCGGAGCTCGAGCAGGTCGTGCTGTGGGCGCTCAACAAGAACCCGGTCGACCGGCCACAGGACGCCGATGCGCTGATCAACGCGCTGGAGGCGGTCAAGGAGGGAATTCTGGCCGCCGCCCGGGGGGAGCGCACGGCCAGCTTCGCGGCGCTGGCGGCGGCGATGCCGGTGGTCGGCGTGGCCGACGCCGCGCTGCTCGACCAGCGGCCGCCACGGGAGCCTCCGTTCGTGGCCGGCGCTGTCCTGCCGCCCGAGGAGCCCCCGCCACCGGGAGCTGGACGCTACTGGTGGGCATGGCTCCTCGCCCTGCTGATCCTGGCCGGCGGGGGAGTGGCCGCGTACCTCTTGACGCGGCCGAACACCAAGGTCGTCCCGACGGTGGTCAACGAACAGGTCAGCGTGGCCCAGACCCAGATCCAGAACGCCGGCTTTTCACCCAATCTGATTTACCGCCCCGACGCCCACCGGGCCGGGACGGTGATCTCGCAGAACCCGCTCGGCCAGACCAAGGCCGACGCCGGCTCAACCGTGTCGCTGACCGTGTCGCAGGGTCTCGGCGACACGAGCGTGCCCTCGGTCAGCGGCCTCACTCAGGCGCAGGCGGTGCGTGAACTCAAGCGCCAGCGGCTGCGGCCCGCGCGGATCGAGCGTGAGAACTCCGCCGATGTGCCGGCCGGTGACGCCACGCGCACGGATCCATCCGCCGGCGTATCCGTGCCGGTGGGTTCGGGAGTGACGCTGTTCGTCTCCTCCGGCAAGGCCAAGGTGCCGGTCCCGGACGTCACCAACCAGCCCCAGGCGGCGGCCGAAAGCGCGCTGCGCGCTGCCGGCTTCACCGTCAGCGCCACCACCCAAACCTCGCCCACGGTCACCGCGGGCGATGTGATCAGCCAGAGCCCGGCCGGCGGCTCGAATGCCGCGCCGGGTTCGACGGTCAGCCTCGTGGTGGCCACGGCGCCGACCACGGCGAGCGTGCCGGGCGTGAAGGGCGACACGGCGGATGCCGCCACGAGCGCGCTGACGGGGGCCGGGTTCAAGGTGGTCCGCAAGACGCAGGACGTCACCCAGCAGAATCGGGACGGGATCGTGGTCTCGCAGAGCCCGGGGGCTAACAGCACGGCCAAGAAGGGCTCGACGGTGACGATCGTCGTGGGCCACTTCGTCGCCACCACCACGACCACGACCAGCCCCACCACGACCAGCCCCACCACTACAACCAGCTCCACAACAACGTGAGCCCGCACCGCGTGGCCGTGCTCGGCGGCGGACGCTCGTCCGAGCATGACGTGTCGATCGCGTCCTCCGCGTCGGTCGCCGATGGCCTCCGGGAAACGGGGCACGCGGTGACCATGATCGAGATCGGTCGAGACGGCGTGTGGCGAGATGGGGAGACGCCGGTGGTGCTCGAGCCGGGATGCGGTCTGCATGGCGCCGACGTCGTGTTCCCGGTTCTGCACGGGCCGTTCGGAGAGGACGGCACGGTGCAGGGCCTGCTCGAGTGCCTGGACGTTCCGTACGTCGGAGCCGGCGTGCTCGCCTCGGCGCTGTGCATGGACAAGGTCGTGTTCAAGGAGCTGATGGCGCAGGCGGGAATTCCCCAGGTCGACTACCGAGCTGTGCGACTCAGGGACTTCCTGGCCGACCGTGCGGGAGAGCTGAGCGCGCTGGAGCCGCTCGGATTACCGGTATTCGTCAAACCGGCTCGCCTTGGATCGTCCGTCGGCATCGTCCGGGTCGGCGACCCGGACGAGCTGCCCGGCGCCCTCCAGACGGCCTTTGAGCACGATCCCGTGGCGATCGTGGAAGCGGCGTCCCGGGGGCTCGAGGTCGAGTGCTCGGTGCTCGGCAACGGCGATCCGATCGCCTCGCAGCCCGGGCAGATTCTGCTCGCCGCGGGCGAAAGCGGCTGGTACGACTACGCGGCCAAGTACACGCCGGGCGGGATGGAATTAATCGTGCCGCCCCGGATTCCAGATCACGTCCGCGAGCGCGTCCGCGAGCTTGCCGTGAGGACATTCGAGCGGGTCGGCGCCGCCGGGTTGGCTCGGGTCGACTTCTTCGTCGAAGGCGAGCAGGTGCTGGTCAACGAGTTGAACACGATCCCGGGCTTCACCCAGACAAGCGTGTTCGGCTCGCTGTTCGAGGCCAGCGGCATCCCCTATCCAGAGCTGCTGGATCGGCTCGTGCAGCTGGCACTCGAGCGCCACCAGTCCGAGCGCCGACACCGCTACTGAACGCCCGCAGGGTTCCAAGTCCCGAGAAGGGTTGGTTCGCTTGTCGAGGCGGGCGATGAGTGGCTCAAGACCAAGGCGAGTCGCCCGCGGCCGATGTGGTCTCGTCCCCACCCGGACAGACGTGGTGGTTCTGGTGCCTCGTATGCGGGAGCGAGAGCCACCACGTCAG
>DATCPD010000171.1:0-4649 GCA_036564325.1 Solirubrobacteraceae bacterium | reverse complement strand
GTCTTGCCTCGGCGCGCCGGGCCAGCAGCTCCTGGATGACGGTGACCGAGTAGTCGTGTGCGATCACGCTGGTCCGCTCGATCCCCTGTCCCGCCCACAGCTGCTCGACCAGATCGGCCTGCTCATAGATCGAGTAATCGTGGTCGGCCGGCTTGTCGGAGGCTCCGAAGCCGAGCAGATCTGGCATCAACAGCGAATGGGCGGCGCTCAGGGCCGGGGCGATCTTGGCCCAGTCGTGCGATGAGCTCGGAAAACCGTGAAGCAGGGTCAGCGACGGCCCGCTACCCATCCGCCGGACGAAGATCGAGCGCTCCTGATCCGCCAGCACGAGCCGCTCCCGGCGCCCGGCTTCCCACCAGGCGCGGACGTCGCTCATACCCGGACTTTACGCCCACACCGATAGAGCGCTCGACAATCCTGCCAGAGCCGATACGCTCGCCGCCTTGGCTGCGCTTCCCGATTCCGCTCGAGCAGTAATCGAGTCAGCCCGACCGGGCCATCTGGTCACGCTCGAACCAGACGGGCGGCCGCAGGTTTCGATTGTGTGGGTGGGACTGGACGGCGAGGAGATCGTTGCCGCGCACCTGCCTGAGCACCGCAAGGTCCGCAACATCCGCCGGGATCCGCGCGTCACCCTGTCGATCGAGTCCGGAACCAAGAACGAGATGGGCCTCGACGAGTACCTGGTCATCCACGGCCACGCAAGGATCACCGAGGGCGGCGCGGCCGAGCTTCTGCAACGGCTCGCCCATGTCTACCTGGGGCCCGACGTCAGGTTCCCCGCGATGGACAACCCGCCCCCGGGATTCATCACGCACATCAGTGTTTCTCGCATCGGCGGCGTGGGACCCTGGGCACGCTCGATCTGAGCGGGAGGCCTGGCCGCCGGATTGACTGAGGTTCAGGCGCCGAGCTAGACGGCCACCGGCGCCTTCCGCGTTCCGCGCGATGCGCCGCCCGAAGCGAGCACCACGAGCACGATCCCGAACACGGCCCGCCACCCGAGGCCCTGTCCCAGCACGAGGAACCCCGCCAGCGCCGCGACCGCGGGCTCGAGGCTCATGAGGACAGCGAACACGCCCGGGTCAAGCCGCCGCAGGGCCTCGACCTCGAACGAGTACGGAATCGCCGAGGACAGCATGCCGACCGCGGACCCGATCAACAACGAGCGCGGCGTGAGCAGCCGGGAGCCCCCGTCGGCCACGCCGATCGGCAGGGTGACCAGCGCGGCCACGCACATCGCGACCGCCAGCCCGGCTCCCCCCTCGAAGGCCCTTCCGACGCGCGAATTGAGCAGGATGTAGGCGCCCCAGAAGCCACCCGCGAGCAGCGCGAGCAGAATCCCGAGCCCGCTGAGCCCCGAGGTTCCCCCGTGGGTCAGGGCGAAGATCCCGACCACCGCCAGGGTCACCCACAGCAGATCGAGGCGGCGGCGGGAGCTCGCGATGGCCACCGTGAGCGGTCCGACGAACTCGATCGTCACGGCCACGCCCAGCGGGATCCGGTGAAGTGCAGCGTAGAAGCAAAGGTTCATGCCCGCCAGGACGAGCCCGAAGGAACCGGCGAGCAGAAGCTCGCGCCGGCTCCAGCCCGTCAGCCGCGGGCGCCACAGCGCCAGCAGCACGATCGTCGCCGAGACGAGCCGCAGCAGGACCGCGCCACTGGGACCGACCTGCGAAAACAGCTTTGACGCGAGCGCGGATCCGAACTGAACCGAGGCGATCGCCACGCCCACGAGCCCAAACGCGGGCACGCGGTCCAGCGGTCTCGTGCGGTCGGCTGTTGCGTCGATCTGGGCCACCGGCCGAGCGTAGCCATGGCGCTCCGAATCGACGAGCGCCGAAAGAGTCTGGCCACTGGCAGCGAATAGATACCCACGATGCCCGTCGGAAAGGCCAAAGCGGTGGGGAAAGAGGAGGGTGGCGAGGGGTTCAACGTCGTCGTCCCGTGCCTGAGCAGCCTCGACGAGGCAGCCATCAAGGAGCACCTCGAGCAGGACCGGTTCTTCTGGCTCGACCTCACATCACCCGGCCATCAGGAGCTCGAGAGCCTGCGAAAGATCTTCAGCTTTCACCCGCTCGCCCTCGAAGACTCCGGCGACTTTGGCCAGCGTCCGAAGCTCGACGACTACGGCGACAACGTGTTTCTCGTTTTCTACGGGGGTTGGCCGGACGCGCCGGCTGACCAGGAGCCGCTGCGGGAAGTCCACATGTTCATCTCCGGCCAATACGTCGTGACCATCCACCGCGAGCCGCTGCCCGCGCTCGATGCGCAGCGAGCCCAGCTCGAGGGCCGGGTCCTGCACAGCGAGCAGTTCCTGCTCTACCGCTTGCTCGACGGTCTCACCGACAGCTTCTTCCCCATGCTCTCCGAAATGGATGACGAGATCGACGACCTCGAGGCGGCCGTGCTGGCCAACCCCACCGATCTCCAGCTCCAGCGTCTGTTTTCGCTCAAGCGCCAGCTGGTCTCGATGCGCAAGGTGATCAGCCCCCAGCGCGACCTGTTCGCGCGCTCGATCGATCAGATCGCCGAGCTACCGGGACTGACGCTCGACGCGCGTGACTATTTCCGGGACATCTATGACCACCTGATCAGGATCAGCGACCTGATCGACTCCTACCGGGATCTGCTCTCAGGCGCGACGGACCTGTACCTGTCGACGGTCAGCAATCGCCAGAACGACGTGATGAAGCAGCTGACGGTGATCGCGACCATCTTCCTGCCGCTCAGCTTCATCACCGGGTTCTTCGGCCAGAACTTCGCGTTCATGGTCAATCACGTGATCCACGCCACATGGACGTTCTGGGTGCTCGGCATCGGCAGCATGGTCCTGACCTGCGTCGCTCTGCTTGTCTTCTTCCGCCGCAAGGGCTGGGTGTGAGCGCCGAACGCGGCGCCGTCTACGCCGCGGCTTCCACGGGCTGATCGACTGCGGCGCCGGGGCGATTGCCGGCGAGCGCTGTCGCCACGGCCCGGAACACGTCGGCGTTCACCGCCATTCCCACATGGCTTGATTGCACCTCGACCTGGTCGGCGGCCGGATCCAGACACGCCCGCCAGGCGACGATCCCATCGCTGCGGGAGTAGATCGACGTAAACGCGACACCCGCTGGGAACGGAGCGCTCGCGTCGGCGGTGGCCTGGGCGCAACAGCTCCCGCCGCACCCAAACGAGAACAGCCCGGGAACTCCAAGCGTGCCGAGGAGGGCGACGGTCCGGACCTGGGCCCGGACGAACGGATGCACCTCCAGCTGGTCGGTCATCGGGGCACCCAGGCAGATGATCCCCTCCACCACGTCGGGCCGGCGCACGGCGAGGACCCGCGCCATCGTCCCACCGCGGCTGTGGCCGACGATGCGTACACGGCGTTCGTGACGCTCGGCGAAGCGCTCGAGCTGGTCCTCCAACCGCACCAGTGCCCGCTCGGTGCAATCGACGTTGGCGCGAATACCGGCCCGGCAAGGCCGATAGCCGACGTCCCGCAGCCACCGGGCCATCACCGTGAGCGACAGATCGCCGGCCAGGAACCCCGGGATCATCAGCACGGGAGCGCCGTCTCCGCGCTGAACCCCCGCTCCTCGCAGCAGCGGGTCACGCAACAGCGCGGCCCGCTCGAGCGCGACGCGACCCTCGCGCCAGATCGGAATCCGCAACCGCTCGCCCAGCATCAAGGGGTTGTACCTGATCCGGCGGCAGCCGGATCACCAACCGCGGGCGTAGCTCAGTGCTCCGCCTGCTCGTCGGCTTCCCGGGCGCGTTCGCTGGCCAGGGACTCTTCGGTCTGCGCGGCCGTGCCGTGATCGGCGGCTTCACGCTCCAGCTCGGCGGCGTCGGAGGGCTCGGCGGCCTCCGCCTGCGCCGCACGACGCTGCATTTCCTGGCGGTGCTCTCCGGCCCGCTCGGCGTGCTCGGCGGCCTCCTGCACTGTTTCGTCCTGCGGTTCTTCGTCTCGGATCTCGATCACGGCTCCAGAATCGGGAGAATCCGTCAACGCTGGAGCTACCCGATCCGAGCCGAGCCGATTCCTCACCTGCCCCCGGCTCGATGTATCGTTTGGACAAATTTGTAGGAGGAGCACGTGTCGCAGAATCTCGTTGAGTTGATCCGTCGTCACCACGGGGTGGCGGCGCCCACAGCGCTCGACGTACTCAAGGAGGCGGTGGAGGATCACGGCGAGATCACCGACGACGATCGCCGGCTCGCCGCGTCCGTGTCCGGCCTACCCGAGGCCGCGGTGTACGGCGTCTCCACGTTCTACGACGATCTGCTCAATCCGCGCGGAGCACGCCACGTACGCGTCTGCACGGGCACCGCCTGCTTCGCGGCCAGCGCCGGCGATCACGTCGACGAGATTCGTGCGGGACTGGGCGTGGAGCTCGGCGAACGACGGACCGATCGATCGGTGTCGCTGGCCGAGACGGTCTGTCTCGGCTTCTGTCATTCCTCGCCCGCCGTACGCGACGGAGACGTGATCGACGCCGGTGAGGATGTCGTGGCGCGGGTGCTGGCGGGTGAGGCAACCTCGGCCGCAGAACCGGATTGGGAGAGCCTCCTGGCCGAGCCCGTGCTGACGGTACCCGGCGACTGGACGGGGCTGCGGCGGGCGCTCACCGAGCTTGGTCCCGAACCGTTGCTGGAGATCGTCG
>DATCPD010000163.1:0-1708 GCA_036564325.1 Solirubrobacteraceae bacterium | reverse complement strand
GAGGTCAGGCAGGCGGTCAGCGGCTACCGTCGGCCGACGCTCGACGGCGAGCTCGAAGGAGCGCGGATGGCGCTCTGGCAGGCGGCATCGAGGCCGAGGTGGAGCGGCCTCAGGTAAAGCTCGATCCAGCCGTCGAGGCGGTCCTCGCCTGGGCCATGCGCGAGGGCGCCACGAACGTGATCCGGCACAGCGGCGCTCGGCACTGCCAGCTGTCGGATCAGTGCCGGCCTCGCCGATGCGGCGGCCGAGGTCGTGGACGGCGGTTCGGGTGCCCTCGTGGGCAGGGGCGCGGGCGCGGGGGATCGAACGGGGCGGACATCGCGGGCGGGGGTCCCGGACTCGCGGTGACCATGCCCGTCCAGTGACGTGATCCGGGTCATGATGGCCGAGGACCAGGCCAGGTCCGGGGAGCGCTGGCCAGCCCAGCCAGACCGGGCTCGACGCCGCGATCGAGCTCAAGCAGGCGCTGCCCGAGTGCCGGATCCTGATCCTGACGACGTTCGGACGCCCCGGCTACCTGCAGCGCGCGATGGAGGGCGTCGCCTCGGGATTCCTGCTCAAGGACGCCCCGCTTCCGAGCTGGCGTCGGCGATCAGGCGGGCAACGGCCGGCGAGCGCATCGCCGATCCGAGCCTGGCCGCGGCGGCGCTGAGCCAGGGACAGAGTCCGCTGAGCCCGCGCGAGTACGAGGTCCTGGCCGCCTCGCGCGAGTACGCGACCGTCGCCGAGCTGGCCGCCGCCCTGTTCCTGTCGGCCGGGACGGTGCGGAACCACCTCTCGTCCGTGATGCAGAAGCTCGACGCCCGAAATCGGGGTGAGGCTGTCGGCGTGGCCGAGGAGCGGGGGTGGCTTTAGGGGCTCCGGGGGACCCGAGGGGTGCCGGGGCGCTGGCGTGGGGGTGCCTCGCGGGAAGAGTGCGAGAAAAGGGCTGTATATCGATCACTATCTCGCACTCCTCGCCCGGCGATGCGGCTGAGAGGACTCGAACCTCCAAGGGGTTTCCCCCACACGGACCTGAACCGTGCGTGTCTACCAATTTCACCACAGCCGCTGGCAGGTCCAGACTCTACAAGCGAACCGCCCGGTGGCAGATCCCGCAGCTGTGTGCCGCTGCTCAACCCGCCAATGACGCGCCCGGGAGAACTCCCTGCGCCGGATCAGCAACCTACGCCAGGGCGGATTCGCCCGGGCGGGAGGCAACGGATTTCGATCACCGGCGGGTGGCCGGCGCGGATCTTGAACAAGTAGCTCTTGCCGATGAACCCAGGCCGGGTCAGCTCGATAGTGATCTGCGAGCCGGCGTGCAGGCGGTGACTCCGGAAGCTGCGCACGAGGTCGATCGTCGCGGGCGCTCGCGATGAACATCGACTCGGTGCTTTCGTGCTGCAGCGCTTGAGCTTGGTGACAGCGGTGGCACGCGTGGCGAACGGGCAACCCCGGCCGCGGCACTCCACTCGGGCCGTCATGCCCGCGGACGCGTTTTGCACCATGAGGGCGAGGACCTTCGTGTAGGCAGGCGTGTAATAGAAGGTCCAGAGCATTGTTGAGGTGATCGTGCCGCGCGCCCGGACCGGGAGGGTGCGAACGCTCACCCGCTGAGACGGTGAGGACGAGGAGCCGTTGAAGTTGTTGTCGCCGCCGTAGTGCGTCGTGATCAGGTGCTCGCCCACCTTCCTGTAGGTGACTGTGCACGTCGCGGCGGCAGAGG
>DATCPD010000162.1:0-13296 GCA_036564325.1 Solirubrobacteraceae bacterium | reverse complement strand
CCGCGGCCGAGGTCGCGGCCGAGGTCGAGCCGTCGCGCGTTACGACATCGGCGGCGACAGCGCCGGCCCCTCCGCCACGGATCGCCGATCCCGGCCCAGTATCCACCGGCGGACTGCGGCGCTTTCGCTGGGCGATCCTTGCCGGGGCGCTGGCGCTCGTCGCCGCGGTCGCGGTGGTGGTGGCGCTCGGCTCATCGTCCTCCGCGCCGACGGGCGATCCGTTCGCGGCGGCCGCTCGCCCGGTGCCGACCAATAACGTCACCGGAAGCGGAACCGCGACGCTGCGCCTCAATGGCACCACAGTCACCGTGAGCCTCGTCACCACCGGGTTGCTCAACGGCTCCGCGCACGCCATGCACATCCATGCCGGAGGCCAGGGCATCTGCCCACCCGCATCCGCCGCGCGCCCGCACAACGGACATCTCTCGATCAGCACCACGGACGGCTTGAAGTTCTACGGACCCCCGGAGGTGGCGTTGACCAACAGCGGCGACACAAGTCCGAAGAGCATCATCGCCTTCGGCCGTTACCCCTCCATGGGCAGCATTCATTACACGCGCACGATTCAGAACATTCCGGCCGGCGTCGTCGCCGCAATCCGAGCCGGCAACGCCGTCATCGTCGTCCACGGAATCGATTACAACGGGAACGGCATCTACGACAACGTCCTGGACCGCAGCGAGCTCAACAACGCGCTGCCCGGCGAGGCCACCGCGCCCGCGCTCTGCGGACCCGTGTTCAGCACCCACAGCGCGAGCGTTAGCCCCGGCGGCGCCGTCTACACGGCCTCGATGCACACGTATACCCAGGGCCCGGACGCGAGCCTCTCGTCCCTGGCGCTGGTCTGTCACATTCCGGCGCTGACGACCGGCGCGCGTGAGCGCGCGGAGCCGAAGCCGCCGGCCAGCGATTCGAACGCCTGAGCGGCCGCGAGCGGGCCGCCCGCGGCCACGAACCACCCGGCGGTTCGCTAGCGCGCGGCCAGCAGCTGCCGTACCGACTCCTGGAACGCGCTCGTGGTGAAGCACTGCGGCTCGGCGAACTCCTCCATGGCGAGCGCGTGCTCCCACGGCGCGTCGGCGGCGGCGCGCAGCAGGGGCTTGGTCATTGCGATCGCGTGCGCGGGAAGCGCTGCGATCCGCTCGCACCACTCGTCGGCCCGACCCAGGAGCGCCTCGTGGGCGACGACCTCATGGACGAGCCCGAGTTCCCGCGCGCGCTGAGCGTCGAGCTGCTCGCCGCCGGCGTAGAAGGCAAACGCGCCCTGATATCCGAGCCGGCGCGTGAGTGCCCACGAGGTGCCGACTTCCGGGAGTAGCCCGAGGCGTCCGAAGGCCGGGACGATCCGGGCGCGCTCGGAGGCGATCACCAGGTCGCAGGTGAGCGCCCACGCCAGACCCACCCCCGCGGCGGGGCCGTTGAGGGCGGCGATGAAGGCGGTGTCGCTGCGAGCGATCAGCCGGGCGACGGCCCCGAACTCGTATCGGATCCAGCGCCAGATGTCGGTCGCGCCCTCGGGGGCGGCGAGCGCAGCCGGTGCCTGTTCCATCATCCGCAGATCACCGCCGGCCGAGAACCCCGGGTCGGCCCCGGTGAGCACGATCGAGCGAATCCCCCGATCGGACACGAGCTCGTCCAGCGCAGCCCGGAGCTGGCCGACCAACGGCGCGCTGAGGACGTTCAGCTTGCCCGGGTCGTCGAGGGTCACGACTGCCCGGTCGGTGCCGCGCTCGACGCGGACGAGCCGTTCGGGATGTTCGCGTCCTTGGGCGATGAGGTCCTCGTAGAAGGTCATGTGGGCTCCTTGAGTGCGTTCCAGGCGGCTTCGGACAGGGTGTCGACGACGGTGGCGGGGGTTCGCTTGGCGTGTCCGGCCAGCCAATGGCGGGTGTACTCCTGGGCGGGTCCGAGCCACAGTGCGTGGATCACGTCAATTCGCAGCGATCGCAGCGCGCCGTAGTGCACATGGGTCTGCCACCACGCCATCACCTCGGCGAAGAAACGGCGGTTGTGATCGTGCAGCGCCGGAGCGTCCGGCCGATGTCCCAGCAGGATGCTCGCCGCGGCGCGATGACGGCTCACCCACCGCAGGTAGAAGCGCACGCCCGCCTGGATCCCGCCCTCGGCCCTTGGGTGAGCGCGCAGTTCGGCCAGAAACCCGGCCTGGAACTGTTGTGTGAGCTCTACGTACAGCGCGTCGAGGAGTGCGGCCTTGTCGGCGAAGTGGTGGTACAGGGCGCCCACACTCACTCCCGCCTCCTGGCGGATGTCCTCGAGGCTGACCGCGACGGGGCTGTCGGCTCCGAACCGGGCCAAGGCGGCGCTCAGCAGCCGCTCACGAGCGGAGGGGCCGGGACGGCCGGGCGCGGCCGAGGTCGTCCGCGACTGAAGGGAAGCTGGGCTCATGCGAGCTTCCATCTTCCCATACAGAGGAATCCTCTGCGTGTTCGTCTACTTCGCCTGGGGCAGCTCCTGCGAAAGCTCGCCGAAAAGTCCCATGACCTGTCCGAGGGACTCGCCGGTGTAGGCGCTCACGACTCCGACGTTGTCGACGACCGATCCCGCGCGCGCAGTCAGCCGCAGGAACTCGGGGCTCGATCGCACCGAGTCGAGCTTCGACTGCTCGCCGTACATGAGGATGAACCCCGCGAGGTCACCGCTGTGCGGCGCGAGCAGGCACGGGTCGAAGCGATCGATCGTCCCGTCCTCCTGCAGCTTCCCGTAATAGGCAATGGCCTCCTGGAAGACCTCCAACGCGCGCTGCTCACGACCGCGCACGACCTGGCCCCAACCAAGAAACAGTGCTTCTCCAGCCATCTCATCACTCCCCCGTTGTTGATCCGAGCGGATAGCCTAGATCGCGCGGGGAAGCTGGCGGAAAAAAATCTGGCGCGTCAGGCCGCTTCGACGGCCGCTTTAATTCGCTGCGCGAACGCCGGCGCGTCCTTGATCGCGGCCTTCAGCGCGAAGCCCTGGATCAGCTTGCCGAGCCCGTGGCCCTCGAACGTGTTGTGGATCGTGACCTTGGTCTGCGTGTCGCTCAGCCGCTCGAGGTCATAGCCGCCGTCGGGGACGGTGATCAGGTTCTTGGACCGCTCGGCCCAGCGAACCTTTGTCGGTGCCTCGAACGCGGTCAGCTCGAACCTTCGGCTGGTCGTCATGCCTGCGTCCCTGACCTTGCTCTCGAACACCGTGCCGACGCCGATCGGCCCGTTCGTCGTCTTCTGGATCTGCTGGACGCGCGGGCTGAACTTTGGGTCGTTGGTCCCGTCGGCCAGAAAAGCGAAGACGTCGTCGATCGGCCGGTCGATCACTGCCGACCCACTGAATTCATCTGCCATGTGCTGACCTCCGCCGCCTGAGTTGGATGGACACTGAACGTCCGCGGCGTGTCTCCGCCGCACCGCTCGATCGTATCCCCCTCCAGCGCCCGGGCGAGATAGGCTCCTCGATCAGGGCCACCCCCGGTGCTCGAAAGATCGAGGAAACCTTGGCTACGCAGACTTGGGTCCCACCTGCGGCGTCGCCGCTGTGGCGCTCACCGCGGTTGTCGCCTGAGGAGAACGGGAGGCGAGACCGGTGAACAGACGCTTGAACGGCGACGGCCGGCTGGGCAGTTGGTCCTGTGGGCGCGCGGCGAGCGCTGCGCGGTGGAGATCCTGCTGGTGAGCCTGGGCCGCCATGTAGGTGAGGTAGGAATGCATCTGTTGCCCCTTTGGATCGTGCGGACCGCCGAGTGCGGTGTCCGGGTCGAGAGCAAGCTACGTGTGTTCGTGAGCGTCAACCACGTCGTATGACACAGAAGGCCACGTTCCTCGCGGCGCTGCCCGATAACGACCGCGCCGATCTGCTGGCCACCGGTCAACCCCGCTCGTGGGGCCGGGGGGAGGTGCTGGTGCGCCTCGGAGATCCTGCCGACACCGCACTCGTCCTGACGGACGGCCTCGTCAAGATCCACCGCAGTAACGCCGAGGGCGCCGAGGTCGTGCTGGGGATCCGCGGCTCCGGCGATCTGCTCGGCGAGGTTGGTGCCAACCGTGACGCGTTTCGCACCGCCCACGCCACGGCGCTCGACCCCGTGGAGGGAGTGGTGATCCGGATCGCTGCGCTGCGCAACTTTCTCGCCACACACCCGGCCGTGACGCTGGCGCTGCTCGACCTCGCTCTCGCGCGCCTGCAGGCCGCCGACACGTCTCGGCTGGAGTTCGTCACCGCTGGCAGCCTCGCACGAGTGGCCGGCCGGCTGGTTGAGCTGGCCGAGCGTTTCGGCGTGAGCCGACCGGAGGGAGGCGTTGACGTTCGGCTGCCGGTCAACCAGGAGGAGCTCGCCTCCTGGAGCGGCGCCTCGCGCGAGTCGACCGCCCGCGCCCTACGAACGCTGCGCGAGCTGGGGCTGATCGAGACCCGGCGGCTCCGCATGGTCGTGCTTGACCTGGAGGGGCTGCGGGCCCATCAGCCACAGCTATGAGCCGACGGAGTGCCGTCAGCTGATGCGCACCGTGGCCGTGCCACGGACCGAGGCGCCGGTGCGTGTCACGGCAGGACGGCTCACGCCTGGGTAGGGCGCGGTTAGGCTGCGACGGTCAGCCGGCCAGACGAACGTGGTTCGTCAGCGACGACGACGAGCGAACAAGCCCTGGGACCATGGAGTGGCGAGCCTCTTACGAACGCTTCCGCGAGCGGGCTGTTCGACGTTCAGGCGCGCTGGCACTCGTTGGGTATCTGCTGCTGGCGGTTGCGCTGCTCGGACGTACCTGGTTCGGCGGCAACCTGGACGGCCGGCTGGTCGGGGGGAGCGGCGATCCGTGGGGTTTTGTGTGGTTTCTCGCCTGGCTTCCGCACGCCCTTGGGCACGGTCACTCACCGCTCTTCACGACGCTGTTGATGGCCCCGCAAGGTGCGAATCTTCTCGACAGCACGTCGATCCTGCTGCCGTCGTTGGTCCTGTGGCCAATCACCGCGGGCTTTGGCCCCGTCGTCAGCTACGACTTCCTCGCGACCATTGCGCTGGGGCTCTCGGCTTGGGCGGCGTACTTCGCTCTGCGGCGCATCACACTCGATCGATCGTCGGCCTGGGTCGGCGGCGCGGTTTTCGGGTTCGGCGGTTACATGGCAGGCCAGGCCACCGCGCACGTGAATCTGGTGATCGCTTCGGTGTTTCCCCCCGTGGCCGCGATGCTCGTCGATGACTTGCGCCGGAACCGGAGTCCGGTGCGGACCGGAGCGGTGCTCGGGGCATGCTCAGCCGCCGAGGTGTTCGTCAACGAGGAGATTCTGGCCACCACGGCCATCCTGCTCGCGCTGGCGCTTGCCCTCGCTGCCTGGACGGTTAGGCCCGCCCAGGCAACGGTCAGGCGATACCTGAAGGCAGGCACCGTGGCCGCCGTCGTCTTCGCCGTTCTCGCCGGCCCGGCGTTGATCTATCAGCTGGCCGGGCCGCAGCACGTTCACGGCGTGCTCGTGTCCTCGGGCAAGTACGTGAACGACATCGCGGGGTTCGTGGTCCCCAACCGCGTGCAGTGGTTGAGCACCCCGGGTTCACGGCAGCTTGCGGACGGCTTCTCGGGCTTCGACGGTGAATACGGGTCGTATCTCGGCGTTCCGCTGATCGCGCTGATGGTCTGGGCCGTGTGGCGGCTGCGCCGCCGGGCGCTGCCTGCGGGTCTGCTGCTGCTCGTCGCCGCGGTTCTGAGTCTCGGTCCACATCTTCGGGTCTTGGGCCACGACACAGGCATCTTCCTGCCGTGGATCGTCCCGAACCACCTGCCGTTGCTGGAGAACGCGGTCCCCAGCCGGTTCAACCTGTACATCTGGCTTGCCGTCGGCTGGCTCCTGGCTCTCCTGATCGATGACTTGCGTCGTCGCCCAGTGCTTGGGCGCCGCTCCCTGGGTTGGGCGATCTGTGTCATCGCGCTGGTCCCGGCCGTGCCCGCGCTCACGCCGTCCGGAGTCCTGAACGTCCCAGCAGCCGTCGGTAATGCATCCGAGCTCCACGCGCTTGCCCCGGGCGCTCGGAGCGTCCTGATCACACCATTCTTGAACGGCCAGTTCGCCATGTACGCTCAGGCGAGAGCCGGGTTTGCCTATCGAATTCCTGACGGCTCTGTATTCGTTCCGGGACCGGGCGGTCCCGAATACGGGTTGCGCCACGGCCCGATTCTGTACGCGTTGGCAGCCTTGGATGGGGTCGCGAGCACCAGAGCCGGACGCACGCGAGCAGATTCCCGGTGTGTCGGGCGGCTGAGCCGCGGCGACGCCCTGTCAACGCAATGCAAGTCGCTTTACCTCGTTGCCTTGCGAGCCCTCCGTGTCGACGCGGTCGTCGTCTGCGACTACGGCCCCCGGTCGAGGGTGCGCCGTTATCTCGAGTTCTTCACCTCGCTGCTCGGTGCATCACGACGCACCCTGCACGCCAGTGTGTTCCGGGCTCCTATCGGTGCTTAAGCGTCACCTTCAGCGTGCGCGTGGAGACCAACCTGTGATGCGCAATCGTCTCGGAGATCGCCGCGGTGACCTTGAAGTGAGCCTTCTTCTTTGATTTGAGCAGCCGCTTGGCCCTCGCGGTGAGCTTGATCGTGAGCTTCTTGCGGCCCTTGCTCCTGATCGTGATCTTTCCCGAGCCGAGCTTCAGCGTCTTGCGCTTGGCGGCCACGCTCGCCGCGTGGATCACGACCGTCTCCGGAGCCGTCAGGGTGATCGTGACCGTGCACGGGAATGACCCGCAGCTCACGGAAAGCGTCACCGTCTGCCCGTTGCTCGTCGCCCCGCCACCGACCGATGCGGGCGATATCGCGTCGGAGGCTTGGAACGGCTGGGCGAACATCGACCCGTTGTCCGTCCACGCCGCCCAACCCTGACCCGACCCGCTCATTGCGCTGGTCACCTTGTCGGCGCCGCCGCTCTTGTTGGCGTTCAGCGTCCCGCTGGTCCAGGTGCGGCCGCCGTCGGCGCTGTAGGACAGCGCGATCGGTCCGCCCGCGCCGCCCAACAGGTAGGTCGCGTAGACGCCGCCGGCGCCGTCCTGAGACAGCGCCCCTTGCTGCTCGCCCTTATTGGCGATCGTGACCAACGAAGTGTCAAACCTCTGGGTCGCCGGGTTGAAGCGGTGATACTGGGTGGTCGCGGTTCCCAGATTGGCCTCGAGGATGCCGAAGCCGCTCGGTCCGCCACCGACCACGGCGTACTCAGTGTCGCAGTCAGCCTGGGACAGGGCGAGCTTCCAGGCGCTGTCGGTCGACCCGGGGGAAACGTTGTAGTTGTTGGTGGGGCTCTGGGAGCCCGAGCCGTAGACGTAGGCTGTGCCGAAGCTCTTGGCGCACCCCAGGGGGCCGTTGGTGAACAGCGTGTCGAACACACCCATCACGCCCGCGTTGGGGCCGAACTGCGAGGCGAACTGCCTAGGCTCGTTGCCGAGCTGGTCGGGATTGGTTCCGGGCTCCAGGGCGGCAAAGCCCTGCGGACACGAGGCGCGCGAGCATTCCGGTGGCGAGGCCAGGGGGAACGCGTTGAACGTTGGCGGCGACGCACCGGCGGTGTCCCAGCCAAATCCGAGCACGCCGGTCCCGGGCACGATCACAGCGCTCAGCGGCCCCGTGTCGGCGTTGAGGTTCCCGCTCGTCACGGACAGGCCGCCGTTGACGATGTTGAACGATACGCCGCCGTCCGTCGACTGCCATTCCTGAACTGGCACGTAGTCCGCGGCGTTGCTGCCCGCGGTGCCGAACACGTCCGCCAGCACCACCAGGGTGCCGCCCACGCTGAGGACGTGGACGCCGTCGATGAACTTCGCGGCGTCGGCCGGGATCAGGTTTCCGCTGTGCGCGCAGGCCGTCGCTCCGACCGGCAGCACGCAGTACTGCACGAAGTTGTCGGCGCCGGCCGGTGTTGGCCCAGGCGACGAAGACGTTGCCAGAGTTGTCGACAGCAATGGATGGTGGCCCGCTCGAGAAGGGTGTCCCCACGTTTACAACCTTGCCCGCCGCCAACGCGCCTGTCGCCAGCCCGAGGGCGAGGACGACGGTCAGCACTCCGATCAGCAGGGTCCGACGCAGGCCGCCAGCGTGTGGACCTATGCAGGTCACGTTGGGCATAAACAACCCCCTTCGATAGTCATCCCGGTCCGCCGTCTCACGCCACCACCGAGCGCGAGAAAGCGACGAAGTTCCTATCCCAGCTTCAGGACCGTCGCCACGCTTTTTGTCAACCGCGAGGATCGCTGGCGGTTCAATCGGCGGGGGAGGATGCGTCAAGCTGTTCACTGAGGATGACGGCTTCGTGCGACCGTGAGCGAAGTCTGAGGAATGCTGCGACGACGTCTGGGTCGAAGTGCGTACCGGCCCCGGCCCGCAATTCGGCCAACGCCACTTCGGCGCTCATGGCTTTCCGGGACGGGCGGTCGCTGGTCATTGCCTGGTAGGCGCTGCTGACCGAGATGATCCGTGCGCCGAGCGGTATCTGTTCGCCGGCAAGGCCATCGGGGTAGCCGCCGCCGTCCCAGCGCTCATGCGAGGAGCGCACAAGCGGCGCGACGTCGGCGAGCGCATCCGACGAGGTGACGATCCGTTCTCCGACAACCGTGTGATGGCGCATGAGCGCCCATTCTGGTTCGGTAAGGGCACCAGTCTTTTGAAGGATTCTCTCGCCGAGCGCTGCCATCATCAAGAAGACGCTCACTCGGACCGGGTGCAGGACTTGACATCTCCGCACCTGGCCAATTTTCCACATGCGCGCGCCCGCGCGCGCCTATTACTCGCACGCTGCAATCAGTGGGGAGAGTTTGCAGAAGTCCGAAAGCCCAGTAGACAGCCGTGAGGCTGGCCGTCCCGTCAGCCCACGCGGCGCGGTCGAAACGCCAGGACCTGAGCGAGGGTGTCGTAGTGGCGGTCGACGTGAAGCACATCAGCGCCACGCTGCTGGGCGCACGAGGCGATGAGCAGGTCCGGAATGGGGAGACGATGCTGGCCGCGTGTGGCCAGCTCGCGCTGAGCCCCGAGCGCGACCGCGAACGTCTCGGCATCCATCCGCAAGTCGCGGAACTGCTGAAGGTCATCCTCAAGCAACTCGGAGTCGCTGGCAGACCGCGCGCTGTAAAGCAACTCAAGTCGCGTGACCGCGCACAAGCACAACTCATCGGCTTCCGGCACCGCTGCCTCGCCGCGCACGTAGGCCGACTTATCGATGAGAACCAAGCTCATCGCCACGCAGCGTCGCTCAACAGGACATCCGCGTCCACGAGGTCCTGTCCGCGGCGCAGAGCAGCCCGCTGGCGCTCGGACTGGCGCTCCAGACTTGATGCCTCAAGCTCAGCTGCGACACGGTCGCGTCCAGCGCCAGCCAGACGCAGCAGCAGTTGGCGGCGGTCACGGACATCAGGCCAACGTCGCTGAGCGAGGTCCAGCATCTCGCGGACGTCGCCCGTGTCAGTAACCGTGTAACGCGGCTGAGTCGTTGGCATGCCCCCAGTGTAGCACCGCGACACGCAGGTGCGACACCGAGTGACCGTCGAAACTGCCCCGCAGCTTCGAGCGCTACGGGGTGGTCGGACGCGTCAGCGCCAGGGCGCTGCCGGGCTCCAGTGGGAGTCGAGCTGCGGAGCGGTCTGCAAAACCCTTTTGCAAACTGCTCCGCTAGCTCTCAAGTGGAGACGGCGGGAATTGAACCCGCGTCCGCGGTCGCGTGAAAGGTGGCGTCTACGAGCGTATCCGGCGCTCTGATCTCACTCTCGACTAGCCACGCCGGCCGGGTTGTCGAGGGCCAGCTCCAAAAGATGTCCCCGGATCGGCTGGAGCGGACCTCACCGGGTTAGTCCTGCTGATTGATCCCGGACATCTCCCCCGCAGGCGAAGGGAGGCCGAGAGACGCTAGGTCAACTACTGGTTAAGCAGCAGCCAGACCGAGGTCAAAATTGTGCGTGTCCGCACTTATGGTTTTCCGGGGGTTTTACGAGGCCACCCGGAACCTCGACTCGCAACCACCCCCACGAAACGACCACGTCGAAGCCTGTCGTCCCCGGGGGTTTACTTATGTCCTTCCATTGTAGACGGCGATCTCGGCCCCGCGCGCACGCGGCCCAAAACGAAGGACATCGTAAATCCCTCCAGGAGCGGGAATTTCTGGTGTCACAATCATCGTTGACATGGAATCTGGTCAGAACTGGATGCCCGCACCCGTACCCGCGCCCCCGGCACCCCCGGCACCCGCGCCGGCGGGATTCGATCGCGATGCCGACGACCTCGGGCCGCCGTTCGAGCCGAAGAAGCCCGGGCTGTTCAAGCGGACCGTCGGCCCCGCGGTTGCCGCCATCGCGGCCTTCCTGGCCAAGTTCAAGGCGATCTTGGTCCTGCTGCCGAAGCTCAAGCTGCTCTCCACGTCCGGGACGATGCTCGTCTCGATCGCCGCGTACACGCTCATCTGGGGATTTCCGTTCGCTCTCGGCTTCGTGGTCCTGCTCTTGGTCCACGAGCTTGGACACGTGATCCAACTGCGACGCGAGGGGATCAAGGCCAGCTGGCCGATGTTCATCCCCTTCATGGGCGCCGTGATCAGCGCCCGCTCGCTGGGTGACAACGCCCTGGCGGAAGCCCGGGTCGGCCTGGCCGGCCCGATCCTCGGCAGCATCGGCTCGGCCGCCTGCATCCTCGTCTGGCACGCGACCGGCAACGACATCTGGCGCGCCCTCGCGTTCACCGGCTTCTTCCTGAACCTGTTCAACCTGCTGCCGGTCGTCCCGCTCGACGGAGGCCGCGCGATGGCGGCGATGGCCCCGTGGATGTGGTTCGTCGGCTTCGTCGGGCTGATTGCGCTGGCCTTCATCTTCCCCAACCCGGTGATCCTGATCATCATCCTGTTCGGGGGACTCGAGACCTGGCGGCGCTGGAAGCAGCTGCGCCAGGGCGGCGAGGATCAGCAGGCCTATTACCGCGTCAAGCCGCTCGACCGCGTCCTGGTCGCGGCCGTATACCTATCGCTGATCGCGCTGCTGGTCGTCAGCATGCAGGCGACGCACCTGGCGCGCACGCTGCCGTAGCCCGCCAACGAGCTCAGCGAGGGCCGGGAGGCGGGCGCGGCACGCGCGTCTCGTCATCACGCGCGCGGGCCGCCCACCAGAACGTGTAGAAGAGCGCCACGAACAGGCCGACCAGGCCGACCACGAACAGCACGGTCCCGGCGGTCTGCAGGTCAAGCCAGCTGACGTGCGCCGTCACGGCCCACTTCAGGATCGCGCCGACCGCAATCAGCACAAGCGAACCGCCGATGGTCACGGGCCGACTATACCCGCAACCGCGGCGGGAACCCTACCGCTGGGCGTCTCTGAGCTCTCGCTGAACGTCCCGCGCCATATCCCGCTTGCGGATCGAATCACGCTTGTCATACAGGTCCTTGCCCTTGGCCAGCGCGATCTCGACCTTGGCCCGCGACCGCGAACCGGCGAAGTAGATGCGGGTCGGCACCAGCGTCAGCCCGCGCTCCTGGGTACGGCCGATCAGCCGCTCGATTTCGCCGCGGTGCATGAGCAGCTTGCGCGGCCGCTCCGGTTCGTGGTTCTCCCGGGACGCGGGACCATAGGGCGGTATGTAGAGCCCGATCAGCCACACCTCGCCGTCGCGCACCGCGGCGTAGGAGTCCTTCAATTGGGCCTTGCCCTCGCGCAGCGCCTTGACCTCGGTTCCGGTCAGCACGATTCCGGCCTCGAAGCGCTCGAGCAGGTTGTACCGGTAGGCGGCCTGTCGGTTCGAGGCCACGTCGCCCGGTGCGGTTTTGCGTTTGCGTCCCTTGGCCACTTCAGTCAATCCTCTACCGAAGGGGGTAGCAGGTCCACCCTCCCCCGCGGTGCGTCGATCTGCCCCACCTGCACGGAGATGGGATCGCCCAGCCTGATCGCGCCGCCGTTGCGGGTTCCGACGAGGATCGTCGCCTGCTCGTTGAGCTCCCACCAGTCTCCTCGCAACCGGCGCACAGGGAGCATCCCCTCGTACGCCCCATCGGGACCGAAGGCGACGAACGCCCCCGCGGAGATCAGCCCCACCACCTCCCCCTCGAACACGCGCTCGCGGCCGGGGGCCTGGCGCAGCAGGCGCTCGAGCAGGAAGCACCTCGCGACGTCGTCGGCGTCGCGCTCGATCGTCATCGCCTCGCGCTCTCGCGCGGAGGTCCACGGGCCGGCCGAGGCGACCCACGACGCATCGGGAGCGGCGACGTCGCCGGTGACCGCCGACAGCAGCGCGCGATGGCAGATCAGGTCGGGATAGCGGCGAATCGGCGAGGTGAAATGGCAGTAGCGCGGTGACTGAAGGCCAGCATGACCGAGGTTGCGATGGTCGTAGTAGGCCTGCTTCAGTGAGCGCAGGATCAGGCTCGTCAGCGCCCGCTGACCGTGCCCCTTGCGCCTGACCCAGTCAGTCACCAGTTGCGAGGCCTCACCGACCACATCGGCCGCCTGCTGCGGGGTGAGGTGGCCCCCAGGGACCGGCGGAGTCGGCACGCCGAGCGAGGCGAGCTGCTCGATCAGCCGCTCCACGGCGGGAGCCTCCGGTCGCTCGTGCACCCGGTACAGCGCCGGCGTGCGCCGCTCCTCCAGCAGCGTGGCCACCTGCTCGTTGGCGGCGATCATCAGGTGTTCGATGAGCCGGTGCGATTCGGTCTGGTGCACCGCCTCGGCCTGCTGGACGTTGCCATCGCGGTCGAACGAGAAGTCGGGTTCGGCCGACTCGAGCACGAGCGCCGCGCGTGAGCTTCGCCGAGCCCCCAGGGCAGCCGCGGCCACTCGCGCGGCCTCCAGCGCGTCGCCCCAGGGAGCCTTGGCGGCTCGGCGGCCGGCGAAGATCTCGTCCACCTGCCCGTACTCGAGCCGCTCGTCCGAGCGGATCACCGAGCGGTAGAAGGCGGCGCGCCGAACCGCGTCGCCGGTCAGCGTCATCTCCACGGTCACGGTCAGTCGGTCCTCCCCCGGGACCAGCGAACAGGCGTTGTTGGACAGCTGTGATGGGAGCATCGGCTCGACCGCCCCAGGGACGTAGACGCTCGTCGCGCGCCGGTAGGCCTCACGGTCGATCAGCGATCGGGCCGCCACGAACGCGCTGACGTCGGCGATGTGCACCCAGACGCGCAGTGACCCGTCCGGCTCCCGTGAGGCGGAGATGGCGTCATCGAAGTCCCGGGCGCTCGCCGGGTCGATCGTGAACGTCGGAAGGTCGCGCAGATCACGGCGGCCGGATTCCTGCGCCGGCTGACTCTGGACCTCACGCGCCTCGTGCTCGACCGCGGGATCGAACCCACGCCGCAGGCCTCGGTCGATCA
>DATCPD010000155.1:0-4261 GCA_036564325.1 Solirubrobacteraceae bacterium | reverse complement strand
GGCTTGGGGCAGGATTCGCGACGGATCCGTCGACCGCCTCGCGGACGCAGCTTGGGGCGCCGGAGTGGGACCCGGCGCTGCTCGAGATCTTCGGCGTACCGCGGGAGGTGCTGCCGGAGATCCTCGACACTGCGGGCGATCTTGGCGTGCTTCGCCACTCGTCATGGCCGTGCGAGCTGCCCCTGCGAGCGCGATGTGTCGATCAACAGGCGGCGCTGGCCGGTGCGGGGTGCGTGACGCGGGGGCTCGTCAAGGCGACCTACGGGACCGGCGTGTTCGTGCTCGCCCACGCCGGCGACGAGCGGCCCGAGCCTGGCGGGGGCCTGCTGCCCACGATCGCCTGGCGGATCGACGGGCGGCTGGAGTGGGCGATCGACGGTGGGGTATTCACCGCCGGAGCGCTGCTCGAGTGGCTGAGCCGGGATCTGGGCCTCGCGGCGGATCCGCAGGCGCTGGCCGCGGCGGCAGCCGAGGTGGAAGATTCCACCGGCGTGCGCGTGCTGCCGGCGCTCGCCGGCGTTGGGGCGCCGTGGTGGAAGCCGGAGGCGCGAGCGGTGATCTCCGGGCTGACCGCAGGTACGCGCTCGGCACACGTTGCGCGGGCCGCGCTCGAGGCGATCGCGTGGCGGGTCGCGGATGTGGTGAGCGTCGTGCGCCAAAGCGTGCCCGTCGAGGTGCTCCGGGTCGACGGCGGGCTGACGCGGGACCGGACGCTGCTCCAGCTTCAGGCGGACTGTGCCGGCGTCACGGTGCAGCGGGGGGCCGTGGACGCGACCGCCGCCGGAGCGGCGGCACTCGCTGCGGTTGGGGCGGGCGTTTGGGCTTCGACAAGAGAGATCGCCGACCGGATTCCGATCGGGGAGGCCGTGCAGCCCCGGCGGGGTGAACAATGGCGCAGCAGGGCGCATGCAGAATGGCGTGCATTCGTTGAGCGGGCAGCTGCTCTGTGAGCACCCCTGTCCGCGCTGGGCCGCGGCAGAAACGCGTCAGATCAGCCCGGCGAGGATGTGCTCGGTGCCCTCGATGTGCTCCCGCATGAGCTGAACGGCGCGGAAGCCGTCCTTCCGTCATAGCAGCGGGACCAGACGACGATGCTGTTCGTTTGAGTGCATCAGCACCTTGGGAGGATGCGCGATCATCGTGATCAGGTCGCTCAGCTGACCTTGCACCTCGGTCATCGCGCTGACCAGGCGCTGAGATCCTGCTGCCTCAGCGACCCCGATGTGGAATCGGATGTCCGCCCGGCGGTAGGGCTCGAAATCCTCCGCCCAGGCGACGTCGGTCATCCTGTCGACGAGCACGTCGAGGCGATCGAGCTGGTCGGCCCGCGCACGTTCGGCGGCCAACAGCGTGGCTCCCGTCTCGATCGCCACCCGGAAGTCGAGAACGCTCGCGGCCTCCGCGCCAAACGGCTCGGTGTTCACCTCGGTGAGCGGAGGCCGCTTGGTCACGAAAGTTCCCCCGCCCCGCCCTCGCAGCGAGACCAGGTGGCCGCTCTGCACGAGCGTCGTGAGCGCCTGTCGCAACGTAGAACGAGATATGCCGAGCTGATCGGCGAGCGCGCGCTCCGGGGGAAGTCTGCTGCCTGCCGGCAGTATCCCTGCCCGGATCGCGGTTCCCAAGCGCTCGATTGTCTCCTCGAAGGTCGTCGGCGGTCGAACCGGCTTGAACACCACCTCGAGGACAGCATCCGGCTGCATCGGCGAAAGGTAGCGCGCCTATTCCGACGAGCCAGCCCGAGCGTTAGGTTTCGCACACATGGGTGACCTCCACGGAATAGTGAACCGGCTGCAGGCGACCTTGGGGCGTGCGACCGGTCCGCCGATGCCGCTCGAGGGCGGCATCACCAATCGCAACTACCGCGTGCGGTTCGGCGAGCGCGACTACGTCGTCCGGCTCCCGGGCCGGGACACCGGTCTGCTCGGGATCAGCCGGGAGGCCGAGCGCCTGGCCAACCAGACGGCCGCGGAGCTGGGGTTCGCTCCCGCAGTCGCGGCGGGGGACGATCGCTGCCTGGTCACGGACTTCCTTGTGTGCGAGCCGGTCGACCCAGATGAGTTGAGAGCCAACCCCGAGGCGGTCGCACGGGCCCTGCGCGCGTTTCACGAGTCCGGTGTGGAGCTGCCGGCGCGTTTCTGGGTACCGGAGCTCCTGGACCAGTACGCGGCGATCGTGCGCGAGCGCGGGGGCGAGCTGCCTGACGCCTATGCGCCGACCCAGGAGCTCGCCCGGCGGATCGCCGAGGCGCTCCCGCTCGATCGCCCTGTCCCGTGCCATGACGACCTGCTGCCGGCCAACCTGCTTGCGCTCGCGCCGGGCGCGGGCGGCCCCGGTGCGATCGTCCTCGTCGACTGGGAGTACGCCGGCATGGGTCACCACCTGTTCGATCTGGGCAACCTCGCGGTCAACAACGATTTCGACGCCCCGGCCGAGGACCGTCTGCTCGGCGCCTACTTCGGAGCGCCACCCAGCGATGGGCGCCAGGCCGCGCTGGCGCTGATGCGCATCATGTCCGACGCCCGAGAGGCCGCCTGGGGGGTCATCCAGTCGGTGATCTCCGAGCTCGATTTCGACTTCGACGCCTACGCGTCCAAGCACTTCGAACGCCTGCACGCCAAGGCCTCGGAGCCGGCCTTCGACGAGTGGCTGGCGAGCGCCCGCCCATGAGAACGAGCTTCGTCCGCCATCCGGAGTCGGTATCGATCGTGGCGATCTCCGACGACGAGCTGGTTGTGGTGGTGCAGCGCCGGCCGGGGGCACCGGACCCGACGGTGGAGCTTCCCGCCGGGTGCCTCGAGCCGGGCGAGGATCCCGCGGCTGCGGCGGCCCGCGAACTTCGTGAGGAATGCTCGCTGGCCGCGCGCTCGTGGCAGGCTATGGGCAGCTTCTGGGCCGCGCCCGCGTACTCGAATGAGCGCGTTCACGTGTTCGAGGCCCGCGATCTGTTCGCCGCCGAGGGCCAGAGCGATGATGACGAGGAGATCATCGTCCGCTCCCGTCCGATCTCGGAGATGCCCGCCGACCTGTCGGATGCGACATCGATCGCCGCCTGGGCGCTCTGGGCTCGGCGCCGAGGGGGACATTAATGCCGCTCCCGCGTGAGCTTCCCTCGCGGGCCCGGGTCGTGATCATCGGCGGGGGCGTCGGTGGCGCCTCGATCGCCTATCACCTGGCGCGGCTCGGCGAGCGGGATGTCGTCCTGCTCGATCGCAACGAGCTGACCAGCGGCTCGACCTTCCACTCCGCGGGGCTGGTCGGCCAGCTGCGCTCGAGCGTGTCGCTGACGCGGCTGATGATGGACTCGGTCGAGCTCTACCGCGAGCTCGACTGCGGCTGGGTGGAGTGCGGCGGCATCCGCTTGGCCTGCACCCCGGAGCGCGAGCAGGAGGTCATGCGCCAGGTGGCCTGGGCGAAGACTTTCGGTCTCCCGCTCGAGCTGCTTTCGGCGGAAGCGGCGCGTGAGCTGTTTCCGCTGATGGTCACCGACGGGGTGCGGTGTGCGTCGTATCTGGCCACCGACGGTTACCTGGACCCTTCGCAACTGACCTATGCCCTCGCCGAAGGCGCGCGCGCCGGGGGCTGCCGGGTGTTCACGCACACCCGCGTCACCGGGATCTCGGTCGCCGACGGGCGCGTGCGGGGAGTTCAGACGGAGTGGGGCGATATCGAGGCCGAGGTCGTGGTCAACGCCGGCGGCATGTTCGCCGCGGAGATCGGGCGGATGGCCGGGGTGCGCGTGCCGATCGTCCCGTTCGCGCACGAGTATCTGGTCACGCAGCCGTTCCGGGAGCGGACCCCCGGCGAGCATCTCCCGACCCTGCGCGACCCCGACCTGCTGATTTACTTCCGCGAGGAGGGGGCCGGGCTGGTGATGGGCGGCTACGAGCGGGACAGCGCGCCGTGGGCGCTCGACGACCATCTGGTCGACCGGATCCCGCCGGACTTCAACGGGCGGCTGCTGGAGGAGGACTGGCCGCGCTTTGAGGAGATCGCGCAGAACTCCTCGCGCCGCGTTCCCGTGATGGCGGAGGAGGTCAAGGTCACCCGTCTGATCAACGGCCCCGAGGCGTTCACGCCCGACAACGAGTTCTGTCTCGGGGAGAGCGAGGTGGCCGGGTTCTTCGTGGCCGCCGGCTTCTGCGCGCACGGACTCGCCGGCGCCGGCGGGATCGGAAAGGTGATGGCGGAGTGGATCGTCGCCGGCGAGCCGGGACTCGACGTGTGGGAGATGGACATCCGCCGCTTCGGAGCGCACTACCGC
>DATCPD010000052.1:0-1617 GCA_036564325.1 Solirubrobacteraceae bacterium | reverse complement strand
CGCTACTGTCCCCACCCGAACCCCTTGTTGCGACGACCAGTTGAATCCGCCCGGGCGTTTCGCGGCTCAAGGTCGCTGGCCGGATATGACACCAACTGGCAAGCGACCTTCGGCCGCGACTCGCCGGGGCGGATTCAACTGGTCGTCGCAACAAGGGGTTCGGGTGGGGACAGTAGCGCGGCCATGGCTTCGGCTGGGGTTGCCCAGTCGAGGGTTTTGCGGGGCCGGCCGTTGAGGGCGTCGCCGACGGCGGTGATGGCGGGGGCGTCGTGCACGGACAGGTCGGTTCCTTTGGGGAAGTACTGGCGCAGCAGCCCGTTGGTGTTCTCGTTGCTGCCGCGTTGCCAGGGGCTGTGCGGGTCGCAGAAGTAGATCGCGAGGTTGGTGTCGAGCTTGAGCTGGAGGTGTTCGGACAGCTCGATGCCCTGATCCCAGGTCAGGGTGCGGCGCAGCGCCTCGGGCAGGGTCATGATCGCTGCGGTGATCGCATCCCGGACCGCGACCGCGCCGTGGTCGACCGGCAGGTGGAGCAGCATCACGAACCGGGTCTGGCGCTCGACCAGGGTGCCGATCGCCGAGGCGCTGTCCTTGCCGATGATCAGGTCGCCCTCCCAGTGCCCGGCCACGGCCCGGTCGGCGACCTCGGGCGGGCGATCGCTGATCATCACCTTGTCCTTGATCCGCTCCCGGCGCCCGTCGGCTCGGCGGCGTGGCTTACGCACCGCTCGCCCGGTGCGTAGGCACGCGGTCAGCTCACGGCGCAGCGCACCACGGCCCTGGACGTAGAGGGACTGGTAGATCGCTTCGTGGCTGATCCGCATACCCCCATCGTGGGGGAAATCCCGCGGCAGCCGTCGCGAGATCTGTTCCGGGCTCCAATGCTCGGCGCCGCTCAGCTTGTCCTGCACGTAGTCGCGCAGCGCCCGCTGCGCGGTCAACATCGCCGTCTTCGGCCGCCGCGCCCGGTCCTCGGCCTTGGCCTGGGCCAGCACCGCCCGGTAACCCCGCGGGTGCTTCCGCGCAGTGTTGCGGGCGATCTCGCGCCCCACCGTCGAACGGTGCCGCCCGAGCCGGCGGGCGATCTCGCTGGGCCTGTCACCGCGCGCTCGGCCCAGCGCGATCTCCTCCCGCTCGAGCAGCGAGAGACAACGAGACGAGGGCTCTTGCAGCGCGATCGGGCTCATCCCGCCAGCCTGGGCGAACCAGCGGCTCCCGACCGACTCAGACACACCCACCGCCCCGGCCGCGCTCAAACTGGTCGCCCCCGAAACGATCAACCGCCAGAACTCCCGACGCACCGACAACAACGCCTCCGGACGACCACGCAACACAACACCTCACAAGTCAGGTGTTGCGACGACCCCTTGAACCCGCACCGGCGAGTCGCGGCCGAAGGTCGCTCGTCAGGTTGTGGCGGCGGCAACTAGTTTGGGCGCGTTGTGACCGTCAGCCGTGGAACTGCCACAGGTCAGCTCGCGAGGGTGGGCTTCACCGAGCCGTCCCGAGCGGCCGAGCTGCTCGACGCACCGGCGCTTGCCCGGCTCGCGGGTGACGACCGACTGCTCACGGCGCTTGCCGCGACCGCCGACCCCGATGCGGCGCTCCGCGGCCTGACCC
>DATCPD010000150.1:0-50437 GCA_036564325.1 Solirubrobacteraceae bacterium | reverse complement strand
GGGGAGCCGGCCGCATAGCTGGATTCGGGTGGGAGGCTTGTCCGCCAACGTCGTTGCAAGGAGAATCGCAGAACTCTGCAAGCCGGTGGCTGTAGCTTCGGCCACACAAACAAGGAGTTGTCATGGCGAAGGTGATCAGGTGTCAATGCGGGTACCTCGGGCGCGGCGAGACTGTGGAGGAGGCGGCTGCGGTGATCGAGGTGCACATGCGCGCTGATCATCCCGAGCTTGTCGGGAAGGTCGCCCGGGAAGATCTGATCGCTATGGCTGAGGAGGCGTAGGGCGCCGCCTTTCGGTGGCGCGCCAGGCTAGAGCAAAGGAGCAACGATGCCGCCAGAACAATCAATCTCGGGAGTTCCTGCGGGACCGCTCGTCAGCGGTGACTGGCTGGAGAGCAGTCTCGGTCAGCGGGGGTTGCGGGTGCTTGACGTCCGCGGCCGCCACCCGAGCTCGCCGCTGCCGCACGCAAAACGCGCCGAGTATTTGCGAGGACACATCCCGGGTGCCACGTTCGCCGACTGGGAGCAGGACTTCGTCGACGCCGAGGACCCCGTACCGGTACAGGTTGCTTCCGCGGAGCAGTTCGCGCGGCGTGCCGGCGAGCTCGGCATTGGTGACGGCGACCTCGTGGTCGCCTACGACGACTACTACGGGATCTTCGCTGCCCGCGTGGCGTGGGCGTTCCGCCTCTACGGCGCCGATTCCCGCGTGCTCGACGGTGGCTGGACGACGTGGTGTGAGCAAGCGCGCCCGGTGAGCGACGAGCTGGCCGTTCCGGTGCCCGCGCGGTTCGCCGCTCGACTGCGCCCGCGCCTGCGGCGAACGCTCGCCGAGGTGCAGCAGGCCCGTGCCGCGGGCGCGGCGCTGGTCGACGCACGGCCTCGCCATCTGTTCCTCGGCCAGGCCGAGACGCCGAACACCGGCCATATCCCGGGCGCGCGCTGCCTCCCGTACCACGAGCTCGTTGACGGTGCCACTGGGCTGTGGGCCGATCCGGCGGCGGTCGCCAGGCTCGCGCGCGCCGCCGGAATCGACCCCGATCACCCGCCGGGCGAGCTGATCGCAACATGTGGCAGCGGCGTGTCAGCGACGGTCGCGCTGCTGGCGCTGGAGCGGATCGGCATTCACTGTGACGGCATCTACGACGGCTCCTTCAACGAGTGGACGGTGGACCACGAGCGGCCGGTGGCATACGGCCAGGCAAGTTGATCGTCAAACCCGCGCAGGACGGCCACGGTCCCCTGCGCCCATACCAACGGAGGTCGTAATGGCAACCCTGCAAGCGAAGCGATTTGAGTCCCCCGACGAGGTGCGACCGTTCAAGGACGAGAAAGGAAAGGTCGAGCTCGTCGAGCTCTCGGGCCACATGATCGGCCACGGGACGTTCGAGCCCGGCTGGCGCTGGTCAGAGCACGTCAAGCCGATCTCCGGAACCGACAGCTGCAAGGTCGAACACATCGGCTACGTGCTCAAGGGGCGGATGAACGTGGTCATGGACGGTGGCGAGCAGCTCGAGGTCGGCCCTGGCGACGTGTTCCACATGCCGCCCGGTCACGATGCCTGGATCGTCGGTGAGGAGCCTTGCGTGCTGCTCGACTTCGGCGGGCTCCAGGGCTACGCCAAATCCAGCTGAGCTCGACGGAAGAAAGGACCCGCGGCAGCGCTCACGCAGTCTGCGAGCGTTGCCTCCAAGCGGGCAGTCTCGGCAGCTCATGGCTCTCCGCTTTCATGACGTCGCGTGCATCCCGCCGGGCGCGGGCGGGCGTCTTGCAATGCGGAAAGGGGCCGCCGGACGCCACTACCGCACGTCGTGGCCCGCGGCCCGGAGCGAGTCCAGCAGCTCGCCGGTGGTCACCACTTCGACGCCAGCCGCGCTGAAGTCCTTGTCCTGCGACCAGATCGGAAGGCCGAGCTTCAATGCGAGTGCGAGCGTCGGCCAGTCGTCTGGGTCCCGCGCCGCGATCCGGCTCTTGGCCTGCTCGCGGTGGTCCTCGTACACCGATGCCGGCTTCCACTCGATCGGCATCACCTACTACGCAGCGAGCAGCACCGCTGGATCGAGCTTCACGCCGATCTGCTCGGAACCGCGCCCGTATCGGTGTCGAGCAGCTGCAGCTTCGTCCCCGCACGGCGCAGAACGAAGTGATTGGCGCCGTGGACGCCCGACACCGCCGTGAACCGAAACATCGTGCGCGCCTGGTCGGAAACGCTCTTGCGTTGAACCGGCCCCGTGAACGCGGTCCTCGCTCGTGCCACGGCCACGGGCACGATCACCGACAGCTTCGTCCCCGCGGCGGTCGCTCCCGTGCTCACCCACGTTACCCAGACGCACACCAGGTGGTGTGAGGGCACTGCGCTCGCCGTTATCTCCCGAAGCGCGAAGCGTCGCCCGCCGGTCGGCACGAGGTTCTCGTTCAGCCTCAACCAGTCGGCGAGCGCCACGCTCGCGTTCACCCAGAGCCTCCCGGGGCGCAGCACCCATGGCCATTGCGTCGCGCAGACGAACAAGAACCGCAAGAGCCGAGCCTGCTCCCGCGTCGTGACACGGCACACGCTTCGGTCCGCCGGTCACGCCGGCACGAACCGCGTCTCCTTCCAGGGACGGTTCTCGCGCAGCAGCGCGCTCAAGCCAGGCCGATACACGCTCGTTGTCACGGCGGTGAATGCGGCCGGCCGGCGTTCTCGTTCCAGCGCGCTCACCTTCACCATCGTCAAGTAGTAACGGCCTCGCCTCCGCTGCGGAATTCGCGCGCCCGGTCATCGGCCCACTCGCGCAGGCTCTTGGCGGCGAGCTTCTGCGGTCCCCAGTTCTTGTCCTGCGTCTGACCGTTCTGGACGAACCGCTGCCACAGGTCGCCGGTTACCGGGTCGAGGAAGCTGATGTAGCCGCCGTCGGCGACCTCGAGCGGCTCGGTCAGGCTGCCCAGGTGCGAGTAGCCCGCGACAGCTCGCGGCGAAGAGCGGTAGAAGGCCGGCACCAGGAAGTCGCTGACCTTCACCCCACCGGCCTCGTAGGTGAACGCCTCGCACGGATCGGCTAACTCGACGAGGTAGCTGACGCGAGCGCTCGTCCCGTTCCAGTTCTTGGGGCTGGCCGCAGTGTGCAGCCGGTTGCCCCACGGGTCGCCGAGCATCTCCAACAGCTCATGGCTGGCCGTCACGGTCCAGTCGCCGGCGGTCAGGTCCACCCTCGCGTATGGCTGGTGATGGTCGTCGGCGTGGTAGCCGGCGGCGCCCGCCTGATCGAGCCCGTTCTGGAGATGAATCGCCCAGGTGCCCGCAGGCGCGGTCGGGTAGGCGCCCACCGTCGCCAGCACTTTCCACGCGGGCGCGAAGTCGGCCTGGATCTGCTCGTTCAATGCACCCGCGACCGTGGCGAGCTCGCTCGCATCGATCGTCTTGCTGTCGTCGACGAGCGCGACGTGAACCGGAATCGCAGCAGTACTCACGAGAATCCCCCTGATTGGTGTGGACGCGTACCGCTGCCAAATCTAATCCTGCTGACGCTTCCAGGAGTGAAGAAATGTCACAGCCGACGCCGGTGGTCGCGCCCGGCGGGAAGGCACCGGCGTTTGGCGCGCTCTCGACGAAGTTGAGCCTTTATGGGGTCAGCGCTTTTAAGAGCTCAGCCGCCGGACGGACGTCGGTGACGCGCGCCACGTTCATGCCGGCGTAGAGCGGACCGGAATCCAAGAGGCCCGCGGGGCCATCGTCAGTTGGCGGGTGCGGCGAGAGGAGAGGTTGGAAGGGGCGCTGGCTGCTAACCGCGCGGGCCTGCACCGAGGGTGGGATGCAGTTCACGAGCGGCGCGGTGACACGGTTCGCGGCCCGGATCCACCGTGGGCCTCGAGGATCGCCTCCAAGCCAGCGGCGTGTTGCGTCGTTCGCAATCACGCGATGCGGCGCGTGCGGCCACCCGAGCCCGAACAGCTCGGTCAGGATTGTCTCCCGGGCGTCGAGGCAGCGCTGCTTGTATTCCGGATGGGCACGACATTCATCGCTGAGCAGGAAGCGCGTGCCGGCAACAGCCGCGGCAGCGCCGGCATCAAGCGCGGCCTTCACGCCGCTGACGTCGACGATGCCCCCGGCTGCCAGGACAGGGATCTTCACGGCGGCGCGCACCCGCCCGAGCAGCTCGAGCATCGGCATTGATCCCCGCACGTGGCCGCCCGCCTCGACGCCCTGCGCGATCAACATGTCCGCGCCGGCTGCGGCGGCGGCCTTCGCCTCCTCGACTGAACCACACTGATGGATCCAGGTGTTCGCCGCGAGCCTGCGCGGCGGGCCCCAGAAGGTGACGATCGCGTCAGCGGCCCCCGCGGCCTCGGCATCGCCAGCTCGCAGGAAGGGCAGCAGCAGATTGACGGCGATCGGCCTTGCGGTCAGGCTGCGTGCGGCCGCGATCTCGGCCGTGATCGAGGCGCGTACACCCGCGATCGTGCCGAGACCGCCGGCCTCGGACACGGCCGCCGCAAGCTCATGCCGCGCGATGCTCCCCATCCCCGCCTGCACGACCGGCGCGTCAAGGCTGCGCAGATCGAGAGCCGGAGGCATGGGCGAAAAGCAGCCTACTCGAGGCACCACTGGCCAGGGCTCGGTGTGCACGACCAGGGCAAGGAAGGTTCTGAGCCTCGCGAACGTCCTTGGTTGTAGTCGGTGCAAGCTAGGCGGGAGGTTGGTGTGCGTCGGATCGCGGTCCTGGCAGGGTTGACACTCGCAAGCATGATGTCTCTGGCCGGTCCGGCGGAGGCGACCTATCACCTCAACATGGTCAACGAGGTGATGCTCGCGTCGAGCGGCGGCGATTCGGGCGTTCAGTTCGTCGAGTTCCTGGACCACGGTGGTTCCGAGGAGCTTTTCACTCCTCTGTTCGCCCCTTACCAGCTCGTGATCTACGACGCGGGGGCAACGTGGTAGCAGCTCAGACCCTCGACGCGAACGGTCTCCGGGCCGCAGCGATGGCTGGTCGTGACTATCTGGTTTCCACGTCGGCCGCGGACACTGCGTTTCACGTCGCCGGGGATGAGCGCTTGACCACCTCCCTCCCGCTGAGTGCCGGGCAGGCGTGCTTCGAGGGGAGCCCCCCTCCGCCGGCGGTCAGCTGCCTGACGTGGGGCAAGATCACCAAACCAGTGCCCATCAACGCGTTCGGCACCGGCTCCGCCAACGGCCCGGTTCCGCCCAACGGAGAGTCCGACCAGCGCCAAGCCGGCGGCTCCATCGTCGCCGCCTGCCCGACGCCGAAGGTGCCGAACACCTCGAAGCCGCGCGCGACAGCCCCGCCCCAACCCTTCTCGGCCATGAGGTTCGCCGCGCGCACAGTCAGAATCGATCGTCGTGGCCGTGCGCTCGTGCGCTTGCGCTGCCCGACTGGCACGGACGGTGGTTGCCAAGGAACGGTCACGCTCAGGGCCGTCCGGGGCAGCGCCCGATTCGGGCGGACGCGGTTTGCGATCAACCCATCGACAACGGCGAGCGTGCCGGTCAAGCTCTCGAGCGGGGCGCTGCGGGCGCTGCGGGCAATTCAGCGACACGGGAGACTCGTAGTGCTGTCCACCGCGGTGGCTCACGACGCGGCCGGCACGTCAAGGACGACGAGGGCTCGGCTCACGATCGTCGCCACCAGGCCCAAGTTCCGGCGGGCAGAGACACGGTTCTGAGCTAGATCCCCATCCGTGTCGCCACAACCGCGATACTGGCCCAGATGTCGTTCACAACCTGGGGACTGCCGAACGGCGGCCGCACCGCGCGCGTGCAGATCGAGTACGACGAATCCTCGTCGCTCGACGGACGGGATTGCGCGACCGCGCTGCTCAACACCTGCGACGAGGATTACGAGCTGACGTCCAGGTGGTTCCGAGGGGTCGAGATCGCCATCGCGCCGGTGAACGTGCGGCTGTGTACCTGCGCCCCCGACGCGGACGTCGCGCCGGCCGACGTGACGATCGTCCGTGCCCCCGGCGCCCGACCGGGCCGCATCCGCTTTCTGTTCGTCGCCGAGCTCAGCAAGCTGTTCATGCGGGCTCAAGCCGGCGGCTGGCTCGATGCTGAGGGCAACGGCCATGGGCTGTCGCTGGCGCGATTTCTCGGAGCCCAGGCCCTCGCGTGTAATGCCCTGGGCGCGCCCGAGCTCGACCTTCAGCCCGCCAACGCCTGGATGGCCGGGGCGCGTGAGGACTACGTGAACGAGCCGGGGGTTGGCGAGGCGGCGGACGGTTGCCGCGTCCTGTTCCTCTACTACCTGATGATGCAGCTCAAGTTCAGCGTCGACCAGATCGTCGGTGCGGGCGCCCCCGACCTCGCCGGCGTCTACCGCAACCTGACCGGGGAGCCGGACGATCCCTTCCCGCATTTCAAGGAGCTTCTCGACGGCCGCTACCCCGGGGCACGGACGATCCCGGACGGCCACCCCGACAACCCATGGCCGATCGGGCACCTCGTGGAGGAAGTCGTCGACGAAGACGAGATACCGACGATCCCGTGGGGCCGGAGCGGGTTCATCCGCCCCTAGGATGCGGGAGTCGCCGGGCAGCCCCCGCTCAAATCGCGCGGTCGTCCTGCACGGTCCGCGCGACCTGCGCATCGAGGACCGGTCCGTGCCGTCCCCCGGGCCGCACGAACTGCTGGTGGAGGTCGCCGCGGTGGGCGTCTGCGGGTCCGACGTTCACTACTACGAGCACGGGCGGATCGGCGCGCGTGTCGTTAGATCGCCGCTGGTGCTCGGCCACGAGACGTGCGGCCGGGTGGTCAAGCTCGGCGACCAGGCGGCGCCGCGCGAGCTCGGTCAGCGGGTCTGCATCGAGCCGGGCATCCCGTGTGGACATTGCCGGGAGTGCCAGGCCGGGCGGTACAACCTGTGTCCGGAGGTTCGCTTTCACGGGACGCCACCGATCGACGGCTCGCTGACCAACTACCTGGCGGTACACGAGGACTTCGTGTACCCGCTGCCGCGCGAACTCTCCGATGATGCCGGCGCGCTGATGGAGCCGCTCGCGGTAGCGGTGTGGGCGTGCCGCCGAGCTCACCTCCAGGAGGGAGCTTCTGTGCTCGTGACCGGCGCGGGCCCGATCGGCCTGCTGGTGGCGCAGACGGCACGGGCGCTGGGTGCTGAGGAGGTCGTCATCACCGACGTCAGCCCGGTCCGCGTGAAGGCAGCGCGACGGCTGGGATTCGACCGTGCGCTCGACGTCTCCTCGCAGCCGCCGGCCGAGCAGGGGGTCGAGGTCGACGCGCTGATCGAGTGCTCCGGGCAGGCCGCGGCACTCGCCGGCGGGATCGCCTGCCTGCGACCCGCCGGGACCGCCGTGCTGGTGGGGATGGGCGCGACCGAGGTCACCCTGCCGCTGGATCTGCTGCAGCGCCGAGAGCTGATCGTCACCGGGACATTTCGCTACGCCCACGCGTTTCCGGAGGCGATCGCGCTCGCCGCGGACGGCCGCGTGGACGTCGAGTCGCTGATCAGCGCTCGGTTCCCGCTCGAGCGCACCGAGGCCGCGCTGCGCGCGAGTCGTGACGATCCGGCCATGGTCAAGGCGGTTGTGCATCCGGGGGAGTGAGACGTCGCCTTGACGCTACTCAACCGATCTGGAACGCTCCAAACCCATGAGCGCCACCGCCAAAGCCGCAGTTATGCAAGCGCCCGGAGTGCTCGAGCTGCAGCACTTCCCGCTGCCGGAGCCGGAGCGCGGGGCCGTCGTGCTCGAGATGAGCATGTCCGGCATCTGTGGCACCGACAAGCACACGTTCCGCGGTGAGACCCTCCAGTACGCCGGGACGCCGCACGAGCGCCAGATCCAGTACCCGCTGATCTGCGGTCACGAGAACGTCGGGCGGGTGGCGGCGCTCGGCGGCGAGGTGCTCGACAGCGACGGCCGTGCGCTCAGGCCGGGCGATCGGATCGTGCCCGCGGCCAACGTGAGCTGCGGGCGGTGCTGGTACTGCCGCAGCGGCCAGCCGTACTACATGTGCGAGCACCTGGAGGACTACGGCAACAGCCTAAACTGCGCGCAGGCCCCGTACCTGTTCGGCGGGTGGGCGGAGTACCTGTACCTGCTCCCCGGTACGCAGCTGTTCCGGGTTCCGGACCAGCTCCCCGATCACGTCGCCGTGCTGACCGAGCCGATGGCGGTCACCCACGGCTTCGAACGTGCGCGCCGGCTCAACGACACCTTCGCCGAGAGCGTGGTCGTCTACGGCATCGGGCCGCTCGGCATGTGCCACCTGATCAAGGCGCGGCTGATGGGCGCCGGGCACCTGATCGCGATCGACCGCTTCCCCTCCCGGCTGAACCTGGCGGCCGACTTCGGCGCCGGCACCCTGCTGGACGCCAGTGAGCTCGAGCCCGAAGAGCTGACCGCACGCGTACGTGAGGCCACCAACGGGCGCGGCGCGGACATCGTGCTCGACTGCAGCGGCGTGCCGCAGACGTTCGTGTCGAGCCTCCAGATGGTCAGGGTCGGGGGCACCGTGGTGGAGGCCGGAGCATTCGTGGACATGGGGCCGGTGGCGATCAATCCCAACGCCGACATCTGCACCAAGAGCGTCAGCGTGATCGGGATCGGCGGTGAGACGGCCGAAACCTACGCCCCGGCGATGGAGCTGCTGGCCCGCAACCTCGACCGGCTGCCGCTTGACCGGTTCGTTTCGCATCGCCTGCCGCTGGAGGACGCGCAGAGCGCACTCGAGCTCGCTCAGCGCGACGAGGCGATGAAGGTCGTGCTGTCAGCGGCCGGCGGCTCGGTTGGATAGGGCACCGGCGCACCGGTGCGGTGTGCGCGGGCGATCGCCTCGCAGAGCAGCAGGTCACGAAGTCCGTCGGCACCGGTGGTTCGCGGCGGGCGCCCACTCACGATCGAGTCGTGGAATTCCTCCAGCTCGCGCTTGAACGCCGAGTCGTAGGAGACGACCTCGTCGCGGTTCCAGGCGTGTGAGGTGCCGCGCTCGCCCCCCTCGACGCTGAGGCGAGTCGGCGCGCTGCGCAGGAACGGGGACGGCAGCGTCAGCACGAGCCGCTGGTCGGGCCCATACAGCGCGACCTCCTGCTTGTAGCGTGCGATCCCCGGGAGGTCGACCCAGGACAGGTGGCAATCGAGGTCGCCGAAGCGCAGGTGCACCGCGACCGACTGCGGGTCGAGGCTCGCGTAACAGACGACGGTCGGCTCCCCGAACGCGCCCCGCAGCATGTTGAACTCGTGGACCAGGTTGTCCAGCAGGATGTTGCGATACACGAAGCGATTGGTCTCGTCCGGGTCGGAGTCGAGCGCGAGGTCGAGATGCGGCCTCTCCTCACCCTCCCAGCGCGCGATCAGCTCGCGGGCCGGCGGCCTCGTCGCGCGCACGAGCGGATAGTGCGACACGTAAGGCTCGAGCGGGGACTCCAGGGTCTCGACTCGCACGAGCCGCGGATCCTCGAGCACTGGCACGAGCTCGGCGAATCGCTCGTAGGCACGGTCGTAGCGCTTCATCGTCCCAACCATGAGGGAGATCCCCGCCGCATCGGCGGCACGAATCATCTCGCCACACTGGGCAGCGGAAACGGCCATCGGTTTCTCCACGAACACGTGGAGGCCCCGGTCCGCGGCGGCTATGGCCAGCGGCGCGTGGTCGCCGGGGATGAGCACCATCACGGCGTCGAGCGGTTGCTCGAGCAGGTCCTCGGCGCGCGTAAAGATGAGGCTAACGCCGTAACGCTGGGCACACGCCTCGACCACCTCGTCGGACACGTCGCAGAGCGCGGCGATCTCGAACCGATCGCTCAGCTCAGCGAGGTAGGGCAGATGCATGACCTGGGCGATCAGCCCGCAGCCAATCACCCCGACGCGCTTGCGTGTCGCCACTCCGAACTCCTCCGCGTCCTGATGCTAGTGGAACGTTCCAGGCATCTAACCCGACCGCCGGTGGCGTGTCAAGCAACGCCCCGGACGCGAGGTGCAGTAGCCCGTAGGCGGCTCACGGAGTCAGCGTCGCAGCGCGGTCGACGGCTCACGGAGTCAGCGTCGCAGCGCAGTCGACGTGCGCACCACCAGCGACGGGATCAGCCGGTGCTGCTGGGGGGCCTCGTCGTAGCCGGTCTCAATCCGGGCAGCCAGGAGCTCCAACGTGGTCCTCGCGAGCGTGTCGCGCGGCTGCACTACGGTCGTGAGGCCGATCCGCGCGAGGCCGGCTATGTCGATCCCGTCGAACCCGACGAGCGAGATGTCGTGCGGCACGGCGAGGCCGTTGCGCTCGAGCAGCTCTATCAGCCGGATGGCGGTGTAGTCATTCGCGGCGACGATGCCGGTGGGATGGTCCGCCGCGCGGAGCATCGGCAGGATCGGGGCCTCGGCATTGCCGGGGTCGTAGGCGACGGTCCACTCGGCGCGGGGCGAGAGGCCGGCGCGGAGCAGGGCCCGCTCGAAGGCCTCCACACGTGCCCTCCGCGTCGTAGCTTCCATCACCGGGTCGACCACGTGCGCGATCCGCTCGTGACCCAGTTCGACCAGATGGCGCACCGCGAGATCGATGCCGACCACGTCATCGACGGCCACGCAGTCGGCGTACTCCGACCAGCAGCTCACCATCACCACCGGAACCCGCTCGGCCAGGAGCTGCGCGAGCACCGCGCGGTCACCGGTGAAGTCGAGCAACACGATCCCGTCCACCCGCTGCTCCAGCAGCGCCTCGATCCTCGATGCCTCCAGGCGGGTGTCGCCCCCGGTGTTGCAGACGAGCGTGGTGTAGCCCCTCCCCGCGGCCTGCCGTTCGATTCCGGTCACGAGCTCAGCATCGAACGCGTTGGCCACGTCGCCCACCACGACCCCGACCAGGTTCGTGCGCCGCAGGAGGAGGTTGCGCGCCGTCGCGTTTGGCCGGTAACCGAGCTGCGCCACGGCCTCCATCACGCGCGCCCGGGTCGAGTCCGACACAGTGCCGCTCTGGCGCATGACGTTTGAGACCGTCGACTTCGAGACGCCGCTCAGTGCCGCGACGTCATTGATCGTCGGGCGTTTGAACGCGGACGTCATCCCGGGGGAGCGGCGGTCGAATCTCTGACGACGAGCACGGGGTCGAGCCTCACGCGTCGCCACCGCTCGTCGCCCGCACGACCGCCGATGCGATCGAGCAGTAGCTCAAAGCCACGCGTGATCAGCTCCGCGCGGGGCTGTGCGACGGTGGTGAGGCTGATGCGCACGTGCGCGCCCAGCTCGATGCCGTCGAAGCCGGTCACCGACACATCCTCGGGCACCCGGACTCCCGCCGCCTCGAGGGCATCCATCAACCGGATCGCCATCACGTCATTGGCGGCCGCAAACGCGGTAAGTCCCGCGCTGCCGGTCACCAGATCACGGAGCTTCCGGATCGCAGCGGCTCCGCCGTCCTCCCAATCCGCGCCCAGCAAGCGCGGGTTCAGGCCCCTGCGCGCCATCGCCCGTTCGAACCCAGCGAAGCGCGCTTCCCGTGTCGCCGGCTCGACCAGGGGCCCGGTTACGTGCGCGATCGACCGGTGCCCGACGGAGTACAGATGCTCGACCGCCAGCGCCATGCCCGCCGAATCGTCCACCGCGACACAGTCCGCCCGCTCGTCCGCGCAGCTCACCACCACGACCGGCACCTGCGCCACCTGCAGCTCATCGAGCACCGCGTCGTCGCCGCTGAACTGTAGGAGCACGACACCGCGCACGCGGCGCTCGAGCAGCGTCTCGACCCGCGCCCGCTCCAGCGCAAGGTCACCGTCGGTGTTGCACACGATCGTCGTGTAGCCCGCCTCCGAGGCCTGAAGCTCAATCAGTTTCACGAGCTCGGCGTAAAAGGTGTTGGCAAGATCGCCGACCAGGACACCGATCGTGTTGGCATGACGCCTGACCAGGTCGCGCGCCAGCGCGTTCGGCCGGTATCCGAGCGCGTCGATCGCCTCGAGCACCCTCGCTCGCGTCGTCTCGGCCACGTGTCCCTTGTCCGAGATGACGTTCGAAACCGTTGACTTCGACACGCCGCTGAGATTGGCGACATCGATGATCGTGGGCCGCTGCGAGGCCCACCCCGGCTGAGCCGGACCTCGCTCCGAGCGCTTCGCGGCTTTCGATTTGGAACGGTTCACCAGTGGTTGCTGGCGCAAGAATATCGATCAACTCGCGGATCGCGGGAATGGTTAAGAACAGACTAAGCACAGCGCCCGCGCCGCGGCTATCGCGTGGCAAACCTTGACAACGGAGCAAGGTTTATGGAAGGTTCCATGTTTCAAGGGATGAACCTTTCATCGTTTGGCCATTCTTGCTGACGATCGCCCTCCTAACGGACGCGCTGGAAGCGCTGCCGCTGCACGCGGCGCTGTCCTGGTGCGCCGAGCGAGGCATCACCGGTGTGGAGCTCGGCGTCGGCGGCTACTCGCCCGCCCCGCACCTCGATCTCGAGCGTCTGCTCTCAAGCCAGGCAGAGCGTGATCAGTTCGGCAAGCGCCTCGACGCACACGGGATCGATTTGGTGGCCCTGAATGCCTCGGGCAACCCGCTCCACCCAGACGCGACCGTCGCGCAGGCCCACGATCGCGCGCTCCGCGGGGCGGTGGAACTGGCTGGGATGCTCGGGATCTCACGCGTGGTCGCGATGAGCGGCTGCCCGGGCGGCCCCGGCGGCGGCGGCTGGCCGGTGTTCGCGGGTGGCGCGTGGCTGCCGGACATGGAAAACCTCTGGGACTGGCAGTGGGAGCACGTGATCGCCCCGTACTGGCGCGAAATCTCCGAGTGGGCGGCCGCCGCCGCACCCGACGCCAACATCTGCTTGGAGCTGCACCCCGGCACGTCGATCTACAACGCCGCCTCGTTCGAGCAGCTGCGCGGCGTCTGTGGCAAGAACGTGAAGGTGAATCTCGATCCGAGTCACTTCTGGTGGCAGGGAATCGATCCGGTGACGACGGTCCGCGCCCTCGGCGACAACGTCGGGTTCGTGCACGGGAAGGACACGATCGTGCACCCGGAGAGGGTGGCGCTCCACGGTATGCTCGACTTCCGCTGGCCGGCCGACGCCGACACGATGCCCTGGCATTTCTGTGCCGTGGGTCGCGGGCGGCCATTGGCGGAGTGGCGAGAACTGATCTCGGCCCTGCGCGAGGCCGGTTACGACGGTCCGGTTTCGATTGAGCACGAGGACCCGACGCTGACCGCCGAGGAGGGTGTGATCGCGTCGCTGGAAGGCTTGCTCGCAGTGATCGACGAAACCTCCCGCGTCCCGGCGACGAGCTGAGGCCGGGGCGATGATCGTCAAGTACGAGGGCGTCTGCAAGAGCTTCGGGTCAACCGAAGCGCTCGCCCCGCTCGACATCTCGGTGCCGGACGGCAAGTTCATGGCGATGCTGGGCCCTTCGGGCTGCGGGAAGACCACGGCGCTCCGCCTACTCGCCGGACTCGAGCAGCCGACGGCCGGGCGTATCTTCATCGGCGACCGGGACGTGACCAAGCTCGAGCCGCGCCACCGCGACGTGGCGATGGTCTTCCAGAGCTACGCGCTGTACCCACACAAGACGGTCGCGGGAAACATCGCCTACCCGCTGAGGCTGCGCCGGAGCGCAGCCGCCGATCGCGATGAACGAGTACGCAGCGTCGCCGAGCTGCTGGGCATCAGCGAGCTGCTCGGCCGCACACCGCGCCAGCTCTCCGGTGGTCAACGCCAGCGCGTCGCACTCGCCCGCGCGATCATCCGGCGACCGCAGGCATTCCTGATGGATGAGCCGCTGTCGAATCTCGACGCGCAGCTTCGCCTGCAGATGCGGGTCGAGATAAAGCGCCTGCAGCGTGAGCTCGGCGCCACCACCCTGTACGTGACCCACGACCAGATCGAGGCCATGACGATGGCCGACCTGATCGCCGTGATGCGCGAGGGCAGGCTGCAGCAGCTGGCCACGCCGGCGGAGCTCTACGAGCGCCCGGCCAACCTGTTTGTTGCCCGCTTCTGCGGCTCGCCGCCGATGAACATCCTCGACGGCGAGATCGCCGACGGCAGGATTGTGCACGCGGCAGGGTCAATCCCGTTGCCACGGCCACCGACCAGCGGAGGGGTGAAGTTTGGCTTCCGCCCCGAGCACGTGGAGCTGGTCGAGCCCGGAACGCCTGACAGCCTCGACGGTGAGATCTACGTCGTCGAGCCGCTCGGCAACGAGACATTGGTGACGGTGCGCCTGGAGGGAGAGCTGTTGAACACCCGGGCGCCCGCCAGTTTCCAAACGGCGGTGGGGGAACGATGTGCGGTGCGGCCCCTTGGGGGACGGGTCCACCTTTTCGACCAGGAGTCGGGCAACGCTCTGGCGATGCCCAAGGAGCGCGGCGCCGCCGGCGCCGGACAGGCAGCAGCAGCAGGAATCTGACCGACGAACAGGAGCGAGAGATGGCTGACCAAGAGGGCGACGGTATTCAGCGCATTCCCACGGGCGGAGGGTTCACCCGGAGAAAGATCATCGAGCGCGGCGCCGTCGGCGCGGCAGGGCTGCTCGGGGCGAACTTCCTCGCCGCCTGCGGCTCCTCGAGCTCGAGCACCGCAAGCAGCAGCGGCGGTGGCGGGTCAGGCAGCGGGAGCATCACCATCGGCTCCTTCCAGGACAACGCGATGGCTCCGTTCCGGGACACGTTCATCAAGCAGTTCACCAAGGAGACCGGGATCAAGGTCAAATACAACGAGACCGCTTACGACGCCTGGTATCAGAACTCCAAGAACGATGGGCTCAACAAGACCGGCGCCTACGACATCTACGTGATGGACGACAACTGGGTGGCGGAGTTTGCCGCCGGGAAGATCATTCAGAACCTCGACCAGATCGGCTTCAAGGCCAACCCGGACATCCTCCCCAAGGGCCTCGAGCAGGGCTACTGGCCGCCCAAGAGCGGCGCACGGCTGAAGGACTTCGCCAAGGACGCGCCGGCCCTTTACGCCGTCGTGATCATCGACGACGTCGAAATCCTCTACTACCGCAAGGACTTCTTCAGCGGGCCGCCCAAGACCTGGGACGACATCGCCAAGGTCGCCGCGGCGAAGGCGAAGCCACCGAACATGTACGGCTGGTCGGCCCGCGGACTCAAGGGCAATCCGATCATGATGACCTACCTGCCCTTGCTCAACTCCTACGGCGGCCAGTTCGTGAAGGACGACTGGTCACCCGGGTTCGCCGGCCCCGAGGGGATCGGCGCGCTCGAGCGGCTGATGAGCTTCATTCCGTACATGCCGGCCGGGGTGGCGGAATTCGACACCGACCAGGAGACACAGGTGATGCTCGAGGGCAAGTGCACGGCGCTCACCGAGTACACGGGGCTGGTGCATCAGGTCGACAACAAGACGGCATCCCAGGTGGTGGGCAAGATCGACATGGCCGCCACGCCCGCCCAGGAGAAGAGCGGACCGCCGATCGGCACGTTCATCTGCGGGATCGCCTCCGGGGCGCCCAACACCGCAGCCGCCGTGCACTTCCTCGAGTGGTTCACCTCCAGTAAGGTCCAGACCGACTTCGCTCGCCAGGGTGGTAGTGCGGCGGTGACGAAATCGGCCCTGGAGGATCCCCAGGCGACGAAGCAGTACCGGTGGCTGCCCGCGATCAAGGACGCGGTCAACAACTCCGTGCCAAAGCCGAAGACGCCGGACGAACCGAAGTTCGAGGACATCCTGGGCACGCACCTCAACGAGGCACTGGTCACGGCAATCCAGCAGAAGAAGGGCTACAGCGCGATTGCCAAGACGCAGCTGACGGCGGCCGCGAACGAGATGACCGCGTTCATCAAGCAGAAGGGCGGCTACGTCTAGGCCGTACTGAGCAATTGGTATGGATGCCCCGTCGGTAGCCGGTCCCGTCCGCCGGCGCCGTGGCAGTGACTGGTGGGCCAGATTTCTGGCCAGCCCGTGGCTGCTACTGGCGCCGGCGGCGGTCGCCCTCGCGGCGGTCGCCGCGTACCCTCTGATCTACGGGATCAGGTCGAGCTTTCGCACGTTCCGGTACGGGCGCGACGTCGGCTCGGCCGGCTTCAAGAATTTCTCGGACGTCTTCAGCGACCCCACGTTCTGGACCGCGCTGGGGACGACGGCCAAGTACGTGGCGCTGGCGGTCTCGATCGAGACGCTGCTCGGCCTCGGGCTCGCGCTGCTGGTGCACAACCAGCTTCGCTTCACCCGTTTCATCCGGGTCAGCCTGCTGCTGCCGATGACCGTCGCCCCGGTGGTGGTCGGAGTGATTTGGCGGCTCATGTACGCGTCCGACATCGGGGTGGTGAACCCGATCTTCTCGGCGCTCGGGCTCGGCAGCCCCAACGTGCTGGCCAATCCCGGAAGCGCCTTCCTGGGCGTCGTCGCCGTCGACATCTGGGAGTGGACTCCGCTGCTGTTCCTGATCATCCTGGCGGGACTCCAGTCGATCCCGCAGGAGCCGCTGGAGGCCGCGCGGGTTGACGGGGCGGGGCCGGTGCGGCTGTTCTTCGACCACACGCTGCCGCTGCTGCGACCCGTGCTCATGGTCGCCGTCGTGCTGCGCCTGATCGACGCCGTGGGGACGTTCGACCAGATCTTCGTGCTGACCAAGGGCGGCCCCGGCACGTCCACGCAGCTGATCAGCACCTACTCGTACAACACGGCGTTCCAGTTCACCGATTACGGGCGGGCCATGGCGATGGTGGTCGCGCTGCTGGTGCTGGTCGTGCTGCTGTCGATCGTCGCGATCCGCCTGATGCGACGCGCCGCGGCGGAGGTCCGGGCATGACCCGTGCGCGCGGCCTCTCCTTCGCCCGGCTGGGCGCCCTGGGCGTCGCGATCATCGTCGCCCTGTTCCCGTTCTGGTGGATGCTGGTGACGTCGCTCAAGCAGCCCGTCGACATCTTCCGTGGGGTATCGCTCGTGCCGCAGCACCCCACCGGCAGCAACTACTCACGGCTGTTCGGCGCCTACCACATGGGCTCTTTCCTGGTCAACAGCCTGATCATCGTCTCCGTCGCGGTCGTGGCCAGCCTCGTCCTCGGCACACTGGCAGCGTATGCGCTGGCGCGGTTCCGGCTGCGCTTCGGCCTCAACCAGGCAGCGCTCGTCGTCGCGCTGCTCGTCCGGGCGCTACCGCCGATCCTGCTGGTGATCCCGCTGTACCTCACGCTGGCGCAGTACGGGCTGCTGAACACCCGGCTCGGCCTGATCCTGATCTACGGCGGCCTCAACACCAGCTTCGTCATCTGGATGATGCAGAGCTTCCTCGAGGAGATCCCGCGGGACATCGAAGAGGCGGCGATGGTCGATGGAGACTCGCGCCTGCGTGCCCTCATCCGGGTCGTGCTCCCGCTGGCGGCGCCGGGAATCGCCGCCACGGCGATCTTCAGCGTGATCACGACCTACAACGACTTCCTCCTCGCGCTGACGCTGACCTTCACGCCAAGCGCCCAGACCGTGCCCGTCGGCGTATCCACGCTGATCGGCAAGATCCAGATCGAGTGGGGACCGATGGCCGCGGCCGGCGTCGTCGGTGCACTGCCGATCATGATCTTCGCCGTCATCGTCCAGCGGCACTTCGTCCGCGGCCTGACCTTCGGGGCGGTCAAGTGAGCACGCCGCCCTCATCGGCCTGAGGTGCCGATGCCGAACGCGCGGGCGCCGGTCCTCTCCGGCTGTGAGTGGATCTTCGCCGGGGAGCCGCTGCCGGCGGTGCTCCGGCGGCTGAGCACGGCTGGGTGCACCGGCATCGAGCTCTCGGGCGAGCCGGAGAGGCCCGATCGCTCCCGGCTGGCGGGCGAGCTGGCCGCAGCGGGCATGCAGGCCACCGGCATCACCGCGGTATGCCCCGCGCCGACGGACCAGCGCGACCTCTCCCACGAAGATGCCGCCGCGCGGCGGCGCGCAATCCGCTACTACCACGGGTGCATCGACCTCGCGGTCGACGTCGGCGCTCCCGTGGTGGGACTGATCCCCGCCGCGATCGGCCGCTTCGACGGGTCGGTCACGGACTCCTGGGCGCGGGCCGTGGATGCCGCTCGCGCGGTCGCTGACTACGCGGACGAGCGAGGGGTCGCGCTCGGCGTCGAGGCGGTCAACCGCTACGAGAGCTTCCTGGTCAACACCGCGGATGAGGCGCTCGCGTTCGTCGCCGAGCTTGGCTCCGGGAGCGCCGGGGTGATCCTCGATGCCTTCCACATGCAGCTCGAGGAGCGCGACAGCGTCGCCGCCCTCACCGTGGCGCTACCGCAGCTGCGAGCGCTGCACCTCGCCGACTCGAACCGGCTCGGACTCGGCCGCGGGCAGCTGGACTTCGCACCGCTGCTCAGAGCGGCTCTCGCCGGCGGTTACCGCGGGCCGTTCGTATTCGAGTTCACCGCGCCGGGACCGAACCCGTTCGAGCCCGACAAGGGGCCGGCGGCGATGCGGGAGCTCGACTCATACGCGCGCGAGAGCGTCGACGCCGTCACCGCAGCGCTCCAGAGTTAGGCGAGGATCTCCCGCACGGCTTCTCCGAAGCGCGCGAGTCCCTCGTCGAGATCCTCGCGGCCGATCACGAGCGGCGGCGCGATTTCAATCGCGGTCCCGTTGTTGCTCACGAGCACCCCGCGCTCGCGCGTTCGGTCAACGATCGCCCTGAGCTTCTCCGGCGCCAGCGGCGCACGGGTCTCGCGGTCCGCGGTGAAATCGACCGCCAACCACAGTCCCAGGCCCCGCACATCGCCGACGGCATCCAGATCCTGAAGCTCGCGCAGGGTCGCCAGCGCGTGCGCGCCCTCCTGCGCCGCCCGCTCCAGCAGGCCGTCGTTCTCGTAGATGTCGATCGCGGCCAGTGCGGCGGCAGCGGCAGCCGGATGCCCGCCGTAGGTGTGGATGTCCGGGTAGCCGTCCAGCGCGTCACGGATCTTCCCGGTGGCGATCGCGGCGCCGAGTGGGACGTAGCCGGCGGTCAGCGCCTTGGCCATTGTCATGATGTCGGGCTCTACGCCCCAGTGGTCGACGCTGAACCACTCGCCCGTGCGTCCGAACCCGGTGATCACCTCGTCGGCGATGAACACGACGTCGTAGGTGCGGCAGATCTCGCGGACGCGCTCGAGGTAACCGGGCGGGGGGAGCTGGACGCCATTCGCCTGCGCGATCGGCTCGAGGATGAACGCCGACACCAGCTCTGGGCCCTCGTGGAGGATGTGCTGCTCCAGGTACTCGGCACAGCGGATGGCGCAATCTGCGCCGCAGCTCGGGTGCGGGAGCCCGAACGGGCAGCGGTAGGACATCGGCGACGGGATGCGTGAGAACCCGGGCACCCCTGGCTCCATCGGCCGTCTCACGCCGAGCCAGTCACTCGCGGCGGTCGCGCTGCCGGCAGCACCGTGGTAGTCGTTCCAGCGGGCGATCACCTTGTAGGCGCGTGGCTTGACCCCGCGTGCGTGGTGGTAGAACCGCGCGAGCTTCAACGCGACCTCGTTGGCTTCCGAACCGCTGCCCACGAACACGCTCGCCGTGAGCTCACCCGGCGCCAGCCCCGCCACGCGTTCGGCCAGCTCAAGCGTGATGTCCGCCTGCGAATACGCCGTGCCCCCGTAGTGCAGGCAGCGCAGCTGCTCGTACACAGCGCTGGCTATCCGCTCCTCCCCGTATCCGAGGGCCGACGCGCGGGACACCGTGCTCATCAAATCGAGGTACTCGGTCCCGTCGGCCGTCTGCACGCGCACGCCGGCGCCCGCGGTCAGCACCTGCGGGACCCCGGCCTCCACCTCGGCGCGGGTCAGCTGCGGCCAGATGTAATGGCGGGCGGCGGATTGAATGTCGGCTCTCGCCGGCGGCGTCTCTCGCACGTGATTGATGTCCGTTCTCCGGAAACTGGGTGGAACGATTTACTGGCTGGAGACTCCCAGCCGTGGACGGGGGTTGTCAAGACAGGGAGCGCTTCGGCCTCAAAACGCGACCGGCAGCGCGGCGAGCCCTCGCTCGCTGCCGGTAAACGTGGCGGGTGCGACCGGACCCGCGACCTCGTACTCCGGCGAGATCTTCAGTACCGCCTCAAGGACGATCCGCGCCTCGAGCCGGGCCAGTGCAGCGCCGAGACAAAAGTGGAGCCCGTTACCGAAGGCGAGGTTCCGGAGGGCTGGGCGGGCGAAATCCAGCCGGTCGGGCTCCGCCCACCGGCGCTCATCGCGATTCGCCGAGGCGAAGATCAGTACGACTCGCGCGTCCGCGGGAATGGTGCTGCCATGCAGTGGGATGTCAGAGGTTGCCACCCGCGTCAGCCATTGGATCGGCGCCTCAAAGCGCAGGAGCTCCTCCAGCGCCGCCTGCATCAGACCCGGGTTTCGGACCAGCGCGGCCCGTTGATCTCGCTCCTCAGACAGCGCGTAAATAGAATTCGTGATGAAGCTGAACGTGGTGGTGACGCCGGCGACAAAGAGGATCAGTGACAGCCCGACGATCTCCTCCGGGTCAAGGGAGCCGGACTGTGCGGCAGTCACCATTACCGACAGGAGATCCTCGCGTGGGCGGCGGCGCCGGTCGGCGGCCGCAGCCAGGATGTATTCCCGCAGATCCGACCGCGCCTCCCGCGCGCTGTCGGTCACTCCGCCGCCTCGCTTCCGAGCAAACATCGCGTCGAACAGGCCTGAGAGACGTGCTTGGTCGACGGCAGGGAAGCCCAGGAGTTCACAGATGACAGCGAACGGCACCGGCCTCGCCAGTTCCGTGGCGATATCCGTCGTCCGCTCGCGGGAATATCGGCGCAGCAGTCCGTCCACAGTGGCACGGATTTTCGGCTCGAGGGCGCGCAGAGCCTGAGGCGAGAACTGCCGCTGAACCACGGCCCTGAGCCGATCATGGGCTGGAGGGTCCAGTGACTCGGGGCTGCCTGGGCGCCACATTGTGTACGTGTCGTCCAGGTCATTACCGTGGGCGCTGGAGTACGTCTCCCAGTCCTGTGACGCAGCGTGGACGTCGTCGTATCTGGACAGTGCCCAAAACCCTCGTTTTCGGTTGTGGTAGACGGGAGCTTCGTCCCTCAGCCGCCGAAAAAGTAAGTAGGGGTTCTCGTAATACCGGAATGGGTCAAACTCGAGTATGGGGAACCCCGCAGGTAGGTACCGGGCCGCCTTCGGCGGATTTGGGCGGGACCCGGCCCCCCGGGGACCGTCCCAGCCTGGTTCTACAGCCCGGGACCATGCGTCGTCAAGCATTCTCATCCGTGGTGGCGGCGCCCGGCTTCCCTCGGGCAAGCCGGGCCGGGAACGCCGACGAGGCGCTTGACAGCGTGCGGGGGTTCCGGCTTAATGCATGGAACGTTCCAATAAGGGAGATGGCGTGACCAATCGAACAGCAGTCGCCGGCGGCCAGCCGCCGTTCCCGGCCGAGTTTGCCTCGCGCGTCTCGGTGGCCAACGCGCCCGTCAGCTTCGGCGCTTTCGAGATCACGGTCGGCATCGACCCGCACGTCCCAGATCCGCTGTCACTGCTCGCCGCCGTCTCCGAAGCGGGCTACGCCGGGATCGACCTCGGCCCCCTCGGCTACCTCGGCAGCAGCGAGACGCTGCGCGCGAGACTGGATGAGCGCGGCCTCGGCCTGGCCGGCGGCTATGTCGAGCTCCCATTCAGCGAACCCGAGCGCATCGATGCTGCGCTCGCCGAGCTGGACGGACTGCTGGACGTGTTCGACAGCGTGGCGGACCTCCCGCGCGAGGCACCCAAGCCCACCCTGGCCGACGCCGGCTCGCCGGCGCGCTCACGATTGCCGGGGCGTGCGGCGCTGGATCGGAGCGTCGGTCTCAGCGATGAGGGGTGGGCCGCGTTTGCAGACGGGCTCGGGCGAGCGGTGCAGCGATGTCGCGATCGTGGCTACGAGCCGACCTTCCACCACCACACGGCGACCTACGTCGAGGCGAAGTGGGAGATCGAGCGCCTGCTCGAGCTGAGTGACGTGGGTCTGTGCCTGGATACGGGCCACCTGCTGCTGGGCCGCGGCGAACCCCTCGAGGCGATCCGCGACTGGGGCGAGCGGATCAATCAGGTCCATCTCAAGGACGCGCGCATGTCCACGCTCGAGCAGATCGTCGCGGAGGCAGCGCCGGTGGAGGAGATCTGGCGCCGGCGGGCGTTCTGCGCGCTCGGCGAGGGCGATATCGACGTGCCCGCGGTCCTGGCGGCGCTCGCGGCGCTGCCCTACGCCGGGTGGCTCGTGGTCGAGCAGGACGTGCTTCCAGACCCCGAGAATCCGCAGCAGCCGATGATCGAGCAGCGCCGTAACCGGGAGTACCTTCGCGCCCACGGGCTGTAGCCGTGTTCACGTTCGCCGCGGGGGGACGCAGCGGTGGCCTCCGCTGATCCGGTCAGGATCGCCCTGGTCGGCGCCGGGCGGATGGGGCGCGTGCACCTGCACGCCATGCGGTCCTCAGCGGCGGTCGCCCCGGCGGCGGTCGTGGAGCCCGTGGCCGCGCTCCGCGAGACGCTCTCCGCGCAGGGGTTGATCACCCACGCATCGGTCGAGGAGCTCCTGGAGGCGGGCGGCTTTGACGCCGTGCTGATCGCCGCGCCGTCCGATCAGCACGCCGCGCTGGTGGCGAGCTTTGCCGGTGCCGGGGTCCCGATCCTGTGCGAGAAGCCGGTCGGGATCCGCGCGGCGGACGCGCAGGCCGCCTCCGAGGCGGCGCGGCGGGCCGGCGTCCTTCTGCAGGTCGGATACTGGAGACGGTTCGTCCCGGAGCTGCGCGACTTACGGCGCCGCATCGCCGGCGGCGAGCTCGGCACGGTCAACATGCTGGCCTCGATGCAGTGGGACGCCGAGCCCCCGACCCCCGGCTTCCGGGCCCACAGCGGTGGCATCGCCGTCGACATGGGGGTCCACGAGTTCGACCAGACACGCTGGCTGCTCGGCCAGGAGGTGAGCTGGGTCGCCGCGGTCCCGGCCGGGCCGAGCGAGACCGAGCCGGTGGCACCGAACGATCCCGACGCGGCGAGCATTCTGCTGCAGCTCTCGGGCGGTGCGGCGGCAACGGTCTCGCTGGGGCGCCGATTTCCCCAGGCTGACTCGTGCTGGGCCGAGGTGTGGGCCACGCGCGGCTACGAACGCGTGCCGTTCATGTGGGCGCAGGGAAGTGAGCAGGCGTTCGTCGGCGCGATCACCGCGCAGCTCGAGGGATTTGTCCGCGCGGTCACCGGGGGCCGCCGCGAAGGGGCAGGCGGCGAGGACGCCGTCGCGGCGCTGACCGTGGCCGAGGCCGTGGCGAGCGCGCTGGCCGAGGCCCACGCGCGCGCTACGGCGTGATCAACACCTTGGAGGACACCTCCGGGTCGAGGGCCACGGTCATCGCGCGCTCCGCGTCCTGGACCGGGAAGCGATGCGAGACCATGTCGGCGAACGGAATCGCGCGATGGTGGCGCGCCAGCAGGGCCAGCGTTCCCTCGTAGGCCTGCAGATCCTCGCCCCCGATGCCGAGCAGCGACAGGCTGCGCCCGCACAGGGTGGCGGGGTTGAACGCCTCCTCGCCCATGTCGACGAACGCCCCTACCTCCACGATCGTGCCACCGTCTCGGACCATCGCCACGGCCTGGGTGAACGAACCGGGGAACCCGGTGGCGTTGACGACCAGGTCGGCGCCCTCGCCGCCGCAGCGTTCGCGCACCTCGCCGATCACGTCCGCGCCGGCGCTCACCGCCTCGGCGTCGGCCAGCCGCGCGGCCAGCTCCCGGCGGCGTGCTGAGGGGTCCACGACCACCAGTCGTCCCGCCCCCATCAGCGCGGCCTTGATCGCGTGCGCCAGGCCGAGCGCGCCGACCCCGATGACCACCACCGAGTCGCCGGGGCGAAAGCCTCCGGGCCGCCTCAGCGCGGCGGCTCGCTCGAGGCTGTGGGTGACGGCGAAGATCTCCGTCAGCACCGCCACCTCGTCGGGCAGCGCCGCGGGGACTCGGAACACGGCGGTTCCCGGCTTCAGGTAGAGGTATTCCGACCAACCGCCGAACAGGTGCGGAGCGTGCGCGCTGGTCAGCGAGTTGCCGTAGTTCTCGAGGTTGCGACAGAGGTAGTAGGGAAATCCGCGAGCGCACATGTGGCAGTGGCCGCACGCGCGGTTGGGAGCCGGAACGATTCGATCGCCGATCGCGAGCGGCGTGCCGTCGAAGGCGTGGGCGCCGCCCTCCCCCAGTTCGCAGACCACGCCCACGTTCTCGTGGCCCTGGATGATGGGAAACGGCGTCGTTCGCTCGTACTCGGTTCCAACGTACTGCTCGGTCTCGCCCCGGTAGGTGTGCTTGTCGGTCCCGCAAATGCCGGAGGCGAGCATGCGCAGGAGAATCGCGCCGTGCTCGAGCTGCTCCGGATACGGGTAACGACGCACCTCCAGCTGGCGCGGCGCCACCAGCGTGGCGGCCTGGACTGATGACATGGGTCGGCTCCTCTCCTCAGCCTCGTGGCGGACCGGTGGTGGAGCGCACCACCAGCGTGGGCTCGAGCAAGCGCAGCACACCGGGGCGGCGGTGCTCGATCTGGTCGAGCAGCAGCTCGAGCGCGATCCGGCCCATCGAGGTCCGCGGCTGATCGATGGTGGTCAGGGAGACGTGGGCCAGGTGGGCGATCGAGATGTTGTCGTAGCCGATGATCGAAACCTGATCAGGCACGGTGACCCCGGCGCGGTCAAAGCCGCCAAGCAGGCCGGCAGCGATCACGTCGTTGGCGGCAAACACCGCCGTGGGGAGTCGCGAATCGCGCAGCAGCTCCTGCGCCGCTCGCGTCCCCGCCTCCTCGGTGAAGTCGCCGGGGATCACGCGTGCGTACGGTGCCAGCCGCCGGGCCTTCATCCCGCGCAGGTAGGCGGCCCGGCGCTGCGGGCCGCCCGCACCGCGCCCGCCGTCGACGTGGGCGATCCGCTCGTGGCCCAGACCAGTCAGGTGCTCGAGCACGAGCTCGGTCCCATGGGCCTCGTCGGTGAGCACGAAGTCGGCGTCGATCGAGCGCAGCAGACGCCCCACCACCACGAGCGGCACCTCCGCAACGGCAGCCACGAGATGAGCGGCGGTCATCCGCGGGCTGACGAGGATGACCCCGTCGACCCGGTACTCGAGCAGGGCGTTGAGGGCCATCCGCTCTCGCTGCGCCTGCCGCCCGCCCGCCCCGAGCAGGAGCTGATACCCGAGGTCGGAGGCAAGCTCCTCGACGCCGCCGGCGATCTCCGCGAAGAACGGGTTGCGCAGGTCGTCGAGGATCACCCCCACGGTGCGGGTGCGCCGGCTGGCCAGGCTCCTGGCCATCGCGTTGGGGCGGTAGCCGAGCCTTGAGGCGGCCTCGAGTACCCGCTCGCGGCGAGCTTCGCTGACGTTGGGCTGCTCGCGCATGACCAGCGAGACCAGTGCGCGGGAGACCTTGGCTTCCCGGGCCACATCCTCCATCGTCGGCGCACGGCGCGGGAGACGGCGGGTCGAAACCGGAGTGGACACGGGGCGCGAGCACGTTACTTAGAGCGCGACAAGATTGCAATTGGCCCGGCGCGCGTGAATGCCTTGACTTCCGCAGATTCCCAGGGATATAGTCCTCGCCTCGGTCTTTAGAGCGCTCTAACAGCTCTCGGGCATGAGCGTTTTACGGTTTGAGGAGAGAGGGAGATGGAGCAGCATCGCGGTCGAATGACCGCCGAGTACGAGCGCGCAGTTGACACGAGGGCCGAGGGTGAGCCCTCCATGCTCGAGCGTTCCGCAACCGGGTTGGCGCAGCCTCACCGTCGCCGTCCGGTTCAGCGCCGCCTCCCTCCATTACGTCGGCTGACCAACCCCCCAGGAGGGCTACGCATGAGAGGACTCCGTCGGAGTCTCGTCGTCGCCGCCGTTGGCACCACAGCGCTGCTGCTGGTGGCCTGCGGCGGCAGCTCGAGTACCAGCAGCAGCGTGAAGATCAGTGCCAGCAACGCCAGCTCCGGCAAAGTCTGCCCGTACCGGTTCGCGGTGATCACCCACGGCGACAACGGCAGCTTCTGGAGCGTCGTCTACAAGGGCGCGAAGAACGCCGCGTCCGACTTTGGCTGCACGCTCACATCGGTCTACGGATCTCAGCAGCAGGGTCAGGCCCAGCCCGATGACAACGCGGAGAACGCGCAGATCCAGAACGCGATCAACTCCAAGGTCGACGGACTGGTGGTCTCCGACCACGACCCGAGTCTGATGAACGCGACGCTGAAGGCCGCGGCCGCGAAGGGCATCCCGGTGGTGCTGACCAACGCCGGATGCGACAACACCGACATCGCCGCCACGGGGGCTCTGACCTGCGTCGGACAGCCCGAGCAGCTGGCGGGCCAGGCGGTGGGTCAGCGCTTCGCCAAGCTGGGCTCCACCAACATCCTGTGCGTGATCCATCAGTCCGGGCAGAACCTGCTCGATCGCTGTAACGGGATCGCTCAGGGCCTCGGCGTCGGCTCTAACTGCAAGACGGGGACCCCGCCCTCGAGCGGCCCCGGCTGCACCGAGCTGACGTTGTCGACCCCGAACGCGGCTTCGAACCCGCAGCAGGCGGTTGGTCAGGTGACGTCGTACCTGCAGTCACACCCGAAGATCAACGGCGTGGCGACGCTCAACAACGCCATCGCCGCGGCGGTCGTGAACGCTCACCCGACCGGGGTGAAGATCGCCACCTTCGATACCAACCAGGACGTCGAGAACGACATCAACAACGGTTCGATGGCGTTCGCCGTCGATCAGCAGCAGTACCTGCAGGGGTACCTGCCGGTCATGTTCCTGTACCTGTACAAGAAGCACGAGGGCAACACCGTCGGCGGCGGCACCAGCGTGGCCAGCGGTCCGTTGCTCGTCGACAAGACGAACATCAACAAGGTCGCCGCGGCCATCGCCGCCGGAGACGACTGACGAACCACCTGCCGGGCGCGTCACACGGCGCGCCCGGCGGCTCGGGCCCAGACAGACAAAGGACATGAGCGCAACCTCACCCATGACGCCGGCGTCGGTGCCGCCGCATGCGCCGTCGGCCGACGACGAGCGCCTGATCCCGATCAGCCGGATCACCCGGCTGCTCCGCCGGCCGGAGCTCGGCGCGCTGATGGGCGCGCTCGCCGTGTTCCTGCTGTTCACGATCACCGACTCGAGCCCCAACCACCTGTGGCTACATCAAACCGGCCTGGCCGCGTGGACGCAGCAGGCCGCGTTTTTCGGCATTCTGGCCGTGCCCGTGGGGCTGCTCATGATCGGCGGCGAGTTCGACCTCTCCACCGGGGTGATGTCCGGAGTGACCGCGATCGTGATGGCGTTGCTGGTCGGCAAGTGGCACTGGAACGCCTGGCTGGCCATCGGCGGCACGCTTGTCTTCGCCGCGGGGGTAGGACTCCTGAACGGCTACCTCGTGATCAAGACGAAGCTGCCCAGCTTCATCGTCACCCTGGCAACCTTCTTCGTGCTGCGAGGGACCAGCGTGGGCGGCGTCCTGCTGCTCAACCACGGCAGCACCGCGGTCTCGGTCAGCACCCCCAACCCGTCGGGGCTGAGCAGCGCGAAGACGCTGTTCGGCAGCTCGTTCCTCAAGAGCAACGCGCTGCCGAGCGGATACAGCACGGCGATCCTGTGGTTCATCGCGGTGACGATCGTCGCCACCTGGGTGCTGTCCCGGACGACCTTCGGCAACTGGATCTTCGCGGCCGGTGGGGATCAGGACGCAGCGCGCAACGTCGGCGTTCCGGTGGCCCGGACCAAGATCCTGCTGTTCCTCAGCACCTCCCTGGCCGCGGCGCTGGTGGGGATCATCTCGTTCACCCAGGCGTCCTCGGCGGTCTCAGAGCAGGGCGTCGGTTATGAGTTCTTCTACATCATCGCCGCGGTGGTCGGCGGCTGCTTCCTCACCGGCGGCTACGGCTCGGCGATCGGCGCCGCGCTTGGGGCCTGCATCATCGGGATGGCCTTCGAAGGGGTGATTTACGCGGGATGGGACAGCTCATGGAACTTCACCTTCATGGGCGCGATCCTGTTCCTGGCTGTGGTCGTGAACACCGTCATCTATCGCCGCGCCCTGAAGGCCCGGCACTGAAAGAGGGACGCGCAGATGGACGAAACTGATCCTGGCGCCAACCGCCCCCCGGAGCCCGCGAACGACGCGGCGGCGAGTGACGCGGCATCGAGCGGCGCGGCGCCGGCCGCGCCCGCTCCGGCGGCGACTGCTCCGGCGGCGCTGCTCGAGCTGCGCGGCGCGTCCAAGTACTTCGGCAGCGTCAATGCTCTGGAGGACGTGACGCTTAAGGTCAACGCCGGTGAGGTGACCTGCGTGCTGGGCGACAATGGCGCCGGCAAGTCGACGCTGATCAAGATCCTCTCCGGCGTGCATGCCGCCGATCAGGGTGAGCTGCTGATCGAGGGTGAGCCGGTCAGCTTCGCGGGCCCTCGCGACGCGCAGGCCCGCGGCATCGCCACCGTCTTCCAGGACCTGGCCACCGTGCCGCTGATGTCGGTGTGGCGCAACTTCTTCCTCGGGAACGAGCCGACGCGCGGCCGGGGCCCACTGCAGCGACTGGACATCAAGGCGGCGCAGCGGATCATGCGCCAGGAGATGGCAAAGATGGGCATTGACGTCCGGGATCCCAATCAGACCGTGGGGACGCTGTCCGGCGGCGAGCGACAGGCCGTGTCGATCGCCCGGGCGGTGTACTTCGGCGCCAAGGTTCTGATCCTCGACGAGCCGACCTCCGCCCTCGGTGTGCGCCAGTCAGGGATCGTGCTCAAGTACATCGTCCAGGCCCGTACGGCGGGACGCGGGGTCGTGTTCATCACCCACAACCCGCGCCACGCGTATCCGGTGGGCGATCGCTTCATCCTGCTCAACCGGGGCCGGATGATGGGGTCATACACCAAGGCCGAGACGTCGATCGAGCAGCTGACCTCGATGATGGCCGGCGGCGCCGAACTCGAGCAGCTGAGCCACGAGCTCCAGAGCAGCAGCGCCGATCCTCAGCTTGCGGAGGTCGCCAAGGAGCTGACGGCCGAGATTCACACGACGGCCTAGGAGATGGCCGCGACGCTGGAGCTCCTCACCGTGGGCAGGATCAGCATCGACCTGTACTGCGACCAGGTCGGGGCCGACTGGGCGGCCGCGCGCAGCTTCTCCAAGGCGGTCGGCGGCAGTCCGACCAATGTGGCCATCGCGGCCGCGCGCCTGGGCCACGCGGCGGCGGTGTTCACCAAGGTCGGCGGCGACCCGTTCGGCGAGGTGGCGATCGGAGAGCTGCGCGACTTCGGCGTCGACGTGCGCTTCGTCGGGACCGAGCCGGACCTGCTGACGCCGCTCGCGTTTGCGGTGCTGGATCCCCCCGAGGAGCCTCAGCTCCTGTTCCGCCGCGAACCGCCGGCCCCGGACCTGCAGCTGCGCCGGGGCGAGGTGGACGAGGCAACAGCCCGCGAGGTGCCGGTGCTGTGGATCTCCGGCGGCGCGCTGTCGGCGGAGCCGAGCGCAGGGACCGTGGAGGGCTTGCTCAGCGTCCGCGAGCGCCGGCGGCACACGATCCTCGACCTCGACTACCGCCCCTCGTTCTGGGATTCCCGCCAGCACGCGTCCGCGCGGATCGGCGCCGCGGTCGATGCGGCGACGATTGCGGTCGGAAACCGCGAAGAGTGCGGCGTCGCGGTGGGCAGCGACGAACCGCACGAGGCGGCGCGGCGGCTGCTGGCCCGCGGCGTCGAGCTGGCGATCGTCAAGCTCGGCGGAGACGGCGTGCTGCTGGCCGACGCCGATGGCGAGCAGCTGCTGGCCCCGCCGGCGATCGAGGTGCTGTGCGGACTGGGCGCCGGCGACGCGTTCGGCGGAGCGCTCTGCCACGGGCTGCTCAGTGGCTGGCCGCATGCGCGCGCCGTGGCGTTCGCCAATGCAGCCGGCGGGATCGTCGCCTCGCGGCTGCTGTGCTCGCAGGCGATGCCCTACGAGTCCGAGGTGCAGGCCCTGGTCGGGGGACGGGAGCGAGCAGCGTGAATGCCACGGCCTCTCCGGCGCCGCAGCGCGCCCCGAAGCCGCGCCAGGGCATCACCCGCCGGCGGCTGGGCATCGGCGTGATCGGCTTCGGTTGGCTAGGGCAGGCGCATAGCCGATCGCTGCGACGCATACCGACGCTGTTCGCCGATCGCACCTATGACCCCGTGCTCGTCGCCTGCAGCGACGTCCTGCCGGCGCGGGTGGAGGTGGCGGTCGACTCGTTCGGCTTCCGCCGCGGCGGGGGCGACTGGCGCGCGGTGATCGAGGACCCGGACGTCGAGGTCGTGTTCATCGCCGCGCCGAACATGCTGCATGTGGAGCTGGTCACGGCCGCCGCGGCCGCCGGCAAGGCGGTGTTCTGCGAGAAGCCCGTCGGGGGCACCCCCCGCGATGTCGTGGCGGCCGCGCGGGCGACCCGGGACGCTGGAGTGCTCAGCGGGGTCGGCTACAACTACCGCTGGGCGCCCCTGGTGCAGTACGCGCGCGAGCTGATCGCGGGGGGCGAGCTCGGCCAGATCACGAATTACCGCGGCCGGTTCTTCTCCATGTATGGATCCGACCCGCTCGGCGTCAACTCCTGGCGCTTCCAGCTCGACCAGGGCGGCCACGGGGTGACCAGCGACCTGCTCAGCCACGCGGTCGACCTCGCCCACATGCTGCTGGGCCCGATCACCAGGGTGACTGGGACGCTCGAGACGTTCATCCGCTCGCGCCCCGAGCCGACCGCGGGGGGTACCCACTACGGTCGCGGCGCCGCCTCGGATCCCCACCGCGCGGTGACGAACGAGGACTACGCGGGGATGCTGTGCCAGTTCGCCTCCGGCGTGCGCGGCACGTTCGAAGCCAGCCGGACGATGGTCGGGCCCGAGAGTCAGATGGCCTTCGACGCGTACGGGACCGGCGGGGCCGTGGGCTGGAATCTCGAGCAGCTCAACGAGCTGCGGGTCTACCGCGCCACCGACGATCGAGCCTCCGGCTATACGACGGTGCTGGGCGGGGATCGCTTCAGCCATCACGGGGCATTCGTGCCGGGCAGTGGTAACGGAATCGGCTTCGAGGACCTGGTGACGATCGAGGATCACGAGTTCTGCCGCGCCGTGGCCGAGGAGCGCCCGTTCGCGCCGGGGTTCGAGGAGGCGCTGGCCTGGGCTGCCGTCCAGGATGCGCTCCTGCGCTCGGACCGCAGCGGCCGCTGGGAGGATGTCGTGCCGCTTACGCCCCAGGGGCAGACCTGATGGCCGCCCTGGCCGAAACGGCGGTGGCACCGGTCCGGATCGGCGTGGTCGGCGTCGGCCGCATCGGGAGGATGCACGCGGAGCTGCTGGCCCACCGCCTGCCGGGCGCCGCGGTCAGCGCCATCTACGACGCCTACGAACCGACGGCGCTCGACGTCGGGAACGAGCTGGGCGTCCCGGTCGCCGCGAGCGTCACGCAGATACTCGAGAGCGATGCCGAGGCGATCGCCATCTGCTCCAGCGCCGACACGCATGCAGCATTGACGATCGCTGCCGCCCAGGCCGGCAAGGCGGTGTTCTGCGAGAAGCCGGTGTCGCTGGAACTGGCCGCGCTCGAGCGCGCGCTCGCCGCCGTCGAGACTGCCGGAATCCCGTTCCAGATCGGCTTCAACCGCCGGTTCGATCCCGCCCACGCCTCGGTGCGGGAGGCGGTGCGCTCGGGAACGATCGGCGAGCCTCATCTCGTCCGCATCTCCAGTCGCGACCCGACCCCGCCGTCGCTGGCCTATGTCCAGACCTCGGGCGGTTTGTTCCTGGACATGATGATCCACGACTTCGACATGGCCCGGTTCGTGACCGGGAGCGAGGTGGTGGAGGTGTATGCCCGGGGGGCGGTGCGCGTGGATCCCCAGTTTGCCCAGGCCGGCGACATCGACACCGCGCTGGTCACGCTGGTGCACGAGGATGGCTGCCTGACCGCAATCGACAACTCCCGGCGCTCGGTCTACGGGTTCGACCAGCGCGTCGAGGTGTTCGGCTCCCGCGGGATGGCCGCTTCCGAGAATCCGCTCGCGCACAGCGGCGTGATCCAGACCGAGCGGGGGACCGACCAACCGGCCCTGCCGTACTTCTTCCTGGAGCGCTACCTCCCAAGCTACATCCGTGAGTGGGAGGGGTTCCTCGAGGCCGTCAAGCGCCACGTCACCCCGCCCGTGTCTTCTCACGACGCCCGCGAGCCGCTGATCATCGGCCTGGCCGCCTGGCGTTCGCTGCGCGAGGGGCGGCCCGTGCGCACGGCGGAGATCCGGGCGACATGAGGGTCTTCCTGACTGGCGCGAGCGGCTTCGTCGGCTCGAACCTGGCCTACGTCTTCGGCGAGCGGCACGGAGCTGAGGTGATCGCTCCCGGACACGAGGAGATCGAGCTCACCGATGCGGTCATGGTTCGTCGCGGCGTGGCGGCGACACGTCCGGACGCGATTGTCCACGCCGCGATCTGGAACGATCCAGCCATGCTGCTCGAGGATCGCCGCCGGGCCTGGAACTCGTACGTCGGAGCGACCCGCCACCTGGTCGACGCGGCCAACGAGCGGGAGATCCCGATTGTCCTGATCTCGACCGATTGGGTGTTCGACGGGACCCAGGCTCCAGCCGATGAGGCCGAACCACCCAATCCGGTGAACCCCTACGGATTCCTCAAGGCCAGCTCCGAGCTGGTCGTGACGCAGCGGGCGCGCCGCGGCACCGTAGCGCGCGTGGCCGGCGTTCAGGGCGTGCACCGGGCCCGCCGCCACACCCCCCGGGCTCAGGACGCCGGCTTTGGCTACCTCGTCGCTTCCCTGGTGCAGGCGCTGCGCAAGGGCCGGCGCTTCACGGTGTGGGATGGACCAGGGCTGAACGTCCTCGCCACCCCAACCCTGGCCACCGACGCCGCCGAGCTGATCTGGCGCGCGCTGAAGCTCGGAGTCACCGGCACCCTGCATTGCTGCGGCGCAGAGCACGCCCATCGCGTCGAGCTCGCTCGGCGGGCCGTGGCGGCATTCGAGCTCGACCCGGACCTGCTCGACGTGGGGCCTGCCCCGCCCGCCCAGTCGATGGGCGGAACCGTCCCGCGGGATACCAGGCTCGATGCCAGCGTCACCGCGGCGCGGCTCGGCGTGACGCTGCCGGACCTCGACGGCGCGCTGCATCGCCTGCGCGAGCAGCTCGAGAGCTCGTGGAGCGTGGCATGAGCCGCCTCACGGTTGCACAGGCGCTCGTGCGGTTCCTCGCCGTCCAGGAGGTGGAGCGCGACGGCAGGCGCTCACGCTTCTTCGCCGGCTGCTTCGGGATCTTCGGCCACGGGAACGTCGCCGGGCTCGGCCAGGCCCTGCACCAACACCAGGACCTGCTGCCCTACCACCCGGCGCGCAACGAGCAGGGGATGGTTCACATCGCGGTCGGTTTCGCCAAGCAGCGCAACCGCCTCGGGACCTTCGCCTGCACGAGCTCGGTCGGGCCGGGCGCCACCAACATGGTGACCGGGGCCGCGCTGGCCACCATCAACCGCTTGCCGGTATTGCTGCTCCCCGGGGAGACATTCGCCACCCGCGGGCCGCATCCGGTGCTCCAGCAGCTCGAGGTGCCCCATGACGGGACCGTCTCGGTGAACGACTGCTTCCGGCCCGTATCGCGGTTCTTCGACCGCGTCGAGCGTCCCGAGCAGCTGATCCCGGCGGCGCTCGAGGCGATGCGCGTCCTGACCGATCCCGCTGAGACGGGCGCAGTGACCCTGGCGCTGCCCGAGGATGTCCAGGCCGAGGCGTTCGCGGTGCCGCCGGCGTTTCTGCAGCAGCGCGTCTGGACGGTGTACCGCCAGCCACCGGCCCCGGAGGCACTGGCCCGGGCGGCCGAGCTCGTGCTCGCCGCGGAGCGGCCGCTGATCGTGGCCGGCGGCGGGGTCATCTACAGCGAGGCGGTGGCGGCCCTGCGCGAGCTCGTCGAGGCCACCGGGATTCCCGTGGCCGAGACACAGGCTGGGCGAGGCGCGTTGGTTTCCGAGCATCCCCTCAGCCTGGGCGCGGTCGGCGCCACCGGGACCGCCGCGGCCAATCGCCTCGCGCGCGAGGCGGACCTGGTCATCGGCATCGGCACGCGGTGGAGCGACTTCACCACGGCGTCGAAGTCCGCCTTCCAGGATCCGCAGGTGCGATTCGTGAACATCAACGTCGCCTCGCTCGACGCGGTCAAGCACAGCGCGCTGGCGGTGCAGGCCGACGCCCGGGTCTCACTCGAGCAGCTGCGTGAGCGCCTCGGCGGCCATCGCGTCTCCGCGGACTGGGAGCAGCTGGCCCGCGAACAGTCCGGCGCCTGGGCCGAGGAGGTCGCGTCGCTGGTGGCGGGGAGCACCTCGAGCGGCCTGCCTTCGCAGGCGGCGGTGATCGGCGCGATCAACGACGCCGCCGGCGAGACCGGTGTGGTGGTGTGCGCGGCGGGCTCTGGGCCGGGGGACCTGCACAAGCTGTGGCGCGCCCGGGACCCCGCCGGCAAGGGCTACCACGCGGAGTACGGGTACTCGTGCATGGGTTACGAGATCCCGGGTGGGATGGGGGCCAAGCTGGCGGCCCCCGACCGTGAGGTGTACGTGTTCGTCGGCGACGGCTCCTACCTGATGCTTCCCGGTGAGCTCGTGACGGCGGTGGCCGAACGGGTGCCGATCGTGATCGTGCTGGTCGACAACCACGGGTACGCGTCGATCGGCGCCCTGTCGCGCTCGCTGGGCTCCTCAGGCTTCGGCACCCATTACCGGCGGGGCGCGAACGGCGCGCTGCCGGTGGACGCCGCGGATGGCGTGACCCTCGCCGACCCGGCGGGGTCGCCGGTGCTGCCGCTCGATCTCGCGACCAACGCCGAGAGCCTGGGCGCGCGCGTCATCCGGGCCCGCACGGCAGAAGACTTGCGAAGGGCGCTCGGAGCTTCCCGCGGCGCCGACGGCCCCGTGGTGATCCACATCGAGACCGACCGCTACGCGGGCGTGCCGAACTACGAGGGCTGGTGGGACGTGCCGGTGGCCGAGGTCTCCGAACAGCCGACCGTCCAGACCGCGCGCGAGGAGTATCAGCAGGCGCGGCAGGCGCAGCGCAGCTATCTGGAGGACGTTCATGAGTGATCTGCTCGTCCACCCGTCCCCACCGCAGCCCGACGGGACGATCCTCACCGTGACCCCCGAGTCGGCGGGATGGGGTCACGTGGGCTTCGAGGTGCTGGCGCTGGCCGCGGAGGCTGGGTCCACCCGCGCGACGGGCGATCGCGAGGTCTGCGTCGTCGTCGTCTCCGGGAGCGCCGACGTCAGCTCCGAACACGGTGAGTGGCGAGATCTCGGTGGCCGCGCCGACCCGTGGGCCGGCCTGCCGGATGCCGCGTACCTGCCACCGGGGACAGCGTTCTCCGTGCGCGGCGGTGAGGCTGGCGCGGAGGTCGCGCTGTGCTGGGCGCCGGCGCCCGCGGGCGGCGCGCAGGCCCGCGCGCTGCCGGGCTCGGAGATCGAGGTCGAGCGCCGAGGCCACGGCGCCCAGGAGCGCTTCGTGCACCCAATCCTGATGGGCGATCGCGAAGCCAACTCACTGCTCGTCTGCGAGGTGCTGACCCCGGCCGGCCACTGGTCGAGCTACCCGCCTCACAAGCACGATCGTGACGATCCCCCGCGGGAGAGCCAGCTGGAGGAGACCTACTACCACCGCATCTCCCCCGCCCGCGGGTTCGGCCTGCAGCGCGTCTACAGCGACGATCGCTCACTCGATCAGTCACTCGCCTTCGGCGACCGCGACTGCGTGCTCGTCCCGCGCGGTTACCACACCGTCTCGGCACCTCCCGGCTATGACGTGTATTACCTCAATGTGATGGCCGGCCCCACGCGACTGTGGGCCGTGGCCAACGACCCCGATCACGAGTGGACGCTCGAACCCGAGCCAAGCCGCCGCTGACCCGACCGCTCAGGAGCACCCGATGTCCCTCACCGCCACCCGCCTGCTCGACAACTACATCGACGGGCGCTTCACCCCCGCCACCAGCGCAACCGAGATCCTCGACGTCACCAACCCGGCCACCGGAGAGGTGCTGGCGCGGGTCCCGCTGTCCGGCAGCGCCGATCTCGATGCCGCGGTCGCCGCCGCCCGCGCGGCTCTGCCCGAGTGGCGTGCCGTCTCCACGATCGGCCGGGCGCGGAAGCTGTTCGAGCTCCGCGAGCGGCTGGTGGCTCGCAGCGAGGATCTGGCTCGGTCGGTGACGACCGAGATGGGCAAGACGCTGGGTGACGCGCGCGCCGAGGTCGCGCGGATGATCGAGATGGTCGAAGCGGCCTGCGCGATCCCCACGACGATGCAGGGCCGGATCCTGGAGGACGTGGCGCGGAACGTCGACGCCGAGACGATTCGCCAACCGGTTGGCGTATGCGCGGCGATCGTCCCGTTCAACTTCCCGGCCATGGTTCCGTTCTGGTTTCTTCCGTTCGCGATCGCGTGCGGCAACGCGTTCGTGCTCAAGCCCTCCGAGCAGGTGCCGCTGACCCAGCAGATCGCGTTCGAGGAGCTTGATGCGCTCGACCTGCCGCCGGGCGTCGTCAACCTGGTCAACGGCGGACGGGAGATCGTCGAGGGGATTCTCGAGCACCCGGGAATCGATGCGGTCTCGTTCGTGGGCTCAGCCCCCGTGGCCAGGCTCGTGTACGAGCGCGCGGCCAAAGCCGGTAAGCGCGTGCAGGCGCTCGGCGGGGCCAAGAACCATATGGTCGTGATGCCCGACGCGGTGATCGACAAGACCGTCGAGGGCATCATCGGGTCCGCGTTCGGCGCCGCGGGGCAGCGCTGCATGGCCGGCTCGGTGGTGGTCACGGTGGGCGACGCGTACCAGCAGCTGGTCCCGCCACTGGTGCAGGCGACAACCGCGCTGCGCCTGGGCGACGGGCTGCGCGAGGGCACCGACGTCGGTCCCGTCATCTCCCGCGCCGCGTGTGACCGGATCCGTGGCTGGATCGAGCGCGGCGTGGCCGACGGCGCCAGGCTGCTGGTCGACGGCCGCGAGACCGCCCACGACGCTGAGGGCTCGTTCGTCGGTCCCACGATCCTTGACCAGGTGGACTCCGCGATGGCGATCGCCCGCGAGGAGGTGTTCGGCCCGCTGCTGACGATCATCCACGTGCCCACCCTCGACGAGGCGATCGGCGTCGTCAACCAAAGCCGCTTTGGCAATGGCGCGTCGATCTTCACCGAATCCGGCGCGTCGGTGCGCCGCTACCGCCACGAGGTGCAGGTGGGCATGATCGGCGTCAACATCGGCGTCGCCGCGCCCGTCGCGTTCTTCCCCTTCTCCGGGTGGAAGGACAGCTTCCTCGGCGACCTCCACGCGCACGGCCCGGACGCGGTCGAGTTCTTCACGCGCAAGAAGACGATCACCACCCGCTACTACTCGAGCGGGCAGGGCAGCGGTAGCTACTTCGTGGAGACCTAACGGCGGGAGCGCTTGCGAGGGCTGTCTGCCTGATCGCCGTCGGTGCGACCTGGTCGCTGACGCTCGGCGGGACGGTGTCGGCATACACGGGCTCGGTGAGCACCGCGTCGAACACGTTCGCGGGTGCCCCCGACTGGACCGCTCCGACCGTGACGTCTGCCGTGGTCGGGCGCAGCTCGGCTTACGACACCGGCCTGATCGCTCAGGGCGCCAGCTATTACGTCTACGCCAACGTCGGCGATACCGGCAACCCGGCGAGCGGGATCGCGAGCGTGACCGCGAACGTCGGTTCGATCACCACGGGCAGCACCGCGGTGGCGCTGACCGCAGGCAGCTACAGCGGCGGCGGCACGGCATACGGCTACCGCAGTGCCGCCCTGACCGCGGGAGCGAGCCTGAGCGCCGGAAGCCACAGCTACACGATCACCTCAACCGACAGCGGGGCAAACGCGGGCACCCAGAGCTTCAACACCACTGTCGACAACACCGCGCCGAGCGCGGTCGACGTGCAGAGCACGAACGTCAGCGGGGGAACGGTGGGCCATCTGGAGCTTGGCGACACGGTGGCCCTGACCAGCAGCGAGACGATGGACCCCTACTCGATTCTTCCGGGCTGGAACGGCGCGAGCACCAACGTACAGGTCGCGCTGGTCGACGCGGGCGGTTCGACGAGTGACTACGTGGTCGTCTACAACACCAATGCCACGCCGACCCAGATTCCCGTCGGGACCATCCTGCTCGGTAGCGCCAGTTACCTTAAGACGGGAGCCGGCAGCTACGTGAGCTACGGTTCCACCGGCACGCCCTCGACGATGATCCGGAGTGGATCCAAGATCACGATCACCTTGGGCACAGCGAGCGCTACGTCATCAACCAGCACCACACTGGCGGCGATGACCTGGACCCCGTCAACGTCGGCCATGGATATCGCGGGTAACGCCGACACGGCCACTGTCGCCACTCAGTCCGGCACTGTGCACAACAACTTCTGATTTATCGAGGAGGTCTCCGGCTCTGATCCCGCGGGGTCAGGCTCGGAGAGGCTCGGCGGGGAAGTTGAGCGCGAAGCGCGCCACCAGATCGGGAACGGTGGACGGATCCATCTCGAGCTCGTAGCGCTGGCAGAGCTCGCCCAGCTGTTCCGGGGCGGCTTGGGCGACGCCGCCCAGCTCGACCAGCTCGGCGAAGAACCGCTCGAACCCGGCGGGCGAGATGATCTCGAGGATCCGGCATGGCTCGTCGCCGGCATTCCAGAACGTATGCCATTCGCCGCGGGGCTTGAAGACCAGGTCGCCGGGACCGGCCTCGAGCACATCCTCTCCGAGCAGCGCCCCCATGCGACCCTCGATCACGTAGCTGTACTCGTCTTCACGGTTGTGCCGGTGAAGCGGCGCCGCCAGGGCCCGCGCGGACATCGGGTGCTCGACGAGCGAGAAGCGCTCACCGGTGACATCGGCATCGACCATGAATCTCACCCCGATGCTGCCGAGAAAGCCGGCGCGTCCATCGGCTGGGCCCAGCGCTCGCGCGTCCTTGGTGACGGCCATCTGCCCCTCATTTCATCGGACAATAATGTCGCCTAGATTACGCACGGCCGCTGCGCCTGTCAAGATGAACGGACACTGATGGCCGACGAAAAGTCACCCCGGCCGTATCGCATGCAGCGGCGCGCGGAGCTGCAGGACCGCACGCGGCTTCGAATCACCGAGAGTGCGGCGGAGTTGCACGGCACGCTCGGGCCCTCCCAAACGTCGATCAGCGCGGTGGCCGCACGGGCCGGCGTCCGTCGCTCGACGCTCTACCGCCACTTCCCTGATGAAGCCGCGCTGTTCGACGCGTGCAGTTCGCACTGGGCAGCGTCCAACCCGCTGCCCGATCTCGGCGCATGGGCAGCCATCGCGTCGCCCGATGAACGGCTGCGGGTGGCGCTGCATGAGCTGTACGCGTTCTACCGGCGAGCGGACCGGATGCTGGACAACCTGTTTCGTGACGAGTCGATCGTTCCCGTGGTGCAGGAGCGCTTCGCCGCCATACGCGGGTACTTCGGGGCCGCCCAGCAGACGCTCATGCAGGGACGAAAGCTCCGAGGTGCCAGGGGAAGACGAACCCAGGCCGCCGTTGGCCACGCGATCAGCTACTTCACCTGGCGGTCCCTGGTCCGCGAGCAGCAACTCTCAGACGCCGATGCCGCCGCGCTGATGGAAACGCTCGTAGCCTCAGCGGCTCGCCGGTGAGCGGCGAGCCGTGCGCATTGCACGATTATGCGTGGTCATACACGAGCATGCATGAACGTGTAATCTTCGGAAGGTGCTGACCGACGAGCGACGCTCTCTCATCCTTGACCGGCTCCGGACGCAGGGACGTGTGCTCGCCGCCGACCTGACGGCCGAGCTGGCGGTGTCCGCCGACACGATTCGCCGCGACCTGCGCGAGCTCGACGACGCTGGGCGGCTGCGCCGCGTGCACGGTGGCGCTCTCCCCCGCCACGGTGACGCGGCGCCGTTTGCCACTCGCGCGCGGCGCGCGCCGGAGGCGAAGGCGTCGATCGCACGGCGAGCCGCCGCCTGCGTGCGCGACGGCCAGCTCGTCGTCCTCGATGGCGGCACGACCACGCTCGAGCTTGCCCGTGCGCTGCGTGATGACCTGCGAGCGAGGGTCGTGACCACGAGCCCGCCGATCGCGCTCGCGCTGGCCGATCATCCCGGGCTCGAGGTCACGGTCGTCGGCGGGACGCTGCGCCGCGATGCGCTCGTCACGGTGGGCGCGACCGCGATCGAAGCGCTCCGCGTGATCCGCGCCGACGTCGTGTTTCTCGGCGTCTGCGGCCTGCATCCTGAGATCGGCGTCACCACCGAGGACCTCGAAGAACGGCACGTGAAGGCAGCGATGATCGAGGGGGCGGCGGAGGTCGTGGCGCTGGCCGACCACGACAAGCTCGGCACCGCTATGTCGGTCGTCGTCGCGCCGCTGCGGGCCGTTACGCATCTGGTCACCGATGCAGCCGTCGACGACGATTCCCTTGCTCCCTACCGGGCGCTCGGGATCGAAGTGCTGCACGCATGAGCCCTCGCGCGGGGATCACCGCGGTGTTCTTCGTCAACGGTGCGCTGTTTGCGTCCTGGGCCTCGCGCATCCCGGCGCTGTCCGACCGCGCGGGTGCCACGACGGGCGTGCTCGGGCTGGCGTTGCTCGCGCCGGCGCTCGCGGCGGTGGTGGCGATGCCGCTGGTCGGGCGGCTCCTGCCGGGGCGCTCGAGCCGAACGTTCTGCCGGATCGCGGTAGCCGGGTTGATGGCCGCGGTCCTGCTCCCGGGGGTCGCGCGCAGCGTCCCGGCGCTGGCCGGCGCGCTGTTCATCGTGGGACTCGCCAACTCCACGTGCGACCTCGTGATGAACGCGCAGGGCGTATCGATCGAGCGGCGGATGCGCCGGCCGATCCTCTCCTCGCTGCATGCGGCGTTCTCGTTTGGCGGCTTTGCGGGGGCTGGGCTGGGCGCGCTCGCCGCCGCGCTGCACGTCGCCCCCTTCCCCCACCTCGCCGCCGCCGCGCTCCTGTTCGGGATCCCCGGACTGATCGCCACCGGTCCGCTGATGGCTCGGGATGAGGACGCAGATGCGCACGCCCCGACCCTGAACTGGAGGCGTATGCCCTCGCGGCTCGCGCTGATCGGCGCGGCGTGCTTCTTCTGCCTGATGGCTGAGGGCGGCGCCTCGGACTGGAGCGCCAAGCTCGTCCGTGACGATCTCGCGGGATCGGCGGCGCTCGGCGCCATTTCCTACGCGGTGTTCAGCATCGCGATGGGAACGGGACGCCTGTTGGCCGACCGCCTGTGGGCGCGCTGGGGCTCGGTTGGCCTGCTGCGACGGTGCGGAACCCTGGCGGGATTTGGTTTCGCCGCCGGCTTGGCGCCCGGCACGGCGCCCGTGGCCATCGCCGGGTTCGCCGCGCTCGGACTCGGGCTCGCGGGCGTCGTGCCCACCCTGTTCCGCGCGGGTGCCGATGAGCCGGGCGTCTCGACCGGGCCGGCACTGTCGGTCGTCAGCTCGCTCGGCTATCTAGGCTTCCTCGCCGGACCGCCCCTGATCGGCGGCGTGGCTCAGCTCACGTCGCTGCGGCTGGCCTGCGGTCTGCTGGCCCTCGCCGGCCTGGTCGTCGTGGCGCTGGCACCAAGTGCCGCTGTCCGCCGGCCGCACAACAGGGCGACGGCCCGGCCGTCATTTACGACATAGCGTGCCTCGCACGCACGCTCAGTTGATCCCGATCAGATCGACCACGAACACGAGCGTCTCGTCTGGCCCGATCACCCCGCCGGCACCGCGCTTTCCGTAGGCCAGGTCCGGCGGGATCGCGAGCCGGCGGCGTCCGCCCACCTTCATGCCGGTGACGCCGCGGTCCCAGCCCGGGATCACGTGGCCCTTGCCGAGCGTGAACTTGAATGTGTCGCCGCGATCCCAGGAAGCGTCGAACTGCACTCCGGTTTTCCACGAGACGCCGACGTAGTGCACCTCCACGACGCGTCCGGGGACGGCTTCCTCGCCGTCGCCGACCGTGATGTCCTCGATCTCCAGCTGGTACGACGGCGGCTGGCCGGACGGCACCGCAACTTCGGGCTTCTGATTGGCTGTCATGGGTCGGCAGGCTATTGCCCTAGGCGGACTTGGTCTGCGTGGCGGCGCGTTCGCGCAGCGCGCGGGCGAGCCGTCCGCCGCAGGCAGCGAGGATGCTCCCGACAATGGTGGTCAGGACCGCAAGCAGCGGCGGAAAGCTGCCGAGCGACACCTTGGCATGGGTGCCGATCAGCCCGTGGGTGATGAGCAGCGCGGCGCCGTAGATAGCGCCGCCGAAGAATCCGCGATCCGCACCTCCCCAGCCATCGCGATGCTCGAACCCGGACATGAAGGCTCCGATGGCGGCAAGCGCGCCGATGGCGTAGTAGGCGCCGCTCGACACGCCGAGCAGGACACCGGCGATGACCCCGATCAGGGCCGGTAGAACGCCCCCGAGTACCACCTGAACCGGACGCGGGCGATCAATGAACAGCACAGGCGTGAACACCGGCCAACCTCCTCGATCGATTGTCAGAATGCTCAGGCCTGAGCCGACTGGAAAGCGGCGCCGACGACGGCCTGTGCCGTAGCGCCGTAGGGCGGCGCAAACGCCTCGAGCAGGTCGCCCTCGCCTCGCACGAACACGCCGCGCGGGTTGGAGAACTCGCGGAAGCCCTCAATCCCGTGGTGGCGACCGGAGCCGCTCTGCCCGATGCCGCCGAAGGGCAGTGACGGCAGCGCACCGTGCACCGCGGCGGCGTTCACGCACGCGCCTCCGGAGGTGGTGCGCCGGAGCACGTCGTCGGCGACCTGCTCGTCCTTCGAGAACACGTACAGCGCAAGCGGGCGCTCGCCTGCGTTGACGTGGCCGATGGCCTCGTCGAGCTCGTCGTAAGCCTTCACCGGGAGGATCGGGCCGAAGATCTCCTCCTGCATGAGGGCAAGGTCATCCGGTGGGTCGAGCACGATCGACATCGGAAGCTGACGGGTGTCGGGGCTGACCTCGCCGCCCTCCTCGAGCGCGCGCACGTCACAGCCGCGCGCCTGTGCGTCGGCGAGCAACCGTTGGATGCGCTCGAGGTGGCGGGAGGTGATGATGCCCGTGTTGCTCGGTGAAGCGCAGAAGTCGGGCATGTTCTCGCGCACGTGATCGAGGGCCAGCCGGGCGAAATCCTCCAGTCGCGCGCGCGGGACGAGGCAGTAGTCCACGGAGATGCACATCTGCCCGTTCTTGAGCGCCTTCGTGCCCAGCACCTGCTTGACCGACTCGGCGTCGATCGAGTCATCGGCGAGGATCGCCGGGCACTTGCCGCCGAGCTCAAGCGTCACCGGAACCAGATGCTCGGCCGCCGCCTTGGCGATCTCGCGTCCGACCTCCGGGCTTCCGGTGTACAGCAGGTGGTCCCAACGCACGCGCGTGAACGCCTTGGCCAGCTCGAGGCCGCCCACCACGACATCGACGCGGTCGCGATCGAACGTCGCGCGGATCATGTCCTGGAGCACCTGCGAACAGGCCGGCGTGTGCTCTGAGGGCTTCAGCACCACGCGGTTGCCGGCCGCCAGCATCTCGATCAGCGGGCCGACCGAGAGGTCGAAGGGAAAGTTCCATGGGCTGATGTTGCCCACCACGCCCTTGGGCTGGGGCTGCACGAACGCGCGCCCGCTGCCGTACAGAGCCGGGTCGGAGTACCGCGGCTCGGGCGCCATCCAGCCCTCGAGATGCTCCGCCACGTAGGCGGCGCGGCCCGCGACTCCCAGCACCTCGATCAGGTCGGTGGCGAGGGTCGGGTGCACGCCGAAGTCGGCGCTCATCGCCTCCTCGATCTGGGTGCGATGGCTCATGACCATGCCGGCGAGCGCACCGAGCAGCGCGAGCCGCTCGTCGAGCGAGGGAAACGGGTCAGCCAGGAACGCCTCGCGCTGGCGGCTGACGATTTCGTGCAGCTCCTCGATGGCCGCGGCGTCGTCGGTGCCGGTGCTGATGCCGTGCTCGATCGTCGACATGTGCTCTCTCCTCGGTCAGTGGCCTCGCGCAACCATACGCCGCTCACGGCCCGGCCGAAGCCGGGCCGGGAGCGGGGTGCACCGGGAGGATCACCGGAGCCCTGGGCCGCTGGTGGAAATCGAAGTCGGCGGCGAGGTCACCGAGCAGCGGATTTGCCTCGCGGACGCTCGGGCGCGGGTCCGGGCGCCCGTCGGTCTTCGGATCCAGGCGCTGCCCGCCGAGGAAGTCGTTCTCGATGAACTTGTTGTACGCGTCGTGGCTGAGGACCTGGTGGTCGATGAAGCCGTTGCGGGCGTAGGGGCTGATCACGATGCCGGGGACGCGCAGCCCATATCCGTTCTGGTCGACCTGCGGAGGCACCACGTGGTCGTAGAAGCCTCCCCAGTCATCCCAGGACAGGAAGATCGCCGTGCTGTTCCAATCCCGGCTGTGCATGATCGCGTTGACCAGGCCGGTGACGTACGTCTGGCCGGCGCTGACGAGCGCGGTGGGATGCTCTGAGACCTTGCCGTTGGGGTCGATCCAGGAGACGGCGGGCAGCGATCCGTTCTTGGCCGCGGCGAAGAAGTTGCTCAGCGTCTGGACGTTGCCCGTCTGGCCGTCCTGGATCACGGTCTCGAACGACGGCAGCGGGTTCCAGATGCCCGGTGTCTTTGGGCCCTGCGCGACCGGCGCACAGGTCATGGCTGAATCGTTTTCGCAGTCGGGCTCGGTGCCCTTGAACACGTAGTACCCCCAGCTGACGTTGTTCTTGTGCAGCAGATAGGTCATGTCCGTCCACGCGTAGTGGGGCGTCCCATCCGATGGGTTCGGGTTCTGCAGAGCGTTCTTGCACGAGAACGGGGCCAGGGGGTCGGTGCAGAAGGCCGACCACTCTGAGACCTGGAACAGATGCTCCGGCAGGCTCCAGGAGGAGTTGGGCTCGAACATGTGATCCTGGAGCACGAAATCACGCGCGTACCTCCAGTAGTTGGGGATCTCGCGCGCGTCGTGGTAGCCCATCACGTCGATGCACCGCGCCACCTGGCTCTGGTTGCACGGGCTGCACGCCGGATTGTTGGTGCCGCAGTTCTTGCCCTTCTGAGCTTGCCCGACGAAGCCGTTCATCGCGCCGCCGTTGATGTCCGCGGCAGCGTTATTCGCTCCGTGAGGTCCGCCGTAGTTGAGATCTGCGGAGTCGTGAAACGGCGCGATGCAACCGCCGTTCTTGGGATCCGGCACACACACGCCGGCCGGGATTCCGTCCGCGCCCGGGTAGGTTCCAAAGTAATGGTCGAACGAGCGGTTCTCCTGCATGATGATCACCACATGCTTGATCCTGTGGATCGAGTTCACGTCTACCGTGACCACGGGCGAGAAGGAGCGGACGTTGCGCCGGTCGGCGCCGAGAACGGCGCGCACGTCCTTCTCGCCGTCGTTGACGAAGCGGTGATGGGCGGCGAAGTTCGACCTGCGATCGAGCCGAACCCGCTCGATCGTCACCCAGCTGCGGTCGAACCGCTGCTGGAGCAGGACGCGGTCGCGTTTGTGGGAGGGGTCGACGTGACCGGCGAAATTGACCCTGTCCGCTGCGCTCACGGCCATCGTGAGCACTGACAGGGTCATGCGCGCATGGACGCGCTGCTCATCGGTGTGGCTGCGCACGCCGCCCGCCGTCACGTACCAGAGACGGTTGGTCTCGACCACGCCGACGCGTCGCACGATCGTGTACCGGCCCGCGGAATTGGTCTCCGTCGCCGACGCCCGGTGAAAGCTCCGCTGCCAGTGGAGCCGCTGCCAGAGGACCACACTCCGGCGCCCCGCAGCGGGTCCGCTTAGCCGACCGGCGATCACCACGGCCTGGCCCGCGAGTGAGGGATTGGGCTGGGCGGCGATCGTGAGCCCGGGAGCCGCCGAGGAGATTGCCGCGGGCGGCGCTCCGAACGCGGCCGCCCCTCCCGCGAGGAGGACCATCGAACTCGACAGCAGAATCATGAGCGCGCGACGCATGGTGATCCCCTTCGTTTCCTCCGGCCTCTCTAGCTGCGAGAACCCGAGGACCGGGCGGGAGTTGCGATGTCGTTCGCGGATCGTGCGACCCTTGCCCCAACGGCGCAAAGCGAGGAGAGGACGGGAATGCCGCAGTTCGAGAACGGAACGACAACGATCCACTACGAGGAGCACGGGAGCGGGTTCCCGCTGTTGCTGTTCGCGCCCGGGGCCATGAACTCAACCGTCGAGCGATGGGCGGCCGCAACCTTGAATCCGCTCGAGGTTCTGGGCGAAGGCTTCCGGATGATCGCGATGGACCAGCGCAATGCCGGCCGCTCCCGCGGCCCGCTCGATGTCGAAGACCCGTGGGGATCGTTCGCCGCGGATCAGCTCGGCCTGCTCGATCATCTCGGCGTGGAGGAGTGTCATGTCATGGGCTGCTGCATCGGCGGGTCCTACGCGCTCAGGTTGATTGAGCTCGCCCCCGCGCGCGTCAGCGCCGCCGTGCTCGAGCAGCCGATCGGAGTCATGGACCGCAACCGTCATCTGTTCGAGGCGCTGTGGCGCGACTGGGGGGAGGATCTGGCCGGCCGCCGGGCGGACATCGACGCGAGCCAGGTCGAGCAATTCGGGACGCGGATGTGGGACGGCGAGTTCGTGGTCAGCGTGTCCCGAGGGTTCATTTCGTCGTGCTCGACGCCGATGCTGGTGCTTCCCGGTATCGACGACCATCACCCCACGGAGACGGGCCGGGAACTCGCGGCGCTGGCTCCGCGCGGCGAGGTGTTCGAGCCGTGGAAGGACACCCCGGAACACACTGCGCGTGGCGTAGAGGTTGTTCGCCAGTTCCTCGTCGCGCACACGCCCGCGCGACCAGCGCCTGGGCCCGTGGGCCCCTAGGTCTGCTGGGGCATTGAGGGGATCGTTTCGGTTGGCCCCGGGTGGCCCCACTGCGCGGCGGTTCACCCCGGGCGTGCTGCCCGGGTCGTCGACCGCATTGCCTGCACAGCACGGCAATCGATGCCGATCTGGCTCGGTCTGACGTGCTGTTCACGGCATGGATGGACAGCACGTCGGACCACGTCGAAGACGACCCCGGTTGTCGCGCTATGCAGGCGACCGGCCGATACCGAACCACCAGAGTGCGACAAAGTTGCCGCCCGGCAGAAACGGATGGAGCATTAGTGTCGTAGGGCAAGCATTGCGCTCCGCGCGTGCCGGCCCAGGGGCACCGTTGGCGCATTTTGGTCGTTGAGAGGCGCCGCCACCAATGCCGCCAGCACCGCCAGCACGGCCAGTGCCGCGCCGGTGCCGCCGGGGACGCCTGAGCTCGCCCGCTCCCAAGCCGCAGTCGAGTTCGCCAAGGACTTGGGCCGTTCGAAGTTCCCGCCACGTCGGCGGTCCGCCGATCCGAGACTGGCGTCAGGCGCTGATCGGGATCACCGACCCATTAGCGTTCATGCTCTGATGTCCGCCGTGCCGAGCACCCGCCGTCCCGCCATCGTGGCCGTGGACGACGAGCCGGCGGTGCTCGCCGCCGTCTCACGGGATCTGCGCCGCCACTTCGGGGAGCGCTTCAGGGTGCTCCGTGCGACCTCGGGACCCGAGGGCCTCGAGCTGCTCAAGGAAGTCCGGCGGCGCGGTGACCAGGTCGCGTTGCTGATCGCCGACCAGCGAATGCCAGGAATGCCGGGGACGGAGTACCTGGTCCAGGCGCGGCAGCTCGTCCCTGACGCCAAGCGCGTGTTGCTGACCGCGTATGCCGACACCGAGGCGGCAATCGAGGCGATCAACAGCGTGGGCTTGGACTACTACCTGCTCAAACCGTGGGATCCGCCGGACGAGGAGCTGTTTCCCGTCGTCGAGGATCTCCTGACGACGTGGGAGACCGGCGCCGCGCTCGAGGCCGGCGGGGTCCGGATCATCGGTCACCGGTTCTCGAAGGAATCCCATGACCTGCGGGACTTCCTCGCGCGCAACCGGGTGCCGGCGCGATGGCTGGATGTCGAGCGCGACGGCGAGGCGCGCGAGCTGCTTCAGGTCACAGGGATCGCAGCCGACCGCCTTCCGGTGGCGCTCCTGGAGGACGGATCGGTGCTGGAGCGCCCCACGATCCTCGAACTGGCGGAACGCCTCGGGGTCAGCGGGCAGCCGGCTCAGGATCATTACGACCTCGTGATCGTAGGCGGCGGGCCAGCGGGTCTCGCCGCGGCTGTGTACGGGGCCTCAGAGGGCCTGCGAACCGTGATGGTCGAGCGGGAGGCCCCCGGGGGCCAGGCGGGCCAGTCGAGCCGGATCGAGAATTACCTGGGCTTCCCGATGGGGCTCAGCGGCTCGGACCTCGCGCGCCGGGGGACCGATCAGGCTCGGCGGCTGGGGGCCGAGCTGCTGACGATTCAGGATGCCGTCGGGCTGCGAGCCGAAGGCGCGGGGCGCTTCGTCGAGCTCAGTGGCGGCGGGACGTTGAGCACCAACTGCGTGCTGGTGGCCTCCGGCGTGACCTACCGCCAGCTCGACACGCCGGGCTTCTCCGAATTCACCGGCGCCGGCATCTACTACGGCGCCGCGGTCACCGAGGCGCGCTCGTGCGAGCACCAGCACGTCGTGATCATCGGCGGCGCAAACTCGGCCGGACAGGCTGCGGTCTACTTCAGCGGCTGGGCCGGACGGGTCACGATGCTCGTCCGCGGCGCCGGCCTGGCGGCTTCGATGTCGCACTACCTGATCGAGCAGATCGCGGCGCTGGACAAGGTGGATGTGCGCGCGCAGACCGTGGCGGTGGCCGCGGAAGGCGAGAACGGGCGCCTGCGGGCGCTGCGGGTGCGCGGGCCCGACGGCGCCGAATCGGAGCTCGAGATCGATGCCTGCTTCGTGTTCATCGGCGCGACGCCCCGCACGGACTGGCTCGAGGGAGTCGTCAAGCGTGACGAGCGCGGGTTCGTGCTCGCCGGTCGGGACGTCCAGGGCGACGGCTGGCCACTGAACCGCGACCCCTACCTGCTCGAGACCAGCGTGCCCGGCGTGTTCGTGGCCGGGGACGTACGGGCACGCTCGATCAAGCGGGTGGCCAGCGCCGTCGGGGAAGGCTCGATGGCCGTCTCACTGATCCACCAGTACCTGGCTGACGCATGACCGAGGCCGTGACCCTGGCGGAGTTGCGCGCCGTCGACCTGTTCGACGACCTCAGCGACGAGGAACTCGCGGAGTGGTTGCCGGCTGCCAGCGTCCGGCTGCTCGCGCCCGGTGAGCTGATCGCCGAGCAGGGCGTGGACGTAGCCGGTCTGCAACTGCTGCTGGAGGGGACGGCGCAGACCTTCATGATCAATCGCGGCCGCGCGGAGCCGGTCGGGCGCCAGCAGGCACCTACGTGGATGGGGGCGATCGCCGCGCTGACCGGGAATCCGCTGCCGGTGCGGATGCAGGCGGCAACCGAGTGCCGGGTCGCCCTGATCGGAAACGAGGAGTTCCGCCGCCTGGCGCTGGCGCAGCCTCCCGTGCACCAGCGGGTGATGCATCAGGTCGCTCCGGTGATGAGCCGCGTCACCGAGATGGAACAGAACCGCGAGCGGCTGGCCTCACTGGGCACGATGGCGGCCGGCCTGGCTCACGAGCTGAACAATCCCGCTTCCGCGGCGCAGCGGGCCGCCGCGCAGATGGCCGAGGCGCTCGACGTCCTCAGCTCGACGGTCCGGCGGTTCGTCGAGGCCGGTTTGGAGCGCGAGGATGCCGAGCGGCTCCTCGCGCTGCACCAGGAGGCACTCGAGCGCGCGCAGTCGCGCACGAGCCTCGACGCCCTGGATGCCGCGGACGCCGAGGACGAGCTGCTGGAGCGGCTCGACGAGCTGGGCGTGCCGCAAGCCTGGGAGCTGACCGAACCGCTGGCCGGGGCCGGCCTCGATCGGGAGTGGCTCGATCGCGTGGCGTCGGTGGCCGGGCCTGCCACCGACGCAGCAGTCGGCTGGGTCGCGGCCACGCTCGCCGCGCACGGCCTGGCCCTGGAGCTCCAGCACTCCACTCAGCAGATGTCGAAACTCGTCGGCGCGGTCAAGTCCTACTCGTACATGGATCGCGGGGAGCTCGTCGAGGTCGACCTGCACGAGGGCCTGGAGACCACGCTGACCGTGCTCGGGCACAAGCTCAAGCACACCTCGATCCGGATCGTCCGCGACTACGACCGCAGCCTCCCCAAGCTGACCGTCCGCGGGTCGGAGCTCAATCAGGTCTGGACCAACCTGCTCGATAACGCGATCGACGCCGTCGGCGAGAGCGGCACGATCACGATCACCACGCAGCACGACGGCAGCTGCGCGCGCGTCGACGTCACCGACGACGGTCCCGGCATTCCGGCCGACATCCGAGAGCGAGTGTTCGACTCGTTCTTCACCACCAAGGACATCGGCAGCGGTACCGGCCTGGGACTCGCGACGACCCGGCGGATCGTGGTCGACCGCCACACCGGCTCACTGACCGTCGACTCACGGCCCGGGCATACGACGTTTCACGTCTCGCTGCCGGCCTGCGCCAGCTGAACCGCTCGCATCGTCGCCATCGTTTTCGCTTCCCGTCGCTGTCGGGTCTGTTTTTACTTACCCAGGC
>DATCPD010000124.1:0-4684 GCA_036564325.1 Solirubrobacteraceae bacterium | reverse complement strand
GCAAGATCGGGCAGGTCCACGCCGTCGACGACGTCTCGTTCACGCTCCGGGAGGGCGAGACGCTGGGGATCGTGGGAGAGTCCGGATGCGGCAAGACAACGCTGATCCGCACGCTCGTGCGGCTGATCGACGCCACCTCCGGCTCGGTTCGCTTCCGCGGCCAGGACATCACCGGCGCCGGCCGCCGTGAACTTGAGCCGATCCGGCGCGAGATGCAGATGGTCTTCCAGGACCCGCAGGCCTCGCTCAACCCGCGCAAACGGGTGGCTCAGATCCTGGCCACGCCGCTGCAGATCCGCGGCGTGCCGAAGGATCGGGTCGACGCTGAGAGCCGAGCGCTGGTCGAGCGCGTCGGCCTCCATCCCGAGCATCTCAATCGCTTTCCGCACGAGTTCTCCGGCGGCCAGCGCCAGCGCATCGGGATCGCCCGGGCGCTGGCGGTCAATCCGAAGCTGATCATGCTCGATGAGCCGGTCTCGGCCCTCGACGTATCGATTCAGGCGCAGGTGATCAACCTGCTCGACGAGCTCCAGGACGAACTGCATCTCTCCTACGTGTTCGTCGCGCACGATCTCAGCGTCGTACGCCACGTCTCAGACCGGATCGCCGTGATGTACCTGGGAAAGCTGATGGAGGTCTCGCCCGCCGAGGAGCTGTACTCGAAGCCGATCCACCCCTACACCTCCGCGCTGCTGAGCGCCATTCCCCTGCCCGACCCCGAGCAGAACCGCGCGAGGTCCCGACCGCTGGTCTCCGGCGAGCCGCCGAGTCCGATCGCGCCTCCGCCCGGCTGCCGGTTCCACACCCGCTGCCCCCGCGCCACCGAGGTCTGCCGGACCGAGGAGCCGCAGCTGACCGAATACGCGGGCGGGCATCTGGCGGCGTGTCACCACCCGCAGCACGTCAGCGCGACCGAGATTACGGAGTCGACCCGCTCACCCGCGAGTCCTCTGAGCGCGGGCGAGCAGGCTCCGGTCGCCGACTGATCCTTTCGCCCTCCGGTCGTCCCGATGGCCTGCGGAATCCGCGCTAAGGGGTCCCGCGCTCCGACTAAGGCTTTCGCCGGCCAGATCGGCTGCGATCTGCCGATGTGCGAGCCGGGGTCGCAGTCCACTCTGACTGCAGTGGATTCAACCGACAGGAGTCACAAATGCACCCCCTTCTCACCTATGCCGTCGTATCCGCCCATGAGCAGGACGCCCGGCGGCGCGCCAGAAACCAAAGGCACGCCAGCGAACTCCCGGCACGCCGGTCCAGGATCGCGGCCCGGCTCCGCTTCTCGCGATACTTCGGCCATGCGAGCGCGGCTCACGAGCAGCCACTTCGTCGGGCGGGTCGGCGAGCTCGCGGAACTTGAGCTGGCCTGGCGGGAGGCGGCGGAGCGACGCCCCGTCGTGGTGCTGGTCGGCGGTGACTCAGGGGTCGGCAAGACCCGCCTGGTCGGCGAGCTCGAGCACCGGCTGACCTCCGAGGAAGCGGTCGCGCTCGCGCTCAGAGGCGAAAGCGTCGAACAGGGCGAGAGCGAGCTGCCTTACGCACCCCTGCTGAGCGCGTTGCGCCCACTCGTGCGCGCGCAGCACCCGGCGCTCGAGCAGCTGAGCCAGGGCAGCCGCAACCAGCTCGCGGCGCTGTTGCCGGGCCTCGACGACGGGCACGAGCGCGCCGGCGCGGCGGACGGCTCCGGACAGCTGCGGCTGTTCGAGGCGCTGCTCGAGTTAATCCACGTGCTGAGTGAGATCCAGCCCGTGCTGATGACGCTGGAGGACATGCACTGGGCTGATCGCTCGACCCGGACATTCGTCGCCTTCCTCGCCCGCAGCCTGCGCCAGGAGCGCGTGATGCTGCTGCTCACCTACCGTGCCGATGAGCTTCACCGCCGCCATCCGCTGCGGCCGCTGGTGAGCGAACTCGAGCGCCTGGAGCGCGCCCGGCGGGTCGACCTGTCGCCGTTCGATCGACATGAGCTCACCGAGGCCCTGACCGACATTCTGGGCGACGCTCCCCGGCAGGAGCTGGTGCAGCGACTGTACGTGCGCAGCGAGGGGAATCCCCTCTACACCGAGGAGCTTCTCGCCGCCGGCCTGGACGGCCGCGGCGCCGCCCCTCAGAGCCTGCGGGACGCCTTCATGCTGCGGATCGAACGCCTGTCGGCCGAGTCCCAGCAGGCGGCGAGGGCGATCGCCGTGGGCCGCCGGGTCGACCAGGACACGATCGCCGAGGTCACCGGGCTGAGGGCGCCCGAGCTGCAGAGCGCGCTGCGGGAAGCGGTGGCCGAGCAGATGCTGGTCGCGGGCGCGGATGGGAGGCTGTTCTTCCGCCACGCGCTGCTGCGGGAGGTGGTCTACGACGACCTGCTTCCGGGTGAGCGTTCGGAGCTGCACCTCGGGCTGGCGCAGGCGTTGGAGATGCGTCCGATCGCGGTCGAGGATCGAGAGATCGAGCGAGCCGCGACCGTGGCGAGCCACTACGCCGCCGCGGGCGACCAGCCCGCCGCGCTGCGGGCGAGCGTGCGGGCCGCCCACGCGGCGATTGACGTTCACGCCTACGGCGAAGCCGCCGATCTCGCCGAGCGCGCGCTGGAGCTCTGGCCCCGGGTGCCCGATCCGGAAGCGGTGGCCTCGCTCGACCACGTCGCGCTGCTGATGCTGGCGGCGCGGGCTCACGGAATCGGAGGGGAGCGACTGCGGGCGGAGATCCTGCTGGCGAGTGCGCAGGGTGAGCTCGACGCCGATGTGGACCCGCTGCGGTACGCGTGCGTGCTCGAGCGGTTGGCACGGACGCAGTGGTCTCTGAACCGCGGCGCCGAGGGCGTGGAGACCGCGCAGCGAGCGCTGGCCATGCTGCCCGACGGCGAAGGGGAGGACCTCCGGGCATCGCTGCTGGCCTGGCTGGCCCGGACGCGGGTGCTGCGAGGCAGGTTCCGCGACGCGGTCAGGGACGGCGGTGAGGCGCTGGCGGCGGCGGTCGCCGCGGGCGATCAGCTGGCCGAGACCGAGGTGCTGAACACGCTCGGGATGGCGCAGATCGCCCTCGGCCGGGTGGAGGAGGGCGCCGCTCACCTGCGCCGCGCGATTGCGCTGGCGCGCGAACGGGGCGACATCGACTCGCTCACCACCGCCTACGCCAACCTGGCCGATCTGCTGAACCTGCGCGGCTTCACCCAGGACGCGCTGGAGATCGCCTCCGAGGGTCTGGAGAACACGCCGCAGCGGCTCGGCCGCGGCCGCGACTGGATGACGCTCACCGTCTCCGAGATGGCCTTCGAACTTGGCGATTGGGCACAGGCCCGGGCCCACGTGAGCTCGTCGCCCGGCCAGCAGGTCGGGGTGATGCTGATCTTCCGCCTTACCCGCGAGGCTGACATGGCCCTCGGGGAGGGGGACGAGGAGCGGGCGGCTCAGTGTCTCGACGAGCTCGGGCCGCTCGTGGCGACTTCCTCCGAACCGCAGTGGATCGGCCTCCACGGCTCGTTACTGGCCGAGCTTCGGCGCCGCCGGCGGGATCTCGTCGGCGCGCGCGCGGCGGTGGCCGAGGCACTCGATCGCCTCGAGCTGTGCACCGACGACGTGATGCGGATCGCGCGCGTGACCGGGATCGGACTGCGGATCGAGGCGGACTTTGCCCAGCGGGCGCGCGACCTGCGGGAGAAGCAGGACGAGCGGGACGCGCTCGCGCGGGCGCGCATCCACATGCAGCGGCTCCGGGCGGCGGCGCAGGAGGGCGGCCCCGTGGAGAAGGCGTGGATGACCACCGGCTCGGCCGAGCTCACCCGTGCCCGCGGGCGCAGCGATCCGGCGGTATGGGAGAAGGCAGCCGCCGAGTGGGAAGCCATCGGCCGTCCATACCCGGCGGCGATCGCCCGCTGGCGAGCTGCCGAGGCGCTGGTGGAAGCGGGGGACCGGGCCACGGCGTGTGAGCTGGCGCAGGCGGCCGTGACCAGCGCGCGGCAGATGGGCTCACGCTGGCTCGCGCAGGAGGTCGAGCTTCTGGCCGAGCGCGGCAGGCTGGCGCTCGAGGCCGGGGGCGGGTCCGGGGTCGATGCCGAGGCCGGGGCCGCCGCGGCGACCGTGCCCGAGCCCGAGGCGGATCCCTTCGGTCTGACGCCTCGCGAGCGCCAGGTGCTGGCGTTGATCGCGGAGGGAGCCACCAACCGCCAGATCGGAGCGGCGCTCTATATGGCGGAGAAGACGGCGAGCGTGCATGTGTCGCGCATCCTCAGCAAGCTCGGGGTACGCAGCCGCACGCAGGCGGCAGCGGTCGCGCACCGGCTCCATCTGTCGTAGCCTGCGGGCGTGCGCCTCCCCGCCGAATGGGAGCCTCACGAGCGGACGCTGATGGGCTGGCCATGCCGGCGCGAGCTGTGGGGCCCATCAATCGATCAGGCCTGCGCGGACTACGCGGCCGTGGCCAACGCAATCGCCGTGTTCGAGCCGGTGACGATGATCGCAAACCCGGGCGCAGATGCAGCGGCGGCGCGGGCGGCCTGTGGCAGCGGCGTCAAGGTGACCGAGCTGCCGCTCGACGATTCGTGGCTGCGCGACTGCGGGCCGATCTACGTGGTGGACGACACTGGGCGCCGCCGGGCCGTGCATTTTCGCTTCAACGCGTGGGGCGGGAGGTTTTCACCCTGGGATCGTGACGCCGCCGTCGGAGGGGTGATCGCGCAGCGACTGGGTGACGAGGT
>DATCPD010000063.1:0-39007 GCA_036564325.1 Solirubrobacteraceae bacterium | reverse complement strand
CGACGCCGCGACGCGGGCGCTCGACGGCGGCGCCGCACGCTAGCGACGTCGGCAGCCGCTAGGCCGGCGGTGGGGGCGGGAAGCGCTCCGCCTCGGCTTCAGCTTCCACCCGCAAACCGTTGGCCATGAACGAGACCGCGTGGTACTGGCCCGTGAGCGCCAGCAGTTCGACCAACTGCGCGTCACTGAACTGCGTGCGCAGGGTTGCGAAAAGCTCGCAGGACAGCGTCGCCGTGTCGTGGAGCTGGTCGACCATCTCGACGAGGGCGGTCTGCCGTGGCGACCACGGTCCGGGGCGTGCGGGTTCGATGACCGTTGCGGCGATCTGCTCCTCCGTCAGGCCGACGGCACGCGCGAACAGCCGGGCATGGACACCCCACTCGTACTCACAGCGGCACCGGGCACAGGTCCGATGGATGACCAGCTCGCGGTCGGCGGGATCGAGCGTCCCGAAGTTCAGCAGATAGGTCCCGGTGCTCCTGAGCTTGTCCAGGATTGCGGGATTGTGGGCTACGGTTCGGAACAGCTTCAGCGGCTCCATGCCCGGCGGCATCATGCGCTGTAGCGTGCGAGCGAGCTCGGGCTCGTACGGAGGCTCCAAGGGCTGGACGCGGCTCCTCGGGAAACTGGTCATGGCGCTATCCTTCGCTTCGAATTCAGAAGCACAGACTAGTGCTTCGGAAAGGAAAGCGCAAGACCGTGCCACGGGCGAGAAGACCCCAGCCGGGAGACCCAGTGCGCGGTTCGCGCTCGGGAAGGCCGATCATGGCGCTGCTCGATTTGCTCGGGCGTCGCTGGGCGCTGCGCATCGGGTGGGAGCTCCGCGAGGGGGCGACGCTCACCTTCCGCGAGCTTCAGGCCCGCTGCGACGGTGCGTCGTCCAGTGTCATCAACGACCGGCTGCGGGAACTCCGCGACGCAGCGATCATCGAGCGCCGGTCCGAGGGCTACTGTCTCACGCCGCGCGGGAAGGAGCTGCTGGAGATGTTGCTCCCGCTTGACCGGTGGGCGAAGAACTGGGCCCGCCGGAGTTGAGCTCCGGCAGCAGCGGCAGGACGCCGGCCTCGAGGTCGAGCAGGAAGCGTTTGCGCTCCAGCCCACCGCCGAACCCGGTGAGCGATCCGTCGGCGCCGATCACCCGGTGGCACGGCACGATCACCGCGATCGGGTTACGGCCGTTGGCCAAGCCGACCGCACGAGCCGCGGAAGGGTGGCCGATCCGCTGGGCCAGCGTGCCGTAGCTGGTCGTCGTTCCGTACGAGATCTGCTGGAGCGCCTTCCAGACCGTCAGCTCGAACGGGTTGCCCGCCAGCACCAGGTCAAGCTCGAACGCGTTACGCCGGCCGGAGAAGTACTGGCGAAGCTGGGTGCGGGCGGATCCGAACGCGTCGTCCTCGCGCTGCCAGTCCGAGCCGATGGTCACCGGACGGCGGCCGCCCTGCATCGAGAGGCCCTGCAGCGCCTCGCCGTCTCCGGTCAGCAGCAGCGGGCCGATGGGGGAATCGATTGTCGTGTAGATCATGTGCCTATAACGCCGAGGGCACGGTGGATGTGAGAGACGGCGGCTGCAGGCCGATCGCCTCGGCTATCAGTTCGTAGGAGCGCCGGCGCGCAGCATGATCGTGGGTGATGGTGACGACTATCACCTCGTCGGCGACGTACTCGCTGGCCAGCTGCTCGAGTCCGGCGCGGACCGTCGCCGGAGAGCCGATGATCCCCCGGCGGCCGGGCAGCGAGCCATCGACCGGCTTGCCCTCGCGCCGGAGGAACTCGACGGCCTTCTCCGGCGGGGGCACGGGGATCAGCTGTCCGCGCCGCAGCAGCGTCAGGGTCATCCGGCTGCTCGTCGAGAGATGCTGGGCCTCCTCGTCGGTGTCCGCGCACAGCACCCAGGCCGCCACGGCGGTCCGCTGCGCACTGAGGCCGCGCTCGGCGGCAAAGCGGCTGCGGTAGCTGGCCGCGATGTCGGATCCGCCAGGATTGATGAAGTCGGCGAAGGCGTAGGGGAGGCCGAGCTGCGCGGCCCAGATCGCGCTCTGCGGCGAGGAGCCCAGCAGCCATACCGCCGGCAGCTCGGGCCGTCCCGGGAGGGAGGCCGCCAGGCGCGCGAAGGGATGATCGGCGGGAAGGCTGTCATCCAGATAGCCGAGCAGCTCGGCGAGCTGCTGGGGGAAGTCGTCGGGCGAGGCCTGGCGCCGGTCGCGTTGCAGGGCAAACGTGGTCAGGGGGTCGGTTCCGGCGGCGCGGCCGATCCCCAGGTCGATCCGCCTCGGATACAGGCCCGCCAGGACGGAGAACGTCTCGGCAACCTTGAGCGGGCTGTAGTGAGGCAGCATCACGCCCCCGCTCCCGACGCGAATGTGCTGGGTGCCGGCGGCGATCGGCCCGATCAGTGCCTCGGGGCTCGGACCGGCCAGCATCGGGCCGCCGTGGTGCTCGGCGACCCAGTAGCGGTGATAGCCGAGCTCGTCGGTCAGCCGGGCGAGATCCAACGTGTTGGCGAGCGCCTCAGCGCCCGATGACCCTTCGGAGATCGGGGACTGATCGAGGACCGAGAGGAGCATCCAGCTCCATGGTAGAACGCACCCGTCGCCCGCTCGGGACGCGCCCGTCGCCCGCTCGGGACGCACCCACCACCCGCGCGGGGCGCACGGTGGGTACGTTTGCGCGTATGACGATCGCCACCGCCCTCCGCGACGTCGACGCGACGCGTTATGTGATCGCGCTGCGCGAGGGCGGATCGCTCCCCGGTTTGGTCGAGGCCGACGATGACGGCCTGTACGTGGTCAAGTTTCGCGGCGCCGGCCAGGGGCCTCGAGCGCTGGTGGCGGAGGTGATCGCCGGCGAGCTGGCCCGGCACCTCGGCCTCCTGGTTCCCGAGCTGGTGCGGATCGAGCTCGACCCCACGCTCGGCGCCGCCGAGCCCGATCCCGAGATCCAGGACCTGCTGGAGGCCAGCGCGGGCAGCAACCTCGGCGTCGACTTCCTTCCCGGCGCCCTGCCCTACACCCCCGGCGGCCCGTTCGTTCCCGAGCCTGAGCTGGCCGCGGACATCGTGTGGCTCGACGCGCTCGTGACGAACGTCGACCGCACGCCGCGTAATCCCAACCTGCTGCTGTGGCACGGCCGCCTGTGGCTGATCGACCACGGTGCAGCGCTCTACCTCCAGCACGGCGGGCTGGTGCCCGCTGATCACGCGGCGCGGGGGTTTCCGATGATCTCCGAGCACGTGCTGCTGGGGCGCGCCGGGTCGATCCTCGACGCCCAGGCGAGGCTGTCCCCCCAGGTGGACGAGGGGGTCATCGAGGAGATCGTCGCGCTGGTGCCGCCGGAGTGGTTCGTCGGGGACGGGCCGGAGGTCTACTCCGAATACCTGATCAGGCGGGTTCAGAGCGGCGCCTTTGCGCAGGAGGCCGAACGTGCCCGGCGTGACGCGTAAGCCATTCGCCTACGCGATCCTGCGCGTCGTGCCGCGCGTGGAGCGGGGGGAGCGGCTGAATGCCGGCGTGGTCCTCTTCTGCCGCCAGCGGGACTTCCTGGGCGCGCGTGTGAAGCTCGATGAACGGCGCCTCGAGGCGCTCGCGCCGGGGCTCGCCATGGCGGATGTACGCGGCCAGCTCGAGGCGCTGGTCAGGGTGGCGGCCGGTGAGCCCGCGGCTGGGCCGATCGCGGCGCTCCCGGCCTCGGAGCGGTTCGGGTGGCTGGTGGCGCCCTCGAGCACGATCATCCAGCCGTCCGAGGTGCATACCGGGCTCTCCGACGATCCGGCCGAGACGCTGCACGCGCTGTTTGCCGAGCTCGTGGAGTGATTCCCCCGACCGGCCACGTTTTTGGGTCTCGGGAGGATTGAGATATCCCGCGCACGGGGTAGAGCACTTATCGCGTGTTTAGATCCAGCCAACGCCCGCGGGGGGCGGACCTCGATCGACCGCGAGTGCTGTTCCTCTGCGCGCAACTGCCCTGGCCGGCCGTGGGCCGGGGACGCAGACGCGAGCTGGAGCTGATCAAGCGGCTCTGCGGGCGATTCGATCTTCACCTGCTGGTCGTCTCCGAGGCGGTGAGCGAGGACCTCGCCAACGCTTCCGCGCTGCGCGCGTACTGCCGGCAGATCGAGGTCTTTCCCGCTGCTCCTCGCCGGCACCCGCACACCGCCCTCGAGCCCGAGGAGTCCCACCTCCTGGCCCGCCACCGCAGCGAGGAGGCCACGGGAAGGTTGGGGGAGATCCTGGCCCGCGACGAAGTCGATCTGGTTCATGTGGAGGGCTTCTACCTGATGCAGCACGTGCCAGACTGGGTGCACGTGCCGGTCCTCCTGGTCGAGCAGAACGTGGCACGACCTCGAGCGCCAGCCAATGTCGACGCTGGCCGCCCCGCTCAGGGACCTCGACGCGTACGGCGCTTTCGTACGTCGACGCACGACCGAGGTGGGGTGCTGGTCGCGAGCCACGCGGATCGAGGCTGTGACTCCGAAGGACCGCGACATGATCCAGGCGGCGCTGCCGGGGTCCGACGTCGGGCTGATCCCCGACGGCGCCGACCACGTCCCGCATCTGCGGGCGCTCGGGGCGAGCCGACTGAACGAGCGACCTGACGCACCGCTGGTCACGGTTTTGGGCGACTTCGCCTGTCAGACCAACGTTGATGCGGCGCTCAGCTTCTGTGAGGAGACCATGCCGCTGATCCGCAGAGCGGTTCCCGCCACGCATCTGTGGCTGGTCGGGCATGCACCTTCGCCGGAGATCCAGGCCCTGGAGAGCGACACCGTTCGAGTCACGGGAGGCGTCCCGGACGTGGTCCCCTTCCTCGGCGCGGCCGACGTGGTCGCCTGCCCACTCAGAATCAGCGGCGGCTCGACGGCAAGCGCGACCGAGGCGCTGCGGCGCGGAAAGGCGATTGTCGCCACCTCGGTCGCGGCGCAGGGCCTGTCCAAGTCCGCCCGAGAACCGCTCGTGATCGCCGACGACGCTGAGGCGTTCGCCGGCGGGGTGGCCTTGCTGTTGCAGGATCCGGTACGGCGCCGCGAGCACGAGCGTAAGGCGACGCGCGCCGCGACGCGGCTTCCGCGCTGGGATGACGCGGCGCAGGCGCTGGCCGCGGTCTATGAAGACCTGCTGGCTCACTCGCCGTCGTTGCCCTGCAGCGCTTAGAAGCTCTCCTCCAGCTGAACCACGAGCAGCGCGATGTCGTCTCTGGGGCCCACACCGCCGGTGGCGCCGTGCTCGAGGAACTCGGCCAGGCGGTCCGCGGGCATCCGGCGCCCGCGCGCCAGCAGCTCCAGCACGTCAGCCCCGGAGAGGATCTGCGCCGGCGCGCGAGCGTCGGTGAGCCCATCGGTGTAGAGCACCATCGTGTCCCCGGGGCCGAGGCGGCACGTCGCCGGCCTGTAGTCCGGCTCTTTGATCACGCCGATCAGCGGCCCGCCGACGTCGACCTGCTCGACCGAGCCGTCGCGGCGCAGCAGCACCGGCGGCGGGTGACCGCCGGCGGCCAGCTCCAGATGCAGCGTCCCGTCCCGTGCCTGCGCCACAGCGAAAATGCCGGTCAGGAATCGGCTCGAGGCCGAATCGCCTTCCCGCAGCACCGCATCGTTGAGCCGCGACAGGACCTGGGCCGGTGGGTGATCGGACAGCGCCCGGATCGTGTAGCGAGCCAGGGCGGTGAGCGCCGCCGCCTCGGGACCCTTGCCGCAGACGTCACCGATCACGATTCCCCAGCGGTCGGCGCCGATCGTGAACGCGTCGTAGAAGTCACCCCCGACCTCCTGGTCCGCCGCAGCGGCGCGGTAGCGCCCGGCGATCCGCACGCCCGGGATCTCGGGCAGCGCCTGGGGGAGCAGGCTGGCCTGCAGGGTCCTGGCGATGTGGCGGGTCGCCTCGAACAGGCGGGCGTTGTCGATCGCCATGGCCGCCCGGCGCGCCAGCTCCTCGGCCAGCACGAGATCGTCCTGGTCGTAGGACGGCGTGTCCTCCATGCGCAGGAGCGACAGCGTGCCGAGCGGACGCCGGCGGGCGATCAGGGGCACGACGATCGCGGAGTGGTAGCGCAGGCGGCGCATCAGTTCGAAGTGCTCATGTCCCGCCGCGATACCGCGCAGGAAGTTCGGCGTCATCGCGGGAAGCAGCACCGGCTGGGCCGAGCGCAGCACCGCGGCCACGGGATGTGATCCGTCCAGCGCGAGCGGATGCGCCTCCCGCATGCTCTCGACGTCCCGGGCCCGCGCGGGATCATCGGCGGCAGCCACGGCCGTGTGCACCGAGCCGTCGCCGTCCAGCAGGTCGATGACCGTCAGCTGCGCCAGCGAGGGCACGGTCAGATCGGCGAGGGTCCGCAGCGTCTCGTTGTAGTCGAGCGAGCGGTCGAGCACCAGGCTCGTCTGGGCGAGGAACGCCATCCGCTGCTGCAGCCGGGCGTTCTCCCGGCGTGGGCCATCGCTGTCGCCCACGTCCCGCACGAACGCGAAGAACAGCGGTGGATCGAATTCCCGCAGGACGGTAATCGTCAGCTCCACCGGGAACTCCGAGCCGTCGCGGCGGACGCCGCTCAGCTCCAGACGCCTCCCGATCACCGTCTCCTCACCCGTTTCCAGATAGCGGGCCAGAGCGTTCCGGTGCGCGTCCTGGAGTGGACCCGGAATGATCAGCTCGGCCAACTCGCTGCCGATCGCCTCGGCTCGGGAATACCCGAAGGTGATCTCCGCGGCGGGATTCCACGCCCGCACGAGCCCGTCGGCACCCATGATGATGACCGCCTCCGGCGTGGCCCTGAGCACGTGACTCGCCACTGCGCTGTGGTCTGACATCTGTTGATTGTCGTGCTTCAAGGCGGTGGCCGCGGAGTCCGGAAATGCGGCCTCGGGGAAACTTGCCGCGTCAAGCTCGGATGAGCGGGTATCCGAAAGGGGTGTCGATGCCCGCAGAGCTCCTGCGTCTCCGCCTGCGCTGCGATGCTTCGGCACCGGCGCGGGCCCGACGAGCCATTTCCAAGCTGGCCGCGATCGACGCGGTCCGCGACGATGCGCTGCTGATCGTCAGCGAATTGGCGACGAACGCCGTCGTTCACTCGGGGTCGGCGCCCGAGGAGGAGTTCGAGCTGCGAGCCGAGCTCGTCCCGAGCGGACTGCGCATCGCGGTGATTGATCCGGGACGCTCCAACAAGACGCCGGTGCCGCGTAACGGCAACACTCGCGGGCCCGGGGGGATGGGGCTGCGGGTGGTCGAGCTACTCGCGCGGCGCTGGGGGAGCGAACGGAACCGGCAGCTCGAGGTGTGGGCGGAGCTGGCGCTGTAATACGGGCGTTCAGGCGGTGGCGGGCGCGGAGGAGGACGGCGCGGGGGCGTTGTCGGCGGGGGCCTTCGCTTCACCGGAGGCTCGGGCCTCGGCGGAGGCCTGGTCCTCCTCGGTGTGGATGACCAGCACCGGAATCGGGCTGTGATTGAGGACGAAATGGCTGACGCTGCCCAGCAGCGAGGCGGTGAGTGCGCCGCGACCGCGGGATCCCATCACCACCAGGTCGTGGTGGGCGGCTTTGATCTGCGCCAAAAGCGCCCTGCGGATGGGCTTGGGGGTGAGGATGGTCGTCACCGGGACGTCCTCCGGCACCCGCTGCACGGCGTCACTGAGGATCTGCTGGGCCTCGCGTTCGAGCTCGGCCGCGAGCGGCTCGCAGGCCGCCGCAGTGGCCGGCGTGCTGGCCCACGACGGGGGCCGCGGAATCGCTGTCATCAGGGTCAGCCGCCCGTTGGCGGCCGTGGCCAGCTCGATCGCCTCGGTCAGCGCCCGCTCGGCGTGCCGGGACCCATCGACTGCCACGAGGATGTTGCGGAACATGGTCTGCTCCAATCCTGCGATTTGATCAGCATGCCAAACATTAGCATGCCACGTACGGTATTCTCAAGTTGATGCGGACATCGCTGGCACATCTGGTGGAGGATCCTCAAGGGCTCGGGGAGGACGAGTTCCTCACCGCGTTCGAGGCCTTCGCGCAGGCCGTGCGACGCGCGCGGGGGGCGCCGGCGCAGGCGAGCGACAGTGCGCTGACCCTGTCTCAGTACGCGCTGCTCCAGGGGTTGGCCGATCGAGACGTCGCGCGCGTCTCGGACCTCGCCGCCGGCGCCGGAGTGACCCCGTCCACCGCCACGAGAATCCTCGACGCGCTCGAGCGGCGCGGGATCGTCAGCCGGACGCGGCCGCCCGAGGATCGGCGCGCCGTGGCGATCACGCTGACCGACACCGGGCGAGACGTTCTCGCCTTTCACCACCGCTGGGTCCGCGAGCGGCAGCGGGGCTTTTACGCCAGCCTGCCCGGCCTGGAGCGGGAGCTTGCCCCGGATCTGCTCGTGCGGCTCGCCGCGCTGATCGACGAGCTGGCGACCGGGCCGTAGGCGTTCACGCGACGGCCACATCATCGCCACACGAGAGCAACAGATCGGCTCGAGCCGCCTCGTATAACCCCCTTCGTCCAATCCTGACAAGGGAGAAGCACGTATGCGCGGAACCTCGAAGCTCGGCGCGCTCGCTGCAGCGCTCGCCGCTGCCGGAGCGATCATCGTCCCCACCGTGAGCGTGGCTCACTCGCATGGCAAGCAGCAGGCTCGCTCCCACGGCACCGGCCAGCGGGTGCACGGCCACTCGGTCTCCCATGTCCTGCTGATCTCGGTCGACGGACTGCACCAGTCCGATCTCAACTGGTACGCCGCGAACCATCCCGGCTCCGAGCTCGCCAAGCTCGCGTCCGGTGGCGCCGAGTACTCGAACGCGCACACCGCGGTTCCGTCCGACTCCGACCCGGGCGGCACGGCGCTGATGACCGGCGGCGACCCGCGCGCGACCGGCGTCTACTACGACGTCGAGTACAACCACAGCCTGTACGAGGCCGGCACCACGTCCTGCCACGGCCAGGCGACCGGGGCCGACGTGGTCTTCGACTCCCCCGACGACATCAACGTGAACAGCCTCGACGCCGGCCAGGGCATCCCCGGGCTGGCCAGCGACCCGAGCAAGATCATGCAGATGACGGGCACGCCGCAGACGCTGCTGAACCCGGCGACGTTCCCGGTCGACCCGACGACCTGCCAGCCGATCTATCCCCACTCGTACCTGAAGGTCAACACGATGTTCGAGGTCGCGAAGGCCGCCGGCCTGCGGACGGCGTGGTCGGACAAGCACGCCGTGTATGAGTCGTTCAACGGGCCGTCGGGCAAGGGGCTCGACGACTTCTTCGCGCCGGAGATCGACAGCACCGCGATCGAGCCGAACGGGACGCCGTACCCGGGCGACATCGCCTGGACCGGCGACAACGCCGCGACACGGCAGTACGACAGCTACAAGGTGCAGGCGATCGTCAACGAGATCGACGGCTACGACCACAGCGGAACGGGGTCGAAGGTCGGCACGCCGGCGATCTTCGGGATGAACTTCCAGACCGTCTCGACGGCTGAGAAGCTGGTCTCCTCAGAGGCCACGATCGGCGGTCCGGTGCTGCCGGGGGGCTACCTGCCCGGCACGACGACCCCGGGTCCGCTGCTGAGCAGCGCGCTCAACTACGTCAACGCGCAGCTGCAGCGGTTCGACCAGGAGATCCAGGCCCAGGGCCTGGCCGGCTCGACGGCGATCATCATCACCGCCAAGCACGGTCAGTCGCCTCAGGATCCGAACCAGCTCACCCGGATCAAGGACGGCCCGATCATCGACGCGATCAACGCGGCGTGGACGGCCGCTCACGCCGGCGCCGGGAATCTGATCGTGGCCGGAACCGACGACGACCTGTGGCAGAGCTACCTGTCCGACACCTCGCAGGCGGCGGCCGACTTCGTCAAGAACTACCTGTGGAACCACACGGCGACCGGCGTCACGTACAGCGGTAGCACCCGGACCCTGCAGCACTCCGGCCTGGCGGCGATCTACGCCGGCCAGTCGGCGGCCGACTTCTTCGGCGTGCCGGCCACCGATCCCCGCCACCCGGACGTCTTCGGCCGCGTCCAGGTCGGCGTCGTCTACACGGGCGGCTCCAAGATCGCGGAGCATGGCGGAGACAACCCAGCCGACCGGAGCGTGCCGCTCGTCGTCTACGCGCCGGGGGTCGTGCCGGCGGCGCGGGTCCACTCCTGGGTCGAGACGACCCAGGTCGCGCCGACGACCCTGAAGCTGCTCGGGCTCGACCCGAAGGCGCTGCGGGCGGTGCGGATCGAGGGTACGCGGGTGCTCCCGGCGATCCGCGGCGGCGAGCACGGGGCCCAGGGCCACGGGCACCAGAACCGCGCCCGCCGCTAACCGGTCTGCGATGCGGCCGCGGTCCCGTGGGGGCCGCGGCCGCGTCCTACCCCCGCAACCACCCAGGCCCAAGACCGAACACCGCCGCCACGGCCATCCCGGCCACGAGCAGCGCGCCGGCCCGGCGCGTGTGGGTGAACACGAACGCAGCGAACCACAGCGGCCACACCGGGAAGCCGCGGGGCGGCTTCTCCGGCCGCGGTCGCCGCAGCGCCCGCAGCGCGCGAACCAGCAGTGGCGCGGCTCCGAACGCCGCCAGCGAAGGCCACGGCAGGGCCCCGACCGCCACGCTCGCCACCACGACGACGTAGAAGCCGACCATCAGACCCTCGGTCGCCCGTCGCGCCCGGCGCTCTCCGAGGATCACCGGGAGCGTGCGGATGCCGGCGGCCTCGTCCCACGGCAGCTTGTCGATGTGCTTGCCCATCAGCACCGAGGTGCACAGCAACCCGTAGGGGATCCCGGCGACCCACACCTGCCAGGGGACGTGTCCGACGGCGGCGTAGTAGGTGCCGGCGATCATCAGCGGCCCCCACACGAGCAGCACGTCCAGCTCGCCCAGTCCGCGCTTCTTCAGCCGTAACGGCGGGGCCGTGTAGGCCACGTTGAGGACCACGCCCGCGACTCCGAAGGCAAGGACGACCCAGCCTCGGGCCAGCACCAGCGCCACCAGGATCGCCACGTCAAGAAAATTCACGAACACCGCCGCACGCACGAGGCCCCGCCGGCTGATCATCCCCGAGAGGATCGGGTGTGGCGCGTACAGGGCGCGTGGGTAATCGCCGGTGTCAAGCCCGGTGTCGCTGTCGAACAGGTCGTTGACCAGGTTGTTGGAGACGTGGGCGAGGACGATGCCCGCGAACGACAGCGCGTACCAGCCGGCGGCAAAGCCGGGTTGCCCGGCGGCCAACAGTCCGGCGATCGCCCCGGCGGTCAGCGTCATCGGCAGGACTCCGGCCCGCGTGATGACCAGCCAGCGGGAAACCTGGTCGAGCTCGCCGGCCGGAGGGTTGACGGTGCTCAGCGCGTGGCGCCAGCGGGCCAGCCGACCGGGACCCGCGAGCGAAGGGGCGGACTCGCTCATTGCCGCGTCACCGTATCGGGTTCGCGCCCGGGCCGGATACCGTTGCGAGATGGTCCTACGTGCCTTGAGAGGGTCGAGCTGGACGCCGGCCTGAGTGAGATCGCGCGCTTCCTCGCTCTGCGGCCCCCGTTCGATGCGCTGGCGCCGGAGGAGCTGGGCGACGTGGTGGCCCAGACGCAGATGGAGTTCTACCCCACCGGGGGCACGATCCTCAGCGAGGACGGCGGACCGGTCACGTTCCTGCGCGTCATCCACAGCGGCGGGGTCGACATCTCGCACGAGGGCAAGCTGCTGGACCTGCTCGGGGCCGGCGATACGTTCGGGCACGCCGCGATGCTGTCCGGCCTGCCGCCGGGGTTCGAGGCGCGGGCCGCCGAGGACACGCTCCTCTACCGGATTCCCGCCGCCGTGGCGCGACCGCTGCTCGAGCGCGCCCGCAGCCGCGAGCTGGCGGTCGGATTACAGGAGACGACACACCAGCCGGTGGCGAAGCTGATCCGGTCCGCGACCGTGCGCTGCGAGCCGATGGAGAGCATTCGCGAGGTCGCGCGGAGGATGACGGCGGCCGCGGCGACGTGTGCGATCGTGGACTTCCGGGGCCGCGGCTTCGGGATCGTCACCGACCGGGACATCAGGACCCGGATCGTCGCCGCGGGCCTCCCGCTGAGCGCGCCGGTCTCGACCGTCATGACCACGCCCGTGTTCACCGTCACCCCCGACCGGCTCGCCGGCGAGGTCCTGTTCGAGCTGCTCGAGCGCGGAATCCGGCATGCCCCGGTGGTCTCCGAGCGCGGGCAGCTCGTCGGCGTGGTCGAGGATGCGGACCTGTTCGCGGTCCAGCCGCGCTCCTGGTTCGGCGCCCGCCGCGCGATCGCTCGCGCCAAGGACATCGATTCGCTGGTCACCGTCTCAGGCCAGCTGCCGGAGATCGTCGTCGAGCTGCACGCCGCCAACCTGCGCGCGCTCGAGGTGGCGCGCGTGCTCTCGGCCCTCGTCGACGCGCTGACCGTCCGCGTGCTCGAGCTGGCGGTGCCGTCGGTTCGGCTCCCGGCCGACGGCCTGGTCTGGGTGGCGCTCGGCAGCCACGCCCGCCGTGAGCTGACGCCGGCCTCGATCGCGCGGGGGGCGGTGGTGTGCAGCGAGCCGCCGCCGCCGGGCTGGATCGAGCAGGTGCAGGCCGACCTGGGCCGCTGCGGGCTGCCCGGAGAGGTGATCGCCCGGTCCGGGGAGGAGTGGGTGCAGGCCGACCTCGAAGACGAGCTGACGCTGTCGGTGCTGGTCGATCGCCGCGCGCTCTGGGGGACCCCGCGTGACCCGCTGCCCGTCGTGCGTGAGCAGCGCCGAGACGAGCTGGTGGCGGTGCTCGCGCGCCGCGCGCTCGCCTACACCCCGCCCACGGGCTTCGACGCGGACTCCGTGCTCGAAGCGGACGGCGCGCGGCACGACCATCTGGACATCCGGCGTGCAGCGGTGATCCCGATCGTCGAGCTGGCCCGGTGGGCCGGTGCGGCGGCGGGAATGATCGAGGGCACCACGGCCGAGCGGCTGCGCGGGGCCGGCGCCGCCGGCGTGCTGAGCGACGCGGACGCGCGGACGCTGAGCGAGGCGTTCGAGCTCGCGCACGAGCTGCGCATCGCCCACCACATGGAGCAGCTCTCCGCGGGAGGACGTCCCGACGACCAGCTCGAGCCGAGCACGCTCAGCGCGCTGACCCGAGATCATCTCCGCGACGTGTTCCGGGCGGTGTCCGGCGTACAGCGAGGGCTGCGCGGGTGAGGCTGCGCCGCCCCCCTGAGGGCGCCGCGGCCGATTTCGCCGCCGTCGCCCGGCCGGCGGACGAGACCCCCTGGCGGGAGGCCAGATGGTGCTCGCTGGACCTCGAGCTGACGGGACTCGATCCGCGCCGCAACGACATCATCGCGGTGGGGGCGGTGCCGATCGAGGACGGGCGGATCGTGCTCGGGCAGTCGCTCTACACGCTGGTTCGCACCACCCGCCGCTCGGAGCACGGCGCGGTGCTGGTACACAAGCTGCGCGTGGCCGACCTGGCGGACGCTCCCCCGCTCGAGGAGGCGGTTGACCGGATGCTCGAGCTGCTGTCCGGGAGGACGCCGGTGTTCCACACGGGCGCCGTCGAGCGCAACTTCCTGGGGCCGCTGTTCTCCCGGCGCCACGTAAAACTGCCAGCCGCCGCCGACACCGAGATCCTCGGGCGCGCCTGGATGCGCGAACGCGATGGCGAGGCGCCGCCGTGGGTGTCGCTGGAGAAGCTGGCCTCGGAGCTCGGCCAGCCGGGGGAGCCACCCCACCATGCGCTCGGCGACGCTCTGACCACGGCCAAGGCGTTCATCGCGCTGGCCACGCTGCTCGACCAGCGCGAACCGCAGACCGTCTCCTCGCTGACCAGATCAGACGGGCGAAGCGGCGGCGGGCCGTGGCGGCGGATGTGAGTGCGGCAGACGCTCAGAACAGCTGCAGGTAGCGGTCGAGCTCCCACTGCGTGATCTGCTCGTGCGCGGACTGCACCTCGCCCTGCTTGATCTTCACGAAGTAGTCGAGGTAGTCGCCGTCCCGCGTCACGCCGAAGGCTGAGCGAAGCACCTGGTTCTGCTCCAGCTCACGCGTCGCGTCGAGCAGGTTGGTGGGCAGCAGCTCGATTCCCTTGGCCGCCCGCTCGGCCGCATCCATCTCGTACAGGTTGACCTCATTGGGTTCTCCCGGATCCAGCTGGCGCTCGACTCCGTCCAGTCCCGCCGCCAGCATCGCCGTGGCGGCGAGGTAGGGATTGCAGGACCCGTCGACGGTGCGATCCTCGATCCGGCCGGGGGCCGGGATGCGTAGCATCTGCGTCCGGTTGTTGTAGCCGTAGCTCACGTAGGCGGGGGCCCACGTGGCACCGCTCATCGGGGCGCCGACCCGCAGGCGCTTGTACGAGTTGACCGTCGGCGCGGTGACGGCGATGTAGGCCTTGGCGTGAGCCTTCAACCCGCCGATGAACCCATAGCCGACATCCGACAGGCCCAACCCGCGCGGATCATCGCCCGGCTCCCGGGCGAACGCGTTCTCGCCGTCCTTCCACAGGCTGATGTGAAAGTGGCAGCCGTTGCCGGTGAGATGCGCGAACGGCTTGGGCATGAACGTCGCGATCAGTCCCTGCCGCTGGGCCAGCGTCTCCACCATGTAGCGGAAGAAGATCGCGCGGTCGCAGGTGGTCAGCGCGTCGGCGAACTGGAAGTTCTGCTCGAACTGCCCGTTGGCGTCCTCGTGATCGGTCGCGTAGTTGTCCCAGCCCAGTCCGGTGACCGCCTTCGACACCGTCGAGACGAAATCGAGGTTCCGGGTCAGGGCACGCATGTCGTAGCAGGGCTGGTCGAGCGTGTCGAGCGGATCGGCGAGCTCAAGCTGGCCGTCGGCGCCGCGGCGGAGCAGGAAGTACTCGAGCTCGGCGCCGATCATCGGCTCGTAGCCCATCGAGGCGGCCCGCTCGAGCGCGCTGCGCAGGATCGTCCGCGGGCAGAAGGGCCACGGCTGGCCCTCGACGGTCACGTCACACGCGAGGCGCGCGACGTTGGGCTGCCAGGGCAGGATCGTGAAGCTGCGGGGATCGGGAATCGCGGCGATGTCCGGGTCGTGCGGACCCTGTCCGATGTCGCCCGCGGCGAAGCCGGCGAATCCCGCTCCGTCGCTGAGCAGGTCATCGAGATGGTGGGCGGGCACGAGCTTGGCGCTGGGCTTGCCGTGCATGTCCACGAACTGGGCGAACAGGAACTCGACGTCCCCGTCCTTGACCGCCTTGCGTACGTCGTCGGCATCTTTGGGCTGATTTGGCATGACGGGAGATATATCCGTCTGGGGCCGGGTCGGCAATGGCAGGGAAGTCCCGTTAGCGACGGCTAGCATGTTCGGTGCGCACATAGGTGCGCGCACAGGAGGTGCATAGCGAGTGTCGGTGGATGTCGAATCAGGCGCTGGACTGCGCGGCCTCCGCGAGGAGAACCAGACGCTGTACGGCGTCATCAAGCTGGTCTCCTCTTCCTTGGAGATGCTGCCGATGCTCCAGGGCGTCATCGACCTGGCCACCGAGGCGACGCGCTGCCACGCGTGCTTCATCTATCTGCTGGAGGACGACCGGCTGACCATCAGAGCGGCGTCGCCGGTGTTCGCGGAGGCGGTCGGACGCGTGCAGTTCGCCCTCGAGGACGGGCTGACCGGTTGGGTGGCCCGCCACCGCACCCCGGAGTTCATCCGCGACCACGCGATGGAGGACCCGCGGATGAAGTACGTGCCGCTGCTGCAGGAGGAGCGCTTCCAGTCGATGGTCGCGGTGCCGATCCTGTCGCGCTCAGGCGAGACGATCGGGGTGATCGTGCTGCACACCGAAGCTCCGCACGAGTTCACCGAGGAGACCGTGAAGCTGCTGGTCCACATCGCTTCGCTGGTCAGCGGTGCGATCGAGAACGCCCAGCTCTACGACCTGCAGCGGCGACGGGTCGACGCGCTGACCAGCCTGTCCGGGCTGGCCCAGGAACTGGCGGCGGCCGCCGATGTCGGGCAGCTGGCGCAGCTCGTGGCCGAGGGCACCCGCGGGATTCTCGGCGCGCAGGTCTGCCAGCTGTACCGCACCGATCCCGACGGCACCGGGCTGCAGCTGCTCGCGTCGTCTCCCGACGCCGCCTCGGTATCGCCGGCCATGTCCGCCGCGGGCCTGCTGCTGGCCGCGCTCGACGGCCGCGGCGACCGTCCCGCCGCGCGGGCGCTGTGGCCGGATCTGGACGTGTCCGACCTGCTGGTCGCGCCGCTGTCGGCCGGCGGGGAGCGCGTCGGGCTGCTGTGCGCCGGCTCCCCGGCCGAACGGCGGTTCACCGACGAGGACACCGAGATCGCCCGCTCGATCGCGCACGTGACGGCGATCGCCATCAAGCGCGCCGAGCTGATCGAGGGGCTGACCAAGGCCAACATCATCAAGGACCTGTTCGAGGCGCTGGCCGCGGGGGCGACGGCGTTCGCCGCGGCCAAGGCGACGGAGGTTCGCTGCGATCTCACCGGGCCGTACCTTCTGATCTGCGCCGAGGCGACCCCCGGCCGCGAGCAGGCGTCCGGAGACTGGCTCGCCGCGGCCGAAGAGCTCGGGCGTGGGCTGGCCGAACTGGCCCCGTACTCCGCCGTCGAGGTGGGCCCCGGCCCGGTTCGCGCCCTGCTCACGCTCGGAACTCGCCGACCGCAGCGCACCGAGGAGATCGTGCGGGTATGCCGGGAGCTCGGCCAGAGCTGCGGCGCGGCGCTGGGCATCAGCGAGCTGCGCGAGGCTCCCGCCGACGCCGCCCGTGCGTACCGCGAGGCGGTCGACGCCGCGACGATCGGGCGGGCCCTGCTCGGCGAGGGCGGCGCTATCGCCTACTCACAACTCGGCGCGTACCGGTACCTCGTGCACATCTCCCCGGAGGACGCGCCGCACGACCGGATGCGCGCCGCGGTCGATCGACTGATCGCCTACGACGGCAAACGCCGCACGGCGCTGCTCGACACGCTCGAGCGCTACCTGGCGGAGCGGCGCAGCGTGATCGAGAGCGCGCGCGCGCTGTACATCCATCCCAACACCCTGCGCCAGCGGCTCGGCCGGATCGAGGAGCTGACGGGGATGAGTCTCGACGAGGACGATCTGCTGTCGCTCGAACTGGCGATCAAGTTGGCGCGCTTGCACGGCCGGCCGGCGGGCGGCCCGTTGCCCTAGCCTAGCCCGGAACTTCTGCCCCGCCGGCCCGTTGTCGACGGTATGGCGGTCAGCCTGGGCGTCGCGAGGTCCGGTGTGAGACTGGTCGCCCTCAGCGCGATGTTGATGCTCGCGGCGGGTGGCGAGGCGGCGGCAAGAAGTCATGCGGTGCGAGTGCCGGCGGTTCAGGGCAGCCTGTCACGGGCCTATACGCGGCTGCACGCCGCCGGCCTGCTCGTGACGATCCCGCGTAGGTTCACCTGGAGCTCTCTCAAGGCGGTCGAGGTCAAGCGTGCGGATCCGGTCCCGGGCACGCGGGTGAAACGCGGGTCGGTGGTGCGGCTTGCGATCTCGTGCTGCGTCGGCGTCCGCCGTCAGCCCAAGCGGACGGTGGCCGCGGCGCTGGTCCCGAACCTGCTCGGATACCGCATGAGCACCGCCGAAGGCTGGGCGCGTCAGCGCAGGCAGCAATTCGTCGCCGCGCTTGGGCCGCTCCACGCGGGGGCGGCGCCGCAGCTGACCGAGAACTACAGGATCGTCAGCCAGTCTCCGGCGGCCGGACGCTCACTGAGCTCCGGCGGCACGCTCCGGGTGCGCGCGGTGCAGGGCAAGCCGCGCGCGTGCACGCTGCCCTTGTTCGCGACCGTGGTGGTCCGCGACGCCCGGGCGGTGGTCTCGAGCCTGCGGGTCCCCGGGTTCCCCGAGGACGGCACGAACTATTACGGATGCGTCTACACCATCGGTCGCCAATTGCCGTTGATCAACGCCTATTTCAGCAACGACAGCGACCTGAGCGTGATCGATCCGGTGCTGTCCGGAACGCACCTCGCGATCCAGGTACTGACCGACGGGGGCAAGTACGGGAGCGGTCCGGAAAACCGCGCAGTTGACGTCATCGACCTGATGGACGGCAAGCCCCGGAAGGTGTTCGACGCCGGCACCCGCGTGATCGACCAGCTCACCGTCAACGGGCGTGGGTTCGCCGCTTGGCATGTCGTCGACTCCCCCTTGATCACCTCGCAGCCGTTGGGCGACGTCTCATGCCCGTCGCCATCGTTGTGCGTGGCCGTCGACGTGCGGGGCACCGTGTTCACCAGCGCCGACCCGACCGGGGGCCGCAGCGCCTGGACGCCTGCCGCGCTTCCCACCAGCAGCCGGACGGCCGGTGTGTCATGCCCGAGCGCGAACCTGTGCGTGATCGTCGCCGGAGCGCAGATCCTGACGAGCACCGATCCCACGGCCGGCAGCGCTGCATGGACCGCGACGGCGATCCCCGGCGCCCAGGCTCCGGGCCAGGCGCTGTTCAATGTCACCTGCCTTTCCGCGTCGTTGTGCGTGGCCGTGGGGGGGAGCGGCATCGCCGCCAGCACGAACCCGACCGGCGGCGCGGCCGCTTGGTCCTACGGGTCGGTCGCCGGCAATCACGACCTGTTCGGCGTCTCGTGCCCGTCGACAGCCCTATGCGTGGCCTCCGACTTCAACGGCGGCAACATGCTCTCGTCAACCGATCCCGCCGGCGGGGCGTCGACCTGGATGAGCGCCGCGGTGGATCCCACCGGCCGGAACATCTCAGATGTCTCCTGTCCATCGACGACGTTGTGCCTTGCTGACGACGCCAGCGGAAACATCCTGACGTCGACCAACCCAACGGGCGGCGTGGGCGCTTGGACGGTGACGAACATCAGCGGCGGTTTCCTGACCGGTTTGTCGTGCCCGAGCGCGTCCCTGTGCGTGGCTGGGAGCTTGAACGGGGTCGCTGCGTCGACCGACCCGGCCGGCGGCCCGGGCGCCTGGTCGCTCGCGCAGATCCCTGGCGGTGCGGGCATGCAGGGCGTCTCGTGCCCGGCGACCAGCCTCTGTGTCGCCGTCAACACCACCGGTTACATCACTACCTCGGCTCACCCGACGGGTGGCGCCGGCGCCTGGTCCGCGTCCCAGGTGGACTCGCTGCCGTGCACGGTCACCGGCGGCTGCGCGACTGAGCAGATCTACGCCTACGATGACCAGGGCACGAGGCCGGTGGACAGCGCTCCCGAGGGCTCGGGGCAGCAGCTGGCGGACCTCGCGCTGTCAGGGGACCGGCTCACCTGGACCCGCGACGGGACGCCGATGCAGGCCACGCTGAGCTGAAACGCTCCCGGGCTCGCTAGTCCTCGTCGAGCACCAGGAACACGGGCAGCTTCGACCGGCGGCGCACCCGCTGGGGCTCCTGGGACCAGAGCAGGTCGCCGACCACGCGGTTGCGGTCGGCGTCGGCCGCCATCACGATCGCGTCGCAACCCTCCTTGGCGGCCTCGTCGAGGATCCGCTTGGTGGACTTGCGTGTTCCGAGGACGTGGCCATCGGTCTCGATTCCCTTGCGCCGCAACCGTTTGACCGCCTTCTCCACCAGCTCGTGCTGCGCCTTCCACTCGGCCTTGGTGGGCAGCAGGCCGGGGTTCGGCATGCCGAACGCCACGCCGTGGACGCGGGCGATCGAGAACACGTGCACGCTGGCGCCGGACGCGGCGGCGAGCTCGATCGTCCGGTCGATCGCCGCCGCGGAGAACGGGCGGCCCTCCGAGGCCAGCAGGATCCGCTGAAACCCTGCCTCAGCGCCCTGCATCGGCTCGCGCTCCGCCCCGGGCGCGCTCATGGACCGGCGGCGGTTCCGGCGGCGGTGCCAGTCGCCGGCATCGCCGCGGGCGCGGCCGCCTCGTTACGCCGGTCGTCCCACTTTCTCCAGTAGTACAACGGCAGATACATGAGCAATACGCCGATCCCGATGAAGTAGTACGGCAGCGTCTTCCGTCCCGCCGCGTTACACGAGCAGCTCGCGTAGACCGGGCCGCCGTAGAAATAGATGATCGCGTACAGCCCCGCCATCGCCAGCGCGACGTACTTCATCCATTCCGGCAGCTTGAATGGCCGCCGCACGTTCGGGCGGTGCTTGCGCAGCAGGTAGTAGCCGATCAGCACCGGGATGAACGAGGCCAGGTAGCCGACATTCGAGAACGTGTAGATCTCGACCGCGCCGCCGGCGAACACCACGAGGATCGAGCAGGCGACGTTGAAGATCATCGAGCGATCCGGGACGCCGTGACGGTTCACGTGCTGGAAGAACCGCGGGAACTGGCCGTCCGTCGACATCTGGTGCAGCGAGCGCGCGGTGCCGGTGATCGCGTTCAGCGCCGACAGGACCAGCGCGAGGATCAGCATGATCGCGATCAGCCAGTTGAGCAACTTGCCCCCCGTACCCCCGCCGAACACCGCGGATCCGAAGTGGACGAAGATCGTCTTGGGGTCGATCAGGGCGGCGTTCCCGAGCGTCTTGCTGCCCAGCACGATGATGAACGCGACGGGGATCATCACGTAGATGAACAGGCCGTACGCGCCCTCGAGGTTCATCGCGATCTTGGCGTCGCGGTCGGGGTTGCGGGTCTCCCCGATGTAGCATGCGGCCGCCTCCATGGCGATCACGTTCCAGGTTAAGAGGAAAGAGAACCCGAGCGCCAGGGTCAGCCAGCCGTGGTGGAACTGGCTGGCGAAGAAGCTGCTTCCGTCCAGATGGTGAAAGCCTGAGAGCTGGCTGAAATGCACGACCGAGGGATGGAAGATCCACGAGATCGCCAGGAAGGTCAGCGGGACCATCGACAGAATCGCCAGCGTGGTGGCGAAGATCGTGCCGAAGCGCAGCCCGAGCAGGGCGGGGATGAACAGGAGCAGGATCCCCACGACCGAGATGGCCAGGGTCCACCAGGCGATCGGGGTGTTGATCGGGGTGAACGTGGCGCTGGCGTCGAGCTGCAGCCGGTCGACGATGTAGAACGAGGCCAGGATCATGTTCAGCGGCGCCACCGGGAACCACCCAAGCCAGTACGCCCACGCCGTGAAGCCGTTGACGTGTTCGGCGAAGCGCGGCCAGCGGTCCTTGTATGCCGGGTAGGCATATGAGGGCGAGCCGCCGGAGCGGTCGGGCATCATCGCGGAGAGCTCGGCCAGGAACAGGCACAGCAGATACCCGGTGACCGTGATCACGACGATGATCGGGATCGATGCCGCGCCCAGCGAGGTCACCATCACGGGGGCGATCCCCGTGACGAGGATCGTGCCGGCCAGCCCGATGACGAACGCTCCCCACCAGTTGGTCGTCTTGGGAAGCCCGGAGCCCTCGTAACTGAGCTCGTCGTCGAATGGTCCTGGCGCGGTCAGGTCGTCCATCTGCCCTCCGGTTTTTCAGTTGGCGATTCCGAGGGTTAGGCTGACACGTACCTCAGACGCGTCCCAGGAATGATGCGAACACAATTGCGGGGTCAGACATGGAGCACCTGGACACATTCCTCGCCCGGCAGCCTCTGTTCGACGGAATTGATCCGGGGCTGCTGCGCGAGCTGACCTCGGAGGCCCGCGAGCAGGCCTATGCGCAGGGAGAGGCGGCGCTGGTGGAGGACGGGCCGCCGGCCGCGTCACTGTGGGTGATCCTCCAGGGGGCGATGGAGCTCGTACACGAGGGCGAGGTGATCGACGTGCTCGAGCCCGGTGAGTGCTTCGGGCACCCGTCGCTGCTCTCGGGACTGGCCCCGACGTTCACGGTCCGGGCCCGGGAGGCCTCGCGGTGCGCGCTGCTGGCCGCGGACGCAGCCCGCCGGCTCCTGGGGACCCAGGCCGGGGCGGCCTATGTGGCGACGACGATGCGACGACGGCTGACGGGAACCGGGCACACCGTCCACGGCCTGCTCGACCTCGGAACCACGCCCGTGTCCTCGATCATGCGTCCGGCGACGTTCTGCGACCCGGAGGAACCCGTCCGCCTGGCGGCCGGGAGGCTCGCCGACGCCAACATCTCCGCGCTGCTCGTGGCTCTCGGCGACGAGCAGCTGGGCATCCTGACCGACGCGGAGATCAGGGCGGCGGTGGTGAGCGGCGACGGCGCGCTGGACGCGCCCGTGCGCACGCTCGCGCACACACCGGTGCCCACCGTCCCGCTCGAGCAGATGGCGATCGAGGCGACTGTCGAGCTGCTCGCGGCCGGCGGCGGGCACGTGGCAGTGCTCGACGGCGGTCGCGTCTGCGGGCTCGTCTCCGCGGTGGACCTGCTCAGGCTCGAGACGCGGAGCCCGATCGCGCTCCGGCACATGATCCTGGGCGCGGCCGACGAGGACGAGCTCGTTCGCGCGGTCGGCCAGCTGCCCAAGCTGTTCGAGCTGCTGATGCGGGCCGGCGTCCCGCCCCGGGACCTCGGCCGCGCGCTCAGTCTCCAGCACGACGCGGTGGTGGCGCGGCTGATCGACTTCTCCATCGTCCGGCACGGAGAGGCCCCGAGCCCGTGGGCGTGGCTTGACCTCGGCAGCGCTGCCCGGCGTGAGTTCACGCTCTCCTCCGACCAGGACAACGCGTTCGCCTACGACGATCCACCGCCGGGCCAGGCGGAGGCGATCGACGCCTACTTCGAGCGGCTCGGCTGCGATGTGAACGACGGCCTGGTCCGGTGCGGCATCGGCTCGGACAACAACGGAGTGCTGGCCGGCCGGCGCCTGTGGCGGATGTCGAAGTCCGACTGGCTGCGGACGTTCGACGAGTGCCTGGTCCAACCCGACGAATCTCATCTGATCCGCGCCAGCGTGGCGTTTGACTTCCGGCCGGCCGCCGGCGGCCTCGTGCTGGCCGCAGAGCTCACCGAACGGATCCGCGCCGCCCGCGAGCATCCCGCCTTCATGCGGCTGATGGCCCGCTCAGCCAGCGGGTTTCCGGTGGCGCTCGGCTTCCGCGGCCAGCTCGCCACCGGCAAGCACGGTGAGCCGCCCGGACGCCTCGATCTCAAGCACGGCGCGATCATCCCGCTGGTCAACCTGGTCCGCTTCCACGCCCTGGCCAACGGGGTGACGATCTCGTCCACGCTCGACCGGCTCGAGGCGGTGGCGAGCGTCGGCGGCCTGCCCCGCGCGACGGCGGACGGTCTCAGCGAAGCCTTCTCGGTCATCACGCGGCTGCGCTTCGAACACCACGCGGCGCTGATCCGGGCCGGAGACGCCCCGGACAACCTGATCGATCCCGCCCAGCTGACGCCGATCGCCACGGCCGAGCTGCGGGAGGCGCTGCAGGTTGTACGCAGGGCACAGAAGCAGCTCGGCGTGTGGGGTGGAGCGGGCCGTTAGCGCCGGGTGGAGCGGGCCGTTAGGGCAAGGCGCTGTGGCGTCAGCCACCACATTCAGCCACGAAAGTGTGCCCGCGCGCGCCATTGGAGAGCCCTCCGACACCTTCTACGCTGGCTCAAATGTGTGGCATAGCCGGTCTGTACATGAAGTCCGCCGCCCTGCACCCGCAGCTCGGCGGGCACCTTGCCGACATGCTCGAGCAGCTTTCCGACCGCGGGCCCGACAGCGCCGGCGTGGCGTTCTACCGTGACCCGGCCCCGCTCGGCTCGTGCAAGGTCTCGCTGCATTCACCGATCAGCGATCCGGGCTGGGAGCGGCTGGCCGCCGAGCTCGAGCGGACGTTCGGCGGAGCGTCCTCGCCGCAGATCCGCGCGACGCACGCCACGTTCGTCATCGCCACCGACGCCGAGACGGCCCAGGCCTGGTTGGGCGAGCACCATCCCGAGCTGACGCTGATGAGCGCCGGCCGCACGATCGAGATCTTCAAGCAGGCCGGCCCGCCGCGAGACTTCGTGCGCGACTTCAAGCTGCGAGAGCTGGACGGGACACACGCTCTCGGGCACACGCGGATGGCGACCGAGAGCCGCGTCACGACCGAGCATTCGCACCCGTTCTCGACCGGCCTCGATCTGTGCCTGGTGCACAACGGCTCGCTGTCCAACCACAACCGGCTGCGCCAGACGCTCAGGCGCGAGGGGATCCGCTTCGCGACCGACAACGACAGCGAGGTTGCAGCCGGATATCTGACCTGGCGCCTGCGCGAGGGGGCAACACTTGAACAGGCGCTCGAGGGCTGCCTGGCCGACCTCGACGGCTTCTACACCTTCGCCGTCGGGACGGCGGAGGGCTTTGCCGTCCTGCGTGACCCGATCGCCTGCAAGCCGGCGGTGATGGCGGAGACCGACGACTGGGTCGCGATGGCCTCGGAGTACCGGGCGATCGCGGTTCTGCCCGGGGCCTCGGACGCCGTCCTGTGGGAGCCCGAGCCGGGGCAGGTGTACAGCTGGGGCACGGTTCCGGTCGCCTGATGGCCGGGTCCCACGCCACGGCGGACACCATCGCGTCTTTCGATCTGGCCCGCGAAACCGTCCGTGAGCTCAACGCTCGCCTGCACGCGCCGGACGCCGCGGGCGGCCGGGTGCTGGTCAGCAACCCAGGGGGAAAGCACGCCATCGCGGTCGGGCTCGACGCGCCCTTCGAGGTGGAGATCGCCGGTCACGTCGGCTACTACTGCGCCGGGATGAACAAGCAGGCTACTGTCAGGATCAGTGGCAACTGTGGCGTTGGTGTGGCAGAGAACATGATGTCCGGCGCGGTGATCGTGCGGGGCAGCGCTTCGCAGTCGGCCGGGGCGACCGCGCGCGGGGGGCTGCTGGCGATCCACAGAGACGCAGCGGCGCGCTGCGGGATCTCGCTGAAGGGCGCCGACATCGTCGTGCGCGGATCCGTCGGACATATGAGTGCGTTCATGGCCCAGCGCGGGACGCTGGTCGTGTGCGGCGATGCGGGCGAAGCCCTCGGCGACTCGCTCTACGAGGCGCGACTCTACGTGCGCGGGTCGGTGGCCAGCCTCGGGGCCGACTGCATCGAGAAGGACCTGCGGGCCGAGCACGTTTCGCAGGTGCGTTCGCTGCTCGAGGCGGCGGGGATCGACGACGTCGACCCGGCGGAGTTCCGCCGCTACGGTTCCGCCCGGCAGCTCTACAACTTCAAGGTCGACAACGTCGGGAGCTACTGAGATGGCGACGACGCCGGAGAACGACTGGCACCCGGGCCTGCGTGAGTCGGCGACGTTCGACCGGGACACGATCGCGGAGATCCAGCGCGCGGCGCGCGAGGGCATGTATGCGATCAAGGGCTTTGGCGCCAAGCGGCGCGTGCCGCATTTCGACGATCTCCTGTTCCTGGGCGCGAGCGTCTCCCGCTATCCACTCGAGGGATATCGGGAGCGCTGCGGCACCGACGTGACAATCGGCACCCGGTTCGCGCGTGAGCCGGTGCACCTCGATATCCCGATCACCATCGCCGGCATGAGCTTCGGGGCGCTGTCCGGCCAGGCCAAGGAGGCGCTCGGCCGCGGCGCCAGCGAGGTTGGCACGAGCACGACCACGGGCGACGGCGGGATGACGCCGGAGGAGCGCGAGCACTCCCGCACGCTCGTCTATCAGCTGCTGCCCTCCCGCTACGGGATGAACCCCGACGACCTGCGGCGGGCCGATGCGATCGAGGTCGTGGTCGGGCAGGGCGCCAAGCCCGGCGGCGGCGGGATGCTGCTCGGCCACAAGATCTCCGACCGCGTCGCCGGGATGCGAGATCTGCCCCAGGGGATCGACCAGCGCAGCGCGTGCCGGCATCCGGACTGGACCGGGCCGGACGACCTGGAGATCAAGATCGAGGAGCTGCGGGAGATCACGGATTGGCGGATCCCGATCTACGTCAAGGTCGGCGCCTCACGCACCTACTACGACGTGGCGCTGGCGGTCAAGGCCGGGGCCGACGCGATCGTGCTCGACGGGATGCAGGGCGGCACGGCGGCCACCCAGGAGGTGTTCATCGAACACGTCGGAATCCCGATCCTGGCGGCCATCCCGCAGGCCGTGCAGTCGCTGGTCGAACTGGGTATGCACAGAGAGGTGCAGCTGATCGTCTCAGGTGGGATCCGCACGGGCGCCGACGTGGCGAAGGCACTCGCCATGGGGGCGGACGCCGTCTCGATCGGGGTGGCGGCGCTGATCGCGCTGGGGGACAACGCCCCCGAGCACGACGAGGAGTACCGCCGGATCGGCTCGGCCGCCGGCTATTACGACGACTGGCAGGCCGGCCGGGATCCAGCCGGGATCTCCACGCAGGAGCCCGAGCTGGCGGCGCGCCTGGATCCGGCCGAGGGCGGGCGCCGGCTGGCGAACTACCTGAGGACGCTGACCTTGGAAGCGCAGACCCTGGCGCGAGCCTGTGGCAAGTCCCATGTGCACAACCTCGAGCCGGAGGATCTGGTGGCGCTGAGCATCGAGGCAGCGGCGATGGCGCGCGTGCCGCTGGCGGGAACGACGTGGGTTCCGGGCGTGGGGGCGTGAGCGAGACCCCGCAGCGCCTCTCGCACCAACCCAGCGAGGTGATCGACCGGTACTCGAGCGTCTCGTTCACCTTCGACGGCAAGCCCGTGACGGGGCTACGGGGCGACACGATCGCCTCGGCGCTGTATGCCGCCGGGCAGCGCACGTTCTCTCGCAGCGTCAAATATCACCGCCGGCGCGGGCTGATGTGCTGCTCGGGCGACTGTCCCAACTGCCTGATCACGGTCGACGGCAAGCCGGTGATGCGCGCCTGTACCGAGCCGGTGCGGGAGGGCGCCCGGGTGGAGCCGCTCCACGCGATCGGTGGACCCGACGAGGACCTGCCCAAGCGCCGGCTCCCGGGCTACGAATGGGTCGCGCGGAGAAGAGACGGGGCCGAGCGCCTGTCGGCCGAGCGGCTGTCCGCCGAGGCCCTCAAGCCCGGTCCGGAAGCAGAGCAGCGCGAGCGTGAGGCCGACCTGTTGGTCGTCGGCGGTGGCGTGGCGGGGCTGAGCGGGGCGATCGCCGCGGCCGAGCTCGGTGCGGATGTCGTGCTGGCCGACGACGGCCCGCGGCTCGGCGGACGGCTGCTGTGGGAGGGAGGCCACGAACAGGCACGGGCGCTCGCCGAGCAGGCGCGCCGGTTGGGCGTCGAGCTGCTCTCCGGCGCGTGCGCGGAGGGCCACGCGGACGGGCGGGTGCTGGTTCGTCAGGGGAGCGTCCTGCGTCGAATCCGCGCCCGGAGATATCTGTACGCGACGGGCTCGATCGAGCAGCCGCTGATGTTCGCCGGCAACGACCTGCCGGGGGTGATGCTCTCGGGCGGGGCCCGTCGGCTGGCCAGCCTGTACAGCGTGCTCCCGGGGACCCGCGCCGTCGTGGTGACGACCTCTGACCGCGGGGTGCGTGCGGCGATCGCCCTGGCCGCCGCGGGCGTGCGCATCAGCGTCGTCGCCGACCTGCGGCCCGACGCCTCCCGCGCGTGCAAGCGTCTGCCGGCCAACGGCGTCCAGCCGCTGCAGGGTTGGACGATCCTTGCCGCCCGCGGCCGCCGGGAGGTCCGCAGCGCGGTCCTCGCGCCGGTGGCGACGCTGCGCTCCGGCGCGTCACCGTCCCAGCGTCGCGAACTCGAGTGCGATCTGCTGATCGTGTCCGGCGGCGACGCGCCCGCCACCTCCCTGATCACCGCCGCCGGCGGACGGACCGAATACGACCCGTCACGAGGCAACTTCCGCCTGGCCGCGCTTCCCGAGGGGTCTCTGGCCGCCGGGCAGCTCGCGGGTGAGGGTGGGTGGGGCGTCGCCGAGGTCTCGGGCGAGCTGGCGGGGCTCGAGGCCGCGCGGGCGCTCGGGTTTGGGAACGGGAGCCAGAGTTCCCGGCGGGCGGCGCTGCGCAGCCGGCTCGCGGCCAACGACCGGCCCGATCGCGCGGTTCCGCCGGCCGACGCGGGGGCGACCGATCCGGCACGGTCGTTTGCGTGCTTCTGCGCCGATGTCAGCGCCAAGGACATCCACAAGTGCGTGGAGGCGGGTCAGCGCTCGATCGATCAGTGTAAGCAGCACACGTTCGTGACCATGGGGCCCTGCGAGGGCCGCATGTGTGCCCTGACCGCGCTTCGCCTGATGGCCAAGGAGACCGGGCAGAGCCCCGATCAGCTGGTCGCCCCGCCCGCGCCGGTCGGCTGACCCGCCGTCGGCGGACTGCCCCGTCGGGCTGCCCCGTCGGGCTGACGGCCCGGCCTCATCCCCGAGGCTTAGGACCAATTGCCCCTGGTACTTCGGCTGGTTGCACTCCACACTGGGCCGGACCGCTCGTCGACTGAACAGGAGCACGATGACCGAAGTCCCGACAGCAAGCCGGCAGATCACCGCCGAGGTTCTCTCGTGGCCGGGGGTCACCGCCGGACCCGGACGTCGCGGCGAATATGCGTTCAGACTGGAGCGGCGTGAGATCGGACATCTCCACGGAGATCACGCCGCCCACTTCTCGTTCCCGCACGAGCTGTGGACACAGCTGTTCGCGGAGGGTCGGATCGTCCACCATCCGGTGTTCCCCGGGCGCGAGGGCCCGGCGGCCCGCCGCATCGAGAGCCAGCAGGACGTCGATGACGTGATCGTGCTGCTGCGACTCAACTACGACCGGCTGACAGCACCTCGTCGCGCAGCTTCGCCGAGCGCGTCGTGAGCTCGCTCAGCTCGGTCAGGCGCTCGTCGTCTGGGCGTCCGGCGAGGTTGATGCGGGCCAGGCGCGCTGCCGCCTGAGCGGCCCCCTCGGCAAGCAGCAGACCGGCGATCGCGTCGCCCTGAACGTGGCGGGTGGCTGAGCGTCCGAGCTCGGAGGCGAGCGCCGCGATCTCGGCGGCGCAGCGGGCCAGCCCCACCGGCGTCTCGGCCGCCTCCGCGAGGGCCGCGTCGAGTTGCTCCGCTCGCCCGGGGTCGGTGTTCGGCAGTCCCAGCGCGCGCAGCACGGGCTCGTACGCGTGCAGCTCGAGCTCGGCCAGGGCGACCGCCTCGGCACGCAGCTCACGCGCGCGGCGGGAGGTCTCCTCGAGGGGCGCTCGCGCCTCCCGAGCGAGCGTGATTCCGGCGGCCATCTCGACCAGGCCGGCCGCGATCGCGCAGGTCCACCCGACCGAACAGCCTCCTCCCGGAGCCGGCGAGGGAGCCGCGACCTCCGCCAGGAGGTCGCTCAGGGGACGATCGGCGAGGTCCGCCATGGCCCTGACACTATGGCCAATTCGCCCCGAGCCCGCCGCGGCTATCGTAGGGAAGATGGAAACTCGCACGCTCGCTCGCACCGGAGTAAAGGTCAGTTCGCTGTGCCTCGGCGCCATGATGTTCGGCGACTGGGGCAACCAGGATCACGAAGACTCGATCCGCATCATCCACCGCGCCCTGGACGCGGGCATCAACTTCATCGACACCGCTGACGTGTACTCACGCGGCGAATCCGAGGAGATCGTGGGCAAGGCCCTGGCCGGCGGACGCCGCGACAACGTCGTGCTCGCGACCAAGGTCCACGGGACGATGGGGGACGATCCGAACGAATTCGGCAACTCGCGTCGCTGGATCATCCGGGAGGTCGAGAACAGCCTCCGCCGACTCGGCACCGACTGGATCGACCTCTACCAGATCCACCGCCCGGAGCAGGACACCGACATCGACGAGACCCTGGGCGCACTCAGCGACCTCGTTCACGCGGGCAAGATCCGCTACTTCGGGTCCTCGACGTTTCCGGCCAGCCAGATCGTCGAGGCGCAGTGGGTCGCCGACCGGCGCGGGCGGGAGCGCTTCGTCTGCGAGCAGCCGCCGTATTCGATCCTCGTGCGCGCCGTCGAGAACGACGTGCTGCCGACCTGCCAGCGCTACGGCATGGGCGTTATTCCCTGGAGCCCCCTGGCCGGCGGCTGGCTCAGCGGTCGCTACCGCAAGGACGTGGACCTGCCCGACTCGCACCGCGCGGCCCGGATCCCCGGGCGCTACGACATGTCGCTGCCGGGCAATCAACGCAAGCTGGAAGCGGCGGACGCGCTCGGGCGGTTGGCCGACGAGACCGGCATCACGCTGATCGAGCTGGCGCTCGCGTTCGTGATCCGCCACCCCGCCGTGACGGCGGCGATCATCGGACCGCGGACGATGGAGCACCTCGAGTCGCAGCTCAGCGCGGCTGAGGTGACTCTGTCCGACGAGATCCTCGATCGCATCGACGAGATCGTCCCGCCCGGGGTGAACGTCAACCCGATCGACGGCGGTTGGCCGAACCCGGCGCTCGATCCCGCGGCGCGACGACGCTGACCACGGCGATGCCGTCCGAGGGGCGGGTCATGCTGCGTTCGCCGCCTCACGGAATGATGAGCAGCAGTGCTGAATACCAACATCAGCAGGGCAGCGAGCATCCAGCACCTCACGGATCTGGTGTATGAGCTACTCGACGCGCACGGCGACACGATGACGCTGGCCGGCGAGCTCCTCGAAGATCCCGCGTGGGCCGCGCACGTGAACTACCTGCAGGGCCTCCAGCGGGTTGGCCGCGAGGCGCTGGCGCAGTTGGACGGCCGAGTGGCGTAGGCCGCCGGGGCGCGCGCCGGGCGGTCAGGCCGTCAGGCGCGGCGGCGGCGGGCCAGCGGCTCGAGCACCGCCAGCACGTCGTAGTAGCGCGTGGGCGCCACCCGCGCGAGCAGCTCGAATACGTACGCGTCGGGACCGACGAGGATCCGGCTCTTGCCCGCCTTCACGCGTTCGTGGATGATCTCGGCCGCCCGCTCCGGGGTCGTCGCCGCCACCGCGTCGAACTGCTCAGCCGCCTGCTCGTGGGTCAGGTCGCGCCCAAGCGGATCGCTGTGATAGCGCGCGTTGCGGGCGATGTTCGTCTTCACCCCGCCCGGGTGGACGGTGGCCGCCCTGACCCCGGAGCCGCGCAGCTCCTGGCGCAGCGCGTCGGTGAACCCACGCACCGCGAACTTCGACGCGCAGTAGGCGCTCTGGTGGGGGATGCCGAGCAGCCCGAACACGCTCGAGGTGTTGACTATCACCCCCGAGTTCTGGCGCAGGAGAATCGGGAGAAACGCCCGGACGCCGTTGACCACCCCGTGGAAGTTGACGTCGAACACCCACTCGTCGTCCTCGACGGCAGCTTCGGCGACGCTCTGGGAGGTGGCCACGCCGGCGTTGTTGAACACCATCCCGAGGGGCGCCGGCGCCCACTCGGCGACCTCGGCGGCGAACGCCATCTGGGCCTGCCGGTCACGCACGTCGACGCGCCGGGCCAGCACCGGCCCGGACAGCAGCTCGGCGGTCTCGGTCAGGCCGTCCTCGTCCTGATCGACGATCGCCACCGGGCAGCCGTGCGAGGAGAGCCGCAGCGCCACCGCGCGTCCGATCCCCGAGGCGGCGCCGGAGACGAAGGCCGTGCAGCCGTCGACGGCAACCTTGACCTTGCTCATCGGGTGGCAGCCGCGCCCGGTGCCGAGCCAGGTGCCGCGGTGGCGCCCGTGGCCGCGTCAGCGCCGTCGGCGCGCGTCGCGTGGTCCGCGATCAGGTCGACCAGGCGCGCCCGCGCACCGACGGGCAGGTCGTGCCCCATCCCCGCGATCGTCTCCAGGCGCGCGCCCGGGATCGCCGCTGCGGTGCTCCGCCCGCCGGAAGGATGGACCATCCGGTCCTGGTCCCCGTGGACGACCAGCGTCGGGGCTGAGATCTGCCGCAGCTCCGCTCGCCGGTCACCGGACTTGGTGATGGCCCCGATCTGACGGCCGGCGCCGGGGGCTCCGCGGCTGTCGCGGTCGAACGAGCGCGCGGCCAGGTCCCTGACCATGGCTTCGTCGTAGGGGAATCCGTGCGAGCCGATGTGCCGCCACATCGTGTCGGCGCGATCGGCCGCCTGATCCCGGTCCCGGGCCGGCGCGCGGAACAGCAGCCGCAGGGTCGACGGAGCGGTCCAGCCGACGCGGCGCCCGCCGGTGGAGGACATGATCGAGACGAGGCTGCGAACCAGCTGTGCGTGGCGGGCGGCGAGCGTCTGGCCGATCATTCCGCCCATCGAAACGCCGACCACGTGCACCGGCCCGAGCTCCAGCGCCTCGATCAGGTTTGCCGTGTCCTGCGCCATGTCAGCCAGTTCGTACTGTCCGGGGGCAAACCGCCGAGTCGCCAGCTGCCTCAGGCCGGGCGGGCGTACGTCGGCGTGCCAGGAACGGCCCGCGTCACGGTTGTCGAACCGGATCACCTGAAAGCCGCGCTCGGTGAGCGCCTCGCAGAAGTCCTCGGGCCAGCTCAGCAGCTGCTGCCCCAGCCCGGCGACGAGCAGGAGCGGGGGATGGGACGGATCGCCGAAGCGCTCGCAGCAGAGCGTCACGCCGCGCCCGACGTCGATCAGCTGTTCGCCGTGGCCGGCCATGTCTGCGCGGAACGGTACAGCAGCGTACCGCCACCGCGGCGCTACAGCAGCGTTCCCGCCAGGATCGCCTTCACCGTCTCGCCGGCGACCCCCCGGAGCTCGCGGACGTCCCGTCCCTGCTGCAGTGAGATCACCGCCAGCTCCCGCATCCCGCCGACGATCATCACCGCGGTGTCCAGCGTCAGCGGGCGCGCGCTGAGCTCGGGCTGCTCGCGCCGGCCGGAGTCCACCAGCTCCACGAGCAGCTGCGCGAAGCGCTCGATCACCGCCAGTTGACGGTCCGCGCCGGCCTGGCCGAGCCCGGGCAGCTCGCGGACGAAGCTCCGGTACATCGCGGGCCGGGCGGCCACGTTGTGGATGTAGGCGTCGAGGGCCAGGTCGACCTGATCGCCGAGCGGATCGTCGGGATGGACCGCGGCGGCGATCTCGTGCATGATCGCGTCGTTGGTGGCGTCGAACAGCGCCAGAAAGCACGCCTCGCGATCCTCGAAGTGCTCGTAGAACGTGCGCCGTGAAGTGCGGGCGAGGCGCACGACGTCGGCCACCGTGGTCTCGCGGTAGCCCTTCTCCTCAATCGACGCGGCCATCGCGGCTATCAGCCGCTGGCGATGAGATGTCTCGGCTTGCTCGGAGATCACGGCGTCACGGTACCGGCCGCCGCGGTCTGCCGCTCGCGCTGTTCAGGCGGCGTGCTTGGCCCGCACGACCACGCGGCCGCCCCGGTTGGGGATCATCGTCACGTTGCGCTGGCGCGGCTGCTCGGGCGCGGCGTCGGGTGCGACCAGATCCGTGCGCGCGGCGATCGCCCGCAGCACCTCGCGCTGCTCGGCCATGGCCAGCGACGCGCCCAGGCAGCGACGAATGCCGCCGCCGAAGGGAATCCACGTGTAGGTCCCCGGCTTCTCGTCCACGAAGCGCTCGGGGTGGAAGCGGTGAGGGTCGGGGTACACGTCTTCGCGGTGATGGAGCGCGGCGATGCTGATCGCCACGGGAGTCTGCGCGGGGACCACGAACTCGCCCAGCCGCCACGTGCGCTTGACCATCCGGACGATCATCGGGATCACCGGACGCACGCGCATGCCTTCGTGGATCGTCGCCTCGACATAGGCGTCGGCCGGCTCGCCGCCGGCGCGCACGAGTTCGCGTAGGCGGTCGTAGGCCTGTGGGTTCCGGAGCAGCCGCTCGAACGTCCAGGCCAGCGAGTTGGCCGTGGTCTCGTGACCTGCCAGCACCAGCGACATCAGCTCGTCGCGCAGTTCGGGGTCGGTCAGTGGCTGGCCCTCCTCGTCACGAGCTTGCAGCAGCAGCGATAGGACGTCGTGGCGCTCGGCCGCGTCGTGGCTGGCCCGGCGCTCCCGGATCACCGCGTACATGTGGCGATCGACCATCGACAGCACGAGGCGAAGCACCCCGCGGGCCTCCTTGCGCCCCGCGTTCTGCAATTCGATCAGCTGGTAGAAGGGGTTCGTCGAGGCGCCCAGCATCCGGCGGATCACCTGCCGCAGCCGATACTCCGAGGTCCCGCGCTGCGGCGTGCTGCCGATCCCGAAGACGCCGCCCATGATCACGTCGAGCGTGATCGCCTGCATCCGGGGCGCGAGCGCGAACGGCTTGTCGAGCGGCCACTGGTCGATCTCGCGCTCGGCCACCGCGGCGATCATCTCCACGTAGCGCTCCACCGCCTCGCCGTGAAACGGCGGCAGCAGCAGCTTTCGCTGGCGCAGGTGGCGGGCGCCCACGGAGGTGAGCACGGAGTTCGGACCGAGGATCGGTCGCAGCGGCGACTCGCCGGTCAGCGAGGGCGCGTCCAGGGGCTTGGCGGTCAACAGCGACTTGACGTGATCGGGATGGCTCGTGACCACGAACGGATCCTTGCGTGAGAGCAGCATGAGCTGCCACACGTCGCCGAACTCCTCCCGGGCGCGCAGGTTCATGCTCAGCGGGTTGGCCACGAACCGGATCGACTGGACGAACCTCGACCGTCCCCGCACCGGCGGCATCCGGGTCGGTGACTGATCCTCGGCCGGGCCGGCCGGAGAGGGACGGGCGGCGGTCTCGTGGAGGCCGGCCTCGCCGACGGGAGTGCTCACCGCGCTCATGGTACGTGAGTGTACCGCTGTCTCCCGCCGCCGTCCAATAGGCTCGCCCGGTTCCCCGTCTTCAGTCAGAAAGGTCTCACCCCATGCCAGATCGCGCCGCCCTCGTCACCGGAGCCTCCCGGGGCATCGGCCTCGCCATCGCCAAGGTGCTCGGCGAGCACGGCTACGCGCTGACCCTCACCGCGCGCAAGCCCGAGCCGCTCCAGCGGACCGCGGACGAGCTCCGCGAGCAGGGTTTCGAAGTCGAGCAGCGGGCGGCGAACATGGCCGACGAGGAGGGCATCCGTGAGGTGGTGAAGCTCCACCGCGAGCGCTTCGGGCGACTCGACGTGCTGGTCAACAACGCGGGGGTGGGTATCGGCGCCGCGGCCGGCGAGCATCAGACCAAGTTCGTCGACATGCAGCTCGACGTGAACCTCCGGGCGATCGTGATCTTCTATCGCGAGTGCGCCGAGATGCTCCGCGCGGCGGGGGCCGAGCACCGCAGCGCGCTCGTGGTCAACCTCGCGTCGATCGCGGGCAAGTCACCGCAGCCGTGGCTGTCCGTGTATTCGGCCACCAAGGCGGCGGTGATCGCCTACACGCAGTCGATGAACAAGGAGCTCAACGGCGACGGGATTAAGTCGACGGCGTTCTGTCCCGGCTTTGTCAATACCGACATGACCGATTTCGTCAAGAACAGCGTGCCCGCGGAGGAGATGCTGACGCCGGAGGACATCGCGGAGGCGGTGCGGTTCCTGCTCTCGGTCTCGCCGGCCTGCGTCGTGCCGGAGATCATCTTCCAGCGCCCGGGCGAGACGGTCTAGACCGGGGGGGGCCGGCGGCCTGCGGCAGCCGCCACACCGGCGTTGCCGCGGGGAGTAAGGTGCGTCTCAACCTTGCCACCGAGGAGAGGAGAGGCATGAGCGATCCCGTCCCTGTGAGCTTGACGGTGAATGGCGTCGAGCATCAACTCGAGGTCGAGCCGCGGCGGCTGCTCGTGCACGCGCTGCGCGACGACCTCGGTCTCACCGGCACCCATGTCGGCTGTGACACGTCCAACTGCGGAGCCTGCACCGTCCACCTCGACGGCAAGCCGGTGAAGTCGTGCACGATCTTTGCCGTTCAGGCCGAGGGCGCCGAGGTGACGACGGTCGAGGGACTCGGCACCGAGAGCCAGCTGCACGCGGTGCAGGAGGCGTTCTGGAACGATCACGGCCTGCAGTGCGGCTACTGCACGCCGGGGATGATGATGGCTGCGGCCGGTCTGCTGGCCGAGAACGCGGATCCGAGCGAGGCCGAGGTCCGGCACGCGCTGGAGGGCAACCTGTGCCGCTGCACGGGCTACCACAACATCGTCAAGGCGGTGCTCGATGCCGCCAAGACCAAGGGGCCGACGATCGGAGCGCAGTCATGAGTGCCACCGCTGAGACCCCCCACGTCGGCCGCTCGCTGCGCCGCAAGGAGGACCCGCGGCTGATCACGGGCCGCGCACGCTACATCGACGACATCGTGCTGCCGGGCACGCTGTGGGCGGCGATCGTCCGCTCCCCCGAGGCGCACGCCACGATCGTCTCGATCGACGGCTCGGCCGCGCTCGCCCGCGATGGCATCCATGCCTTCTACACCAGCGAGGACATGAGCGACCTCGGCGGCCCGTTGCCGCTGGCGTGGGCGCCGCCCGGGGTCGAGGTGCAGAACCCCGAGCACTGGCCGCTGGCCCGCGGCACCGTCAACCACGTCGGCGACCCGGTCGCCGTGGTCCTCGGCGATGACCGCTATGCCGTTGTCGATGCCGCCGAGGACGTGATCGTCGAGTACGACCCGCTGCCGGCGATCACCGATCCCGAGGCGGCGCTGGCCGGTGCCCCGTTCGTGCACGAGTCGCTCGGCACCAACAAGGTCCACGAATGGAGCCTGGCCGGCGGCGATCTGGAGGCCGGCTTCGCCGAGGCCGAGGTGACGCTCGAGCGGCGCATCGTGAACCACCGCATCGCCGGCGCCCCGATCGAACCGCGGGGCGTGCTGGCCGACTACCGGGCCGGTGCGATCACCCTGTGGACCTCGACCCAGGTGCCGCACTTCGTGCGCCTGTTCACGGCGCTGCTGCTCGGCATGAGCGAGGAGCGGGTGCGCGTGATCGCCCCCGAGGTGGGGGGCGGCTTCGGCGCCAAGCTCCAGGTCTATGGCGAGGAGATCCTGTCCGCGTGGGCCTCCCGGCGGACCGGGCGCCCGGTCAAGTGGATCGAGACGCGCACCGAGAACATGGCCGTCACCCACCAGGGTCGCGACCAGATCGCCCAGGTCAAGATCGGCGCCAAGCGCGACGGCACGGTGACGGCCTTCCACGTCAAGATCCTGGCCGACCTCGGCGCCTACAACATGCTGCTGACGCCGTTGATCCCGTCGCTCGGCGCGTTCGTGATGGGCGGCTGCTACAAGATCCCCGCCGTCCAGACCGACATCACCGGAGTGTTCACGAACAAGTGCCCGACCGACGCGATCCGCGGCGCCGGCCGGCCCGAGGCGACGCACATGATCGAGCTGATGATGGATCAGCTCGCCGCCGAGCTGGGGATCGACCGGCTCGAGCTCCGGCGGATGAACTTCATCCCGCCGGAGGACTTCCCTGCCGCCGTGGCCACCGGGGTGGTGTACGACTCCGGCAACTACGCCGGCTCGCTCGACAAGCTGATGGAGCACGTGGACATGGCCGAGTTCCGGCGGGAGCAGGAGGAGCTGCGGGCCAAGGGCGTGCACCGTGGGATCGGGTTCTCGACCTACACCGAGATCTGCGGCCTGGCGCCGTCGCGGATCACCGGCCCGGCCGGCGTCGGGGTCGGCGCCGGGCTGTGGGAGTCGGCCATGGTCCGCGTCCACAACACCGGCGCGGTCACCGTCTACACCGGCACCTCGCCGCACGGCCAGGGGCTCGAGACGGCGTTCGCGCAGATCGTCGCGGACAAGCTCGGGGTCGATCCGCAGGTCGTCGAGGTGATGCACGGTGACACCGCCACCGGGCCGGAGGGGCGGGGGACGTACGGCTCCCGGAGCCTGGCCAACGGTGGCGAGGCGATCGCGCGGGCGACCGACAAGGTCGTGGCCAAGGCGGCCAAGATCGTCGCCCACGAGCTGGAGGCGGCGCCCGAGGACATCGAGGTGCGGGGCGGCAAGTTCTCGGTCAAGGGCTCGCCGGACAAGGGGCTGACGCTGGCCGAGGTGGCGGGCATCGCCTACATCGGCGCCGTGCCCGAGGGAATGGAGCCGGGGCTCGAGGAGACGATGTTCAACGATCCGGAGAACTTCGTGTTCCCGTTCGGCGCCCACGCCTGCGTCGTCGACGTCGACGCCGACACCGGCAAGGTCAAGGTGGTCCGCTACGTCGCCGTCGACGATTGCGGCAATCCGGTCAACCCGATGCTGATCGACGGCCAGGTTCACGGAGGGATCGCCTTCGGAATCGGCCAGGCGCTGTACGAGCGGATCCACTACGACGAGGACGGCCAGCTGGTGACCGGCACGTTCGTCGACTACGCGCTGCCGACCGCGGCGGAGCTTCCGAGCTTCGAGACCGACCGCACGGTGACCCCGTCGCCGACCAACTCGATGGGAGTCAAGGGCGTCGGCGAGGCGGGCACGATCGCGGCGTCGGCCGCGGTCAACAACGCCGTGATCGATGCGCTGAGACCGCTGGGCGTCGATTTCATCAACATGCCGCTGAGCCCGATGCGGGTGTGGCAAGCGATCGAGGAGGCGAAAGGATGATTCCCGCCGAGTTCGACTACACCCGGGCCGGGTCGCTGTCCGAGGCGATTCAGGCGCTCGAGCAGGGCGGCGAGGACGCCAAGCTGCTGGCCGGCGGCCATTCGCTGATCCCGCTGATGAAGCTGCGGCTGGCGGCCCCGTCGCTGCTGGTCGACATCGGCCGGCTCCCGGGCCTGGGCGGGATCGAGCGTGAGAACGGGGGTTGGCGGATCGGCGCGCTGGCCCGACACGCCGACGTCGCCGGCACCGCCGAGCTGGGCATCGTCGCCCGCGCGGCGGGCACGATCGCCGACCCCCAGGTTCGCAACCGGGGGACGATCGGCGGCTCGCTGGCCCACGGCGACCCGGCCTCGGACCTGCCCGCGGTGCTGCTGGCGCTCGAGGGCAGCGTCACCGTCCAGGGCTCGGGCGGCCAGCGCTCGCTGAGCGCGCAGGAGCTGTTCCTCGACTACATGGAGACCGCGATCGCGCCCGGCGAGGTGCTGACCGAGGTGCGGGTCCCGGCGCTCGACGGCTGGGGCTTCGGCTACCAGAAGTTCAACCGCCGCAGCGAGGACTGGGCGATGGTCGCCGTCTCCGCGGTGGTCCGGGCCTCCGGCGGGGTGTGCGAGGACGTCCGCATCGGTCTGACCAACATGGGCTCGGTGCCGCTCCGCGCGACCGCGGCCGAAGCCGCGCTGCGGGGCAAGCCGCTCGACGGCGAATCGATCGCCGCCGCCGCCGAGCAGGCCGCGGAGGGAACCGACCCGCCCGCCGACCTCAACGCCAGCGCCGACTTCAAGCGCCACCTGGCGCGGGTGCTGTGCGGGCGGGCGCTGCAGGAGGCCGCTGCGGTCGCGTGAGGCTACGAGAGATCGACACCCCCGAGTCGGCGAGCGCGGCCCTCGCCGGCGAGGGGTACGTCAGCGATCGCGCGCTGGCGCTGGCGGTGTCGCTGGCCGTGGTGCTCGAGCAGCCGTTGCTGCTCGAGGGCGAGGCCGGCGTCGGCAAGACCGACGTCGCCCGCGCGCTGGCCGGTG
>DATCPD010000056.1:0-15823 GCA_036564325.1 Solirubrobacteraceae bacterium | reverse complement strand
GAGCTGCTGGCCGGCTTCCCGGGCGAGTGCGACGTCCTGGTCGAGCTGCGGACCTCGGTGGGCGATCGCCGGCTCCGGCTCGGGTCCGACTTCCGTGTCGCCCGCAGCGCCAGCCTGCACGCCGAACTCCAGGCGCTCCTCGGCGTTGCGCTGATCGCCAAGGCGACGGTCGAGGTTGATCAGGCCGCCGGCGCGGAGGACGAGGCTGATCCGGACGAGCCCGAGGTCGCCCCGCCGAATGACGCGGCTGCGGCCGAGCCGGCCCGCGCCGTCGGGTAGGGCTCAGCTCCCGCCGGGCACCCACGGGTCGTGCCAGCAACCGAAGCCGGCCACGAGCTCGTCGGTGCCGCCGGGGCCCCACGACTTCTGCGAGTAGGGCTTCACCGGCGGCGGTGAGTCCAACAGAGGTTGCAGGATCCGCCACGTTTCCTCGATGCTGTCCTGGCGGGTGAAGTTGGTGCTGTCACCGATCAGCGCGGCGTGCAGCAGAACCTCGTAGGGGGTCGGTCCCTCGCCGCCCTCGCGCGCGAAGTCCATATCGAGCTCGATCTCCTGGGGACCGTCGGCGTCGGCTCTGTGGGCGTCGAGGATCACCCGGATGCCGGGGGAGGGGTCGATTCGGAAGACCACCTGGCCTGGTGCTGGCGGCCGGCGCCCGGACCCCATGAAGTGCAGTCGTGGCGGCCGCCTGAACACCAGTCGCACCTCGGTCTGGGTGACCGGCAACTGCTTGCCGGCCCGGATGAAGAAGGGAACGCCGGCCCAGCGCCAGTTGTCGACCTCGAGCCGCAGCGCCGCGAACGTCTCAGTGTCGGATTCGGAGGCGACACCGTCGATCTGCCGGTAGCCATCGTACTGGCCGCGAACATAGTGCCGGGGATCGGCTTCGGGCATGGCGCGGAACACGGCGAACTTGGCGTCGTTCAGAGTGCGCGGGTCGCCGCCCGCCGGCGGCTCCATCGCCGCAGCGGCGAGCAGCTGCAAGAGGTGGTTGACGACGACGTCCCGCAGGGCCCCCACGGGGTCATAGAAATGGCCACGGTCTTCGACGCCGAAGCTCTCGGCCATGGTGATCTGCACGGATGACACGTAGTTGCGGTTCCAGACCGGCTCGAGCATCGTGTTGGCGAAGCGGAGGTAGAGGATCTCCTCCAGCCCGAGCTTGCCGAGGAAGTGATCGATCCGGTAGAGCTGTGATTCGTCGAGGTGCTGGTGCAGCTCGGCCGCCAGCTGCTGCGCCGAGGGCAGATCGTGGCCGAACGGCTTCTCGACGATCACGCGCTGACCCTGGGCGAGCAGCTTCGCGCCGGCGAGGCCTTCGACGACCCGGCCGAACAGAGCCGGCGGGATCTCCAGGTAGTACGCCGCGAACGCATCACCCACGGCTTTTGCCACCTCGTCGTAGGTCCCCTCGTGACCGAAGTCCCCGCTGATATAGCTCATCCGCTCCGCGAGGCGGCGGAACACCTCGTCGTCGAGCTGCTCACCGGTGGCTTCGATCGCCTCCCGCGCGTGGTCGCGCAGGCGCTCGACGTTCCATGGCTCGGCCGCCACCCCGATCACCCGCACCTCCAGGAGGCCGCGACGCTCGAGCCGGTAGAGCGAGCGCAGCGTCATCTTGCGAGCCAGATCGCCGGTGATGCCGAAGATGACGAGCGTGTCGGCGACGCGCTGAGCGGTAGCTGCCCTCATTTGCCTCTCCTTTTGGCGCGTGCACGCGCCGCTTTTCCTCGCTTGCGCAGTTTGAATGCATCCGCAACATCATCCGCTCCCGCCCCACCGCCGTCGCGTCCGGTCTCGAGCACGCACGGGAGATCCTCGAACAACGGCTCCGACAGGAAGGTGGCGCAACCGGGCTCCCCAAGCTCGCCCTGGCCGATCACCGCGTGACGATCGCGGTTGGAACCGAGTGGGGTCATCGAGTCGTTGACGTGCAGGGAGTGAAGACGCTCCAGGCCGACGATGCGGTCGCATTCCTGCAGCGTGTCGTGGAGGCCCTCCCGCGTCCGGATGTCGTAACCCGAGGCCAGCAGGTGACAGGAATCCAGGCACAGCCCGATCCGCCTATCCGCCCCCGCTGCCTCGACCAGTGCCGCCAGCTCCTCGAAGGATCGGCCGAGCGTACCTCCTGTTCCTGCGGTGTCCTCGAGGTGCAGCGCACAGTTCTCCGAGTGCGCCAGCGCCTCCTTGATCACGCTCCCGGCTCGTTTGATCGCCTTTCCCACGTCGCCGGTCTTGGCCGATCCCGGATGTAGCACCACGCCCACCGCCCCGATCGCGTCTCCGATCCGGAGCGACTGGATCAGGGAGGCGAGCGACTTCGTGCGGATCTCCTCGTCCTCGGAGGCGCAGTTGAGCAGGTAGACGGCGTGAATCAGGACGGCATCGATGCGACTCGCGTCGATCGCCTCGCGGAACGCGGCGAAGTCCTCCTCGCCATACGCGGTCGGTCGCCACATGCGGGGAGATTGATTGAAGATCTGAATCGCCCGGCAGCCTCGCTCGATGCCGCGCTCGACGGCCCGGGGGAGGCCACCGGCGGGAGATACGTGAGCGCCGATTAGCATGGGAGGAGTTCTGTCATGCGCGTTCGCTTTGCCCCATCACCGACCGGCGCCCTCCACATCGGAGGTGCCCGCACAGCGTTGTACAACTGGCTCCTGGCCCATCATCCGGAGGACGGGGACACGGGGAGGGCTGGCGTTCTTGTGCTGCGCATCGAAGATACCGACCAAGAGCGTTCGACCCCGGAGAACGTCGAGCAGATCCTCGATGCGCTGCGCTGGCTGCAGCTGGACTGGGACGAGGGTCCGATCTTCCAGTCCGAGCGTGCGGCTCGCCACGCCGAGGTGCTCCAGCAGCTGATCGAGAGCGGCCACGCCTATCACTCGAGCGCGACCACCGAGGACGTCAGGGCCTTCAAGGAGCGTCATGGGTCCGACCGGGGGTTCCGCGGCGAGCTCGAGTCCGCCGGGGCCGTGCGGCTGCACGTCCCCGATAAGGGTGAGACGGTCGTCGACGACGTGATCCGGGGCGAGACCAGGTTCCCGAATGCGAACATGGACGATCCCGTGATCACGCGCGCCGACGGCTCCGCGCTCTACAACTTCGCCGTCGCGGTCGACGATCTCGACGCGGGAATCACGCACGTCGTGCGGGGGGAGGACCATCTCTCCAACACCCCCAAGCAGCTGCTGGTCTTCGAGGCGCTGGGGGTTCCGGCGCCCAAGTACGCCCACCTGCCGCTGTTGCACGGCCCCGATGGGCGAAAGCTGTCAAAGCGGCATGGGGCCGCGTCCGTGCAGGAACTCCGCGACGCCGGCTATCTGCCCGAGGCGGTGACCAACTACATCGCGCTGCTGGGGGCGGGATTCGCGGCCGACGAGGAGCACTTCAGCCGGGACGAGCTGGCAGAGCGGTTTCGGCTGGACCGGGTCTCCCGGAACCCGGCGGTGTTCGACGAGCGCAAGCTCCGTCACATCAACGGCCGCTGGCTGCGTCAGCTCGGCGTGGACGAGCTGACAGCGCGTCTGGAGCAGTTCACCGGGCGCACGGGCCTGCGCGACGCGGTCGAGATCGCGGCCGACAAGATCCAGACGCTGGCGGAGTTCTGGCCGCTGGTCTCCTTCCTGTTCGAGGGACCGGCTGATGATCCGGCCGCGTTCGAGAAAGTGATCGGCCGGGATGGCGCGGCAGAGAATCTGCAGCAGTCACGCGATGCAATGGCCCGCGCCCAACCGTTCGATGCCGACCAGATCGAGCAGGCGCTCCGCGGGGTCGTGGAGGAGCGGGGCGTGAAGCCGGGCCAGATCTTCCAGCCGGTGCGAGTCGCGATCGCCGGCACCACGGTGTCCCCGGGCATCTTCGAGAGCCTCGCCGTGCTCGGGCGTGAGGAGACCCTCCGGCGCATCGACAGGGCCCTGGCGCGGGGCTCCAAAGACGACTAAACCAGGATCGAACATTTGCCGATAGAGAACCTAGGCAGGGAGCGCTCGTCGGATTTTCGATCCGTTTCCTGGTTTACGTCGACAAAAGGATGAGCGAAGCCCCGTGGCAATCGTGGCCGCTGTGAGCACTTCACCAACCGATCCGTACGCGGCGCGCGAGAGACACCACAATGAGGGTCACGGGCGGCGCCTGACCGCGGCGTTCGAAGCGCTGGAGGCATTTCCGGTGCTGGTCGAGTCTCGCAATCGGGTGCTGCGTCTGTTCGAAGCCGGCAATCCGACGTCCGCCGACGTCGTTGCCGCCGTCGAGGCCGATGTCGCACTGGCCGTGGCGGTCCTCAGGCTGGCCAACCAGGTCGACGGCCGCAACCGGGGTCGTGTCGAGAGCGCCGCCAAGGGCGTGGAGGTCCTCTCGCCCACCACCGTGCACGCGATCGCCAGCCGAGCGCGGACGTTTGACTTCTTCGAGCGGACCGCCGTATGGCAGGGGATTCCCGAGCGCTTCCGCCTGCACGCGGTCGCCACGCAGCGCGCGGCCGACCGCCTGGCGCGGGAGATCAACTACGAGTTTCGTGACCGCCTGATGGTCACCGCGCTCCTGCACGACATCGGCAAGCTCGTTCTCGTTCACGCCTATCCCGGCTATCCCCGGCAGATTCACGGTGACGCCCGCACGCCTGAGGAGAGGATCCAGCGCGAGCGTCGCGAGCTCGGTGTCGATCACGCGCTCGTGGGTGGCGTGCTGGCCCGCCGCTGGGGTCTGCCCAACAGCGTCGCCAGCGTGATCGAGCGTCACCATGCCGAGGACAGCTCTGGGGAGGCTGCGCTGATCCGGCTGGCCGACATGCTGGCCCACTATGTGTTCGGTGGGGCGGTTTCACCCTCGGAACTTCTGGCCGTGGCCCGGGTGGTCGGGGTCAAGCCGGCCGACCTCCGGACCGTCATGTACGACCTTCCTCTTACCACCAGCGGGGGGCGTCCGCGCCAGGTCGACCCCTGTCCGATGTCCGCGCGGGAGCTCGATGTACTCCGGCGACTCGCACGCGGGATGGTGTACAAGCAGATCGCCAGCGAGCTGGGGCTGTCGACGAGCACCGTTCGCACCCATCTCCACAACGTCTACGGCAAGCTGGGAGCGATGGATCGCGCCCAGGCGGTTCTGATCGCCACCGAGCGCGGCTGGATCTAAGTGGCCCGGCCGCCGGCGCCCGCCTTCTCCGGGCGGTTAGCATCGGGGCAGGATGATCTCGATCACGACCAAGTCCCCGTATGCCGTACGCGCGCTCGTCGAGCTGCACCGCCACGGCGATAGCGGCCCGGTGCCGATCGCGGAGCTGGCGCGCCGGGGCGAGATTCCCGTGCAGTTCCTCGAGCAGCTGTTCGCGACGCTGCGGCGAGCCGGACTGCTGCGCTCCCAGCGTGGCGTGAAGGGCGGCTACAGCTTCGCCCGTCCTGCCGAGGAGATCCCGGTCCTGGAGATCGTGGAGCTGCTCGACGGGCCGCTGGGACGCGACGCTACCGGCGTGTTCGCCGAGGCCGCCAGCGCGGCGCGAGCGGTGCTCGCGGAGTCGACGGTGGCCGACGTGCTCGAGGCTGAGGCCCGAGCCGCGGGCTCGGCCATGTACCACATCTAAGGCGCTGGATCGCGCAGCGCCGAGGCCAGCAGCCGCAGCGCGGCTGTGGTGCCGACTCAGCGCGCGTTCTCGTAATACCCTGGGAATGGTGCGAATTCCGACCAACATTTCCGACTACGTTGGCCGGACGCCGATGCTGCAGCTGAGTCGGATCGCGCAGGGCCTCGACGTGGAGCTGTTCGCGAAGCTCGAATCCTTCAACCCGGGCGGCAGCGTCAAGGATCGGATTGGGGTGGCGATGATCGAGGCCGCCGAGCGAGAGGGACGCATCGAGCCGGGCCGCACGACGATCGTGGAGGCAACCAGCGGCAACACCGGGATCGCCCTCGCGTTCGTCTGCGCGGCCAAGGGATACAGGCTGGTCCTGACGATGCCGCAGGGCATGAGCCGGGAGCGAGAAGGCCTGCTCCGTCTGTACGGGGCCAGCGTCGAGGTCACGGAGTCACTCGGAGGAATGGACGAGGCCGTCGACGCCGCTCAGGCACTGGCGGGTAACGAGGACGTGTTCCTGCCCGACCAGTTCTCCAATCCGGCCAACCCGGACATCCACCGCCGCACGACCGGACCGGAGATCCTCGACGCGCTCGAGGATCGGGTCGACGTGTTCGTCGCCGGCGTGGGGACGGGCGGGACGATCACCGGCGCGGGTGAGGCGATCAAGCAGCGCTGCCCGAACTGCCGCATCGTCGCCGTGGAGCCCCGGACGTCGGCCGTGCTCTCGGGCGGGCGGCCGGGCCCGCACAAGATCCAGGGAATCGGCGCCGGTTTCATTCCCCGCGTCCTCAACCGCCAGCTCCTCGACGAGGTGATTCCCGTCGATGACGAGGATGCGATCGAGACGGCGCGGCGGCTGGCGCGGGAGGAGGGCGTCCTGGCCGGGATATCGTGCGGAGCCGCCGTCGCGGCGGCGCTGCAGATCGCCACGCGTCCGGAATCGCGCGGCGCCCGGATCGTCACCGTCCTCGCGGACTCTGGCGAGCGCTACGTCTCGACTCCGTTCTTTGCCCCGTAGCCTGAGGCCCGGACACCCGGATAGCTACGCTTAGACGATGTTCGGCTTGGGTCTGATCGCGCGGACCGTGGCGGAGATCAGACAGGACGTCGCCGCTGCGCACAGCCGTGATCCGGCGGCTCGGGGCGTCGGCTGGCTGGAGGTCCTCGCCACCTGGCCCGGGGTCCATGCGCTGCTGGCCCATCGGGTCGCCCACGCGCTCCACGGCGTCGGCGTGCCGCTGCTGCCGCGGCTGATCGCGGCGATCGCGCGTTCGGCGACGGGAATCGAGATCCATCCCGCGGCCAGGATCGGCAACGGCTTCTTCATCGATCACGGCATGGGCGTGGTGATTGGCGAGACGGCCGAGATCGGCGCCGACGTGACCCTTTACCAGGGGGTGACGCTCGGGGGGACCGGTTTCGCCACGGGCAAGCGCCATCCGACGGTGCAGGACAACGTCACGATCGGCTCCGGCGCCAAGCTGCTCGGACCGATCACGGTCGGACACGGATCCAAGATCGGCGCCAACAGCGTCGTGATTCACGACGTGCCCGCGCACTCCACCGTGGTCGGAAACCCCGGGCACCCGGTCCGTGTCGAAGGGCGCCGGCCGGAGGGCCCGGATGCGGACTGGGTCCACCTTCCCGATCCGATTGCCGACGCGATCAAGGCGCTCGCGACACGGATCGCCGAGGTCGAGCGCGCCGTCAACCAGCTGGACGGCGCCGGCGCATCATCCATTCCGCGGCCCGGCGCGGGTGACGATGAGGAACACGTGATCGGAGGTCCGAACCGGGGCATCGGGCCTAATCCTGCCGGCGGCTAGCTGGCGGCGGTACGCGCTACCCGGCGTCCGGGCTGCGCTCGGAGGCGAGCGGAAGCGGCTGGCGCAGGGTGTCAGGAGCGACGACGTTGCGGCGAGCACGGACGAGGTAGAGCGGCCGGCCCTTGACCTCGTCGTAGATCCTGCCCACGTACTCGCCGATGATCCCGATCGCGATCAGCTGGATCCCGCCGAGCAGCAGCACCGCGATCGTGATCGCCCCGAAGCCGGGCAGGTACGAACCGAGGATCCGCAGCACGATCACCACCGGGATGGCCACAAAGGCGAGCGTCGAGATCATGAACCCGAGCAGCGTGGCGAGCTGGAGCGGCCGGTGCGAGAACGACGAGATCGCATCGAGCGAGAACCGCAGCATCTTCGGCAGCGTGTACTTGGTCTCGCCGGCGTAACGCGAATCCCGCTTGTACGGAACCGCCGCCTGGGTGTAGCCCACCCACACTGTCATCCCGCGCAGGAACCGGTTGCGCTCACGCATCGACAGCAGCGCGTCCAGCGCCCGCCGGTCGAGCAGCCGAAAGTCTCCGGAGTTGTGCTGGAGCTCGACCTGGGCGAGCTTGTCGAACAGGCTGTAGAACCAGCGGGCGGTGGTGAGCTTGAACCGGGATTCGCCCTCTCGCTCCTCCCGGACGGCGTAGACCACGTCGCACCCCGCGCGCCAGTGGTCGAGCATGCGCGGGATCAGCTCAGGGGGGTCCTGGAGGTCGGCGTCGAGCATCACCACCGCGTCTCCGCGGGCGTGGTCGAGCCCCGCCGTCAGGGCGGTCTGATGACCGAAGTTCCTCGACAGGTACACCACCCGCAGCCGCGGGTCGGTGGCGGCAAGCCGATCCAGCACCGCCGGGGATCCATCGGTCGAGCCGTCGTCGACCAGCACCAGCTCGAACTCCAGCCCTTCCATCGCGGCGCACACGCGCGCGTAGAACTCGTCGATCAGGGCTTCCTCGTTGTAAACCGGGGCGACGACGCTGAGCAACTCGAGCACGCGAGGGCCGTTCTCGAGGTTGCCGGTGGCGCTCATCAGCTCATCGTACGCCCAGGCAGCTCAGAGACCCAGCAGAGAGTTGCCATGGGGAAGGAATCCAATCATCTGAATTGCCAGCACCACGCCGGTTGTAACCAGGGAAGCGCGCCACAGGCGGCGGTCGGTGCCGAGCGCCGCCAGCGGCATCAACCACGCCACGTACCACGGCAGCATCGAACCGACGGTGATCAGCAGCGCGACGGCGGTCCAGCCGGCACCGTCGATCCAGTCCATCTCGCCCCGCCACACCTTGCGCACGAGCCACACGAACACGCCGGCGAAGATCACGCCGAGACACAGCCCCGCGATGTGCCCGATCGCCCCCAGACCGAGCCGGGTGGAGATGAAGCCGGGGATGCTGTGCCAGTCGCCTTCGCTCTGGGTCTTCTGCAACGTGCCGAGCAGATGCAGCGGGCCGCTGCCGAACGCGGCGAATCCGAGGATCGCCACCGCCACGGCCGCGGCCGACGCGCCGATCAGGATCTCCCGGCGGCGACTGCGGGCTCCGAGCCCGCTGCCCGAGGCCAGCATGAAGGGCAGGAACAGGCCGGCGGTGAGCTTGACGCCCGCGCCGATCACGGTCATCGCACCCGCCGTGCGCTCACGGTGCTGAAGCAGGGCGTAGATCCCCGCCACCAACAGGGCCAGCATCAGCAGGTCGTTGTGGCCGCCTCCGACCCCATACACGACCAGCAGGGGATTCAGGCCGACCAGCGCTGCGGCCTTGGCTGGGTTCAGACCCCGCAGCCGCGCGCCATTCCACACCAGCGCGACGGTGCCGAGGCTGGCCACCGCGGCGATTGCCTTGTAGGCCAGCACGCTCGCGGCGATCGACAGCGGCGCCAGGGCATAGCTGATCGAGGTGAACACCGGGCCGTACGCCGTCGGCGTCGTCACCCACTTCGCGCCGATGAATGGGTACAGCGGGTCAAGGGCGATCACGTGCGGGCCCTGGAGGTACGGATTCACGCCGTACAGTGCCCACATCCGCGCGTAGGCCTGGTAGCTGAACACGTCCGTTGAGAGGAGCGGCGGGGCGAGCAGGATGATGGCGTGCAGCGCCGCGATCCCCATCAGGACCGTCCGCGCCGACAGGCGCTCGGACTCGCGCACGACAAGTAGGTAGCCCCCGAACATGAGCGCGAACACGGCGATCAGGCCGACCACGCCCAGATCGAGGCCGGTGCCGCCCAGCGGTCCAGCGAGCCAGCCCGGCACCGGCCGAACCGACTCGGGGAGCAACGCGTCGGTGTGCGCCGCCCCGAGTGAGATCAACAGGCCGCTGACAAGGATTCCGGCGAGCCCGAGCAGCCCGAGACGCGTACGGGTGGCGGTCTCGCCGGCGCCAAGAGGCCCGCTGTGCCGATCCCGCCCGCGCGATCCGAGCTCGATCGCCCCGCCCTGAGGCGTGGCGCCGAGCGGTCCCTGAACGCTCATCTATCCTAGGATGCCGGTCGGGGAGTCGGGTGCGGTTTGGGCAACATTGCGATCACGTTAGTTCTGGCGGTCAGTGCGAGCTGATCGTGCGCCGGTCGACCGGCTTCTGGCCGATCGCCAGCCGCGCGCTGCGGCGCAGACGCGGAACCAGCCACATGGCCTCGACGGCGATGCGGGTTGACATCTTGCTGGAGCCAGCGGTCCTATCACGAAACACGATCGGCACCTCGCAAACCCTGAATCCTGCCAGGAGTGCACGATACGTGACCTCGATCTGGAACACATAACCCTCGGCTCTGACGCTCCGAAGATCGATCGCCTCGAGCACCTCGCGCCGGATGCACTTGAAGCCCCCCGTCAGATCTCGCACGTGGACCCGCAGAATCCCCCGCGCGTACCATCCGCCCCCCCGGCTGATGAGCCGCCGGACCAGGCCCCAGTCGCGCACACCGCCTCCGGGTACGTAACGGGATCCGAGCACCAGGTCGGCGTCTTCGGCGGCCGCGAGCAGGTCGCCCAGATATTGCGGGTCGTGGGAGAAGTCGGCGTCCATCTCCAGGACCAGCTCGGCGCCGCCGGCCAGCGCCACGGCAAAACCGGCGAGGTAGGCGTGTCCGAGGCCGTCCTTGGTCCGCCGGTGGAGCACCTCGACATCGTCGAGCTCACGGGCCAGCGCGTCAGCGATCTCCCCCGTCCCATCCGGAGAGCCGTCGTCGACGATCAGGATGCGGTGGGCGCCGGGGGCCAACCGCTGCAGCTCGGCCGCCGTGGCGCGCACGATCGCGTCCACGTTCGCCGCTTCGTTGTAGGTTGGCATCACCAGCCAGATCGACGTCGGCATCGGAGCGGAGCGTAATGGCCGGGGCCATGGACAGCAGGCATTGTGGGCCTGCGCAGTGCAGCCCTCCGAGCGACGCGGCATCATCAGGCGTGGGGAACGAACGATGGACGACGGACCCACCGCACTCCACAACCCGCCCAGAGCGCGTTCTGAGCACTCGCCGCGACTGGCTCGACGTCCCAGTCCCGAGCCTCACCACCGCCGGCGCCGGATGCTCGCGCTCGGGCTCCTCGCCGGCGCCGCGCTGATCCTCGGCGCCATCGCCGGGGCCGGAGGCGGTACGGTGGCTCACCGCAGCGCCAATCTCGCGCCCGGGTTCTTCGCGCGCATCCAGACCCTTGCCGGCACCGGCCACGGCTCGTTCACCGCGGCGGAGAAGGCGGCCGAGAACGGCGCGATCGACCGGACGCTCGCGTCCATGCCGTACGTGCGCGTCGCCGGTGCTCAGCACAAGGAGATCGCGCTGACCTTCGACGACGGCCCGGGGCCCTACACGCCGCAGGTTCTGTCGGTGCTCGAGCGCAAGAACACCCCGGCGACGTTCTTCGAGGTCGGCGTGGAGGAGCGCTACTTTCACGCCTCGACCAGCCAGATCGTCGCCGACGGATATCCGATCGGCGACCACACCCAGGCTCACGCGCCGATGTCGAAGCTGTCCCCGGCCGATCAGCAGAGCCAGCTGGTTCAACAGATCTCGGCCATGGGCGCCTATGGAGCCACGTTTCCGCGGATGTTCCGCCCGCCCTACGGGCTGTTCAACGCCGCGACGCTGAAGCTGCTGAAGAAGTACCGGATGCTGATGGTGTTGTGGACGATCGATACGAGCGATTACCGACAGCCCGGCGTATCGGCGATCGTGAACTCCGTTCTCTCAGCCGCGCGTCCCGGAGCGATCGTCCTGATGCACGACGCCGGGGGCGCCCGGGCCGAAACCGTAACGGCCCTACCGCGGATCATCTCGGGGCTCCGGGCGCGTGGCTACAAGCTGGCCACGGTCCCGCGGCTGCTGCTCGACAACCCGGCCCCGGCCAACCAGCAGATCACCTCGCTCGCCGGCTCCGGTGGCTAGTGCCGTCGCTCAGCGGGGCACGTAGGCGACGCGGTTCCAGCTCGGCTCGGGGGCGAGCTCGATCGGTTCGCCGCCGCGATGCGGCTGGACGTACACGAAGGCGCTCGTGTCCTCGTTGAAGACGACATCCAGTTCGCCTTCCTTGACGCGCTGGTCGAGCCACGCGCTGCGAAAGATCAGCCGGCGCAGCCAGTGGACCAGCGATCGGTCGGAGGGGCCGACGAGCTCCGGCCAGCAATCGTTGACGTGCTCCCCCAGCGCCGAGGCAGGGTCGGTGACCTCGCCGTTGACGACCAGATTGATCAGGTCTTCGGCCTCATCCTCCTCGACGGCGACCCCGAGAAACCCGAGTTTGCGCGCCGCCTGCTCACACCGTTCGCGGAAATCCCGCTCATTGAATGTGAACCGCAGCTCGCCATATTCGAGCACGAAGTCCTCGCCGGAGCTGTAGTTCCCGCGTCGGTACATAGGCGTCGGCATCATATGTGGGATTCCTCCCCAGGCGCAGTGCCTGAACGTGATGTTGCAGCCCCGGGGGCGAGATCCGGCGCCCCACTGCTCTGTGGTGCATGCAGAGTTCACCGGCCACCATCCTGCTCGTCGAGGATCATCGCGCAACTCGCACCTTTCTGGCTGACAACCTCTCTGCCGACGGCTTCGAGATCCTCGAATCCGAGTCCGCCGCCGAGGCACAGCGCCTGCTGGCCACCGAGTATCCGGACCTGGCCATCGTCGACCTCGGACTGCCCGATCGCGACGGGCTCGAGCTGCTGCGGATGGTCCGTGAAGCCGACCGCGCCGCTGCCCGGGTCGACCCGGAGCTGCCCGTGCTCATCCTCTCCGGCCGCGTCACCGAGCTCGAGCGGCTGCGCGGGTTTGAGCGAGGCTGCGATGACTATGTGATCAAGCCGTTCAGCTATCCGGAGCTTCACGCCAGGATCACCGCGCTGCTGCGCCGGACGCGGTTGCGCCCAGGCGCCGGCCGCCTGCGCGTCGGCCCGCTGGAGATCGATCCTCTGTCCCGTCAGACCTGGCTGGACGGCGAGCCGATCGCGTTGTCCAAGAAGGAGTTCAGCCTCCTGCGCGCGCTGGCCGGTGAGCCCACGCGGGTGTTCACGCGGGAGGAACTGCTGCGGGGTGTCTGGGGCTTTCGCTCTCCCGGCGCGACCCGGACGCTTGATTCGCATGCCTCGCGGCTGCGCAAGAAGCTGAACCGCCGGGGCGCCGGGTTCGTGGTCAACGTCTGGGGGGTTGGGTACCGGCTTCTGGACGGAGGCCTCGACTGATGCCTTCAGGGCTCGCGGCCGCGGGCTGGCTGGCCGCGTCGGTAGCCGTCGCGATCACGATCGTCGCTCTCCGCTGGCATGCCGCCACGCTCGAGTCGGTCGCCCGGGTCTGCCACGAGCTACGCGGACCGATCACCGCGGTGCGACTCGGCCTGCACCTTGGCATCCGCGGCGCCGAGCTGACCGAGGCCCGGATCCGCGCGCTCGACCTCGAGCTGGCTCGGGCGGCGGTCGCGCTCGACGACCTGACCGCCGTGGGCGACCGACTCCGGCTGGTGACCCCGGACGCTGGGGTGACGCCCCTCCGCGGGACGGACCGGCAGGTCGACCTGGGTGAGCTGCTGGCCGATTCGGTCGAGGCCGCGCGGTCAGCGGCGGCGGCGCGCGGCGCGACGCTGGAGCTCACAGTCGACGAGTCGCCGGTGCTCGTGCGCGGCGATCGCGTCCGCCTGGCCCAGGCGACGGGGAACCTGATCGCCAACGCGATCGAGCATGGGGGAGGGCGGATCGAGATCCGCTGCCGACCCGAGGGCTCCGATGCGCGAGTGGAGGTGCTCGATGGCGGTCCCGGCCTCGCCGAGCCAGTGGCGGCGCTCACCCGTCGCCCTCGCGGCGGCCGGGGTGCCCGGGGCCGGGGGCTGGCCATCGCGGCCGCTGTCGCGGAGGGCCACGGAGGCCGGCTGGGGAGCGCGCCGTCGCAGCGCGGGGCGCGGCTGATCCTCGAGCTCCCGATGGCCGGTCCCGCCCGCTCAGCGTCTCCACTGCTGGGGTAGGCCGACCTCGGAGGGGCCGGCCGTTGTTGGGGGCGATGGCCGGTTTATGAGCGTCCCGCCGCAGCCCCGCACACCCCTCGGACGGAACCGGGCTGCTTTTGCAATCTGTCTCGCAGTTTGGCCGGATGCACGTGATCGTGCAAGCGACCGGGCCACCTGACCGGCGCCGTCAAACGGCCGCGAACCTCGCCTGCGCCTGATCTTTTCGCCCTGACGGGGAGGAAAAGTCGGGTCGGTGGGGGACGGGATGGGAAATGGGTTGCATTGTGGGAGAGAGTGGGTTACAGTGGGCCACGCATGCAGGACCCGGGTGGCAGGGCTCCTCCCACCCAGCCACCCGGGTTCGAACTTCGGCCAAGCGAATGAGAACCCTTGATTTTCCGCGGCACCTTCGAACACGCGCTCGACGCGAAGCACCGGCTAACGGTTCCCTCGAAGTTCCGCGCGGCGTTGGCGGGCGGCGTCGTGCTCGCCGCTTCGCACGAAGTCTCCGAAGGCTCGCCACGGTGCGTCTCGATCTGGACGCCGGATTCCTACGAAGCGTTCACGACCCAGACGCTGGACGGCCTGAACCCGCTCTCGCCCCGCGCGCGGGAGCTCAAGCGCTTTTTCTTCAACTCCTCGTTTGACATCGAGCTCGATTCCGCCAACCGCCTGATGATCCCCCAGCCCCTGATGCGCTACGCCACCCTCGACAAAGACGTCATCGTGACCGGCTCGGGCGAGTGCATCGAGGTCTGGAACCGGGACGCGTACGACGGCTATCGAGAGGACGTTCTGACCCGTATTCCCGAGATCGCGGCGAGTCTTGGCGACACTGCTTGACATGACCCAGACCCACATCCCGGTGCTCGCCGGCGAGCTGATCGATCTTCTCGATCCGCATCCCGGGGAGATCGCGGTGGATTGCACCTTCGGCGGCGGCGGCCACGCCCGGCTGATTGCCGAGCGGATCGGCCCGGCCGGAGTGCTCGTCGGCATCGACCGCGATCCTCTGGCGGAGGAGCGATTCGCAGAGCTGGCGGCCGAGGTGTCCTGCCGGACGAGGTTCATCCGCGCGGACTTCGTCAGCGGCCTCAGCCAGCTGCTCGAGGAGGGGGCCGAGCCGGACCTTATTTACTTGGATCTGGGGATGTCCTCGATGCAGGTCGACACGTTCACCCGCGGCTTCTCCTACGCCTACGACGCCCCGCTGGACATGAGGATGGACCCTGACCAGGAACTGACCGCCGGGGAGATCGTCAACACCTGGGATGAGCGCCGGATCTCACGGCTGCTCCGCGAGTACGGCGAGGAGCGCTACGCACCGCAGATCGCCCGCGCGATCGGTCGTGCGCGACGGCGTTCCGAGCTCACCTCCACCCAGCAGCTGGTCGAGGCGATCAAGGCTGCGGTACCGATCCCGGCGCAGTTCGCCGGCGGCCATCCCGCGCGCCGAACCTTCCAGGCGCTGCGCGTCGCCGTCAACGACGAGTTGGGACAGCTCGACGCCGCGCTGCCGGTGGCCTGGGAACTGCTGCGCCCCGGCGGCAGGTTCGCCGCGATCTCCTTCCACTCGCTCGAGGACCGGCGCGTCAAGCGCTTCCTCGTCGAGCGGGCGCGCGGGTGCGTGTGCCCACCCGAGATTCCGATCTGCGTCTGCGGCCACGAGCCGGAGGCGGAACTGCTGACGCGCCGAGCCGTAGCGCCCACGCCCGGCGAGGTTGCGGCAAACCCGAGATCAAAATCGGCCCACCTGCGTGCCGCTCGAAAGCTGGAGGTCACGACGACATGACCCCCGCAGCGATGACGCCCGCAGCCAGGACGGCGAGACAGCAGCCGACCGCGAGTTCAGCCGCCGGCACAACGGCGGTCCCCGGGCACCGCCGCGGCATCCGGACGCCGGCCGCGCCGCGATCCCCCCGCCGGGTCTCCGGGCCAACGGGCGGACGCGCAGGCGCGGTCACCGCGCCCGCGCCGCGGCCGACCCGTCCGACC
>DATCPD010000050.1:0-7889 GCA_036564325.1 Solirubrobacteraceae bacterium | reverse complement strand
GGTCGGAGACCTCCACGTAGGGGATGGCCGCGGCGCCGGTGACGCGGCGGCTGGACGTCGACGCGCTCACCGGGGCGGACGCGGCGGGGCCGTGGCTGGTGGTGCCCGACCCGGACGGGCCGGGGCGGGGTGCTGCGCTGACGCGGGCCGTCGAGGGGATCGGCGCCGCGCTGGGGCCGAGCGTCGCGCCCGCGGAGGCCCACCGCTCACTGCGCTGGGCCCGCCGGGCGCTGGGGTTGATGGCGCAGGGAGCGCTGCCGGGGGACGGACTGCTGCGCGTGCCCGAACACCTCCCGACGATGATCGTGCTCGGCGACGAGGCGTTGGCGCAGACGCTCGTGCGGCGCGCGCTCGGGCCGTTCGACGGGCTGGGCGGGGTCGAACGCGAGCGGTTGCTCGACACGCTCTACGCGTGGCTGGCCCATCAACGCCACACGCCGGGGATCGCCGCGCAACTCCACGTCCATCCGCAGACCGTGCGCTACCGGATCGCGAAGCTGCGTGAGGTGCTCGGCGACGCGCTGGACTCGCCGGAAGGCCGGTTCGAGCTGCAGCTGGCGCTGCGGGCGCGGGGTTTGCCGGGGTAGGGGCGGCTGCGCCCCCCTGAGCGACGTGGTGCATCTGAGTCCTCGTATGCGGGAGTCAGAGCCACCACGTCCCGGACGCCAGGTCAATTCCCGGGTAGGATCGAGCGCAGGCGGGAACCAAACGAGGGAGGCGGCGTGGCCGAGGCGACCAAGACCCGGACGAACAGCTCGAACGGCAAGACAGCGCAGCGCGAGGAAAGCGTGGCTCAGCGCGTGACCAAGCTGCGCCGGCAGGCGAAGACCGACGCCGACGGCGCCCGCGAGGAGGCGTGGCAGTGGATCGCTGACCTCGGCCGCAGGGCGGTGAGCGATCGCGAGGGGGCGCTGGCCGAGCTCCAAGAGCTGTTTCTGGCCGGCCAGCCCGCCGAGGGGATCGACGGGCAGACCGAGGGAATCCTCGTCACCTGGACGATGAACCCGGTCGTCGACAAGCTGATCGGGTCGATCACCAACGCCTGGATGCCGTGGCTGGGCAAGAAGTTCTTCCCCCAGCGCCAGCGGGGCGTCAACACGTTGACCAACAGCGCGCGCTGGCCCTCGAAGCTGCTCTGGCCGCTGTACTCGACCGGCGACTCGCCGGTCGGCCGCAGCGCGTTCGACTTCACCACCTACGTCGAAGCCGGCCGGCTTGACCCCTCGGTGGATGTGCTGGTGATCGACTACGGGAGCGTCAGCAGCAACCCGAGGCTGCTGATTCGCCAGATCCGTGATGAGCTCGTGCAGATCGTGCCGGGCGCCAACCTGGGCAAGATGCTGGTCAGCGTGCCGGGTCGCCGGGGGCTGCTCCCGGCGCTGTACTTCGCGCTGAAGTCAGAGCTCTAGCTAAGCGGCTCCGTTCGTAGATACGACGACATTCGAGCGGCCCCGGCGGCGCCTGCTCGGGCCTGCGCCCCGCTCGGCATCCAGCCTCGCCGGATCGGGCCGCGCCCGAGTCATCCAGCTGTCCTCGGATGCTCATGCACCAGAGGTGCACATCGCATCCTGCGTCGTCGCCAGGCATCCACCGGTGACCCCTCTCGGTGCCGCCGTACTTACGAACAGAACCGCTAGGCCGGCGGTCGGACCTCCGTGGTTCAGTCCCCGGCGATCAGGGCCTCGATCTCGGCCACGTCGGTCGGCAGGCAGACCGTGCAGAAGTCACGCCCGAACGGCGTTAGCTGAATGCTGCGCCGCACCGTCTTGGCCCGTGAGGTCTGCTTGATCGCCTGCAGCACGTCGGGCTGGGCCTCCAGCACCTGGTAGGCGATCGGGTCATCGAGGGGGTCGTCGAGAAAGGCGATCAGGCCGAGGCGGTGGAGGTTGTCCAGGTAGGACGCCACCCGCTCGTGGCGGCGCAGCCCGGCCTGTGAGGCGATCATGTTCAGCCCCGGGGCAACGAGCTGGGAACCGACACCGATCAGGTTGGTGGCGCGGACGTCGACCAGCGGCTGGGGCCCTTCGAGCATCAGCAGCCTCAGGATCCGCGCCTCATCGGGAGCCAGCTCGGTCAGGATCCGGGCGAAGGCGGGGTGAGCGTGCTCGTCGGCCGAGACGTCCGCGGCCTGACGCAGCAGCTCGGCCCCCTGGGCGCGCAGCGAGACCTCCTCGGGCTCGTTCCCGTTGCGCCGACCGCGGCGCGAGAACGTCGCCGATGAGGGGGCCATCTGCCTGACGCGGTCGTCGAGATCGGCCACGCCGAGGAACTCCCGGGCGTAGCCGCGCATCCCGCTGCTGAACTCCTGCGCCAGCTCCGCCGCGGCCCCGGGGTCAAGCGCGACCTGCACCAGGCGGCTGCCCACGCGGACCGAGACCTCGAGGCCCCACCAGGCGGTCCGCCACCACACGTCGGCCGCCACCCGGGCCAGCCCCGGGAGCGCGTCGACCACGCTCAGCTCCTGGTTGCCAGGGGGGTCTTCGTTCATCCGAAGAGGGCCAGGTGGACCAGGCCGCCGGCGAATCCGAGCACCGCGCCGTGCAACAACAGGAGCCACTCATCCTCCCGGGTGGCCGTGCGCAGCATCTCGGCGAAGTCCGTGGGGGCCATCTCTCTCATCCGCTCGGAGATCAGCTTACGCATGGTCCGGCTCTGACTGCGGCTGAACTCGGGATCCGACAGCGGAGCCATCATCGACTCCACCGGCTCGGAGGCGAACGAGCGTCGGATCGAGTCGTACTCGCGAGCCCCGAGCGCGACCCGCAGCGCTCGGTGGGCCGGTCCGACCGCGCGGTCGATGGCCGGCCGCATCGAGGTCTCGATCAGCATCCGCGTGCGGTCGGACTGCGGCCCTCGCAGCAGCTCGCCGCCGAAGTTGGCGACGGTGATGATCTCGTCGGCCACGATCCGCGCGTACACGTCCGCGACCTCGGGCTGGCGGCGCACGAACAGGCCCTGAAAGCGGAAAGGACCGAACCGGCGCGGCTCCGCCGGCTCGTAGATCATCCACAGGGCCACCCAGTTCGTTACATAGCCAACGGCCACGCCGAGGATCGGCAGCAGCCACCACAGGGTGACGAAATGGGTCAGCGCCGCCACCGGGATGCCGAGCGCGAAGCCGAAGAAGAAGCCGAAGTTCTGGATGAACTTCAGCTCGCGCTTGCCCATGTCGAGAAACACTCGGTTGGCGAGCTCCGGATCGAAGCGCTTGATCACCATCAGCTTCACGTCGACCAGCTGGTCGATGTTCTCGGCGATCTGCTCGGTCAGGTGGTCGACGATCTCCGGCAGCTGCTGCTCGACGCGCTGGTAGACAAGCTCCTTGACCTGGCGGGGGAGGTCGGTCCAGAGCCGCGGCTGCTCACGGGTCATAACGCGATCCACGATGTCCCGCATCTCCCCCCGCATGCTCTCGACGATGTGCGCGGAGATCTTCTCCGGCTCGAGGCGATCGAAAAACTCCCGGGGGCTGCCCAGCTTGGCGATTCCCACGTCGACGGCGAGGCTGCCCATCTTCGCCGCGCGCGAGGGAATGATGCCCTGCCACCCGATGCCGCCGATCATGATGCCGGGGATCTGCTGGAGCTTGTAGGGCAGGACCCGGGAGATGGTTTTCAGCCAGCCCGCGCTCACCCCCTTGAAGTGCACGGGGTAGAACAGCATCAGCACTCCGGTCCAGTTCGTCACGTAGCCGATGACGCCCGTGAAGAACGGCACGGTGAGCAGGGCCAGGGTGCTTTGACTCAAAGTGCGAGCAACGCTACCCCAGGCCGGTAGGCTCCAGCGCCCTTGACCTTTGTCGCTCTCATCACCGGTGCGTCGAGCGGGATCGGCGAAGCGACGGCCCGGCGCCTGGCCCGCAATCCGGACGCCCGGCTCGTCCTCGTCGCCCGGCGTGAGGAGCGCCTGCGGGCGCTGGCCGACGAGCTGGGCGGAGCGACGACGATTGCCGTCGACCTCACCCATCCGGACGCTCCGGCCCGGGTCCGTGATCTCGTCACCGAGGAGCACGGAGCGCTGCACATGCTGGTCAACAACGCGGGGGCGGCGTGGCGCGGCACCTTCGCCGAGACCGGATGGGCAAACGTCGAGCGCCACATGAAGCTCAACTTCGAGGCGCCGGTGCGCCTGACCGAAGCGTTGTTGCCCCTGCTGCGTGAGAGCGCGGCGGCGGCCGGCGCGGGCCGGGTATCGATCGTCAACATCGCCAGCACCGCCGGCCGGGTGTCGCGCCCGAACTCGGGCGCCTACTCGGCCAGCAAGTTCGCACTGATCGGCTGGACCGATGCGCTGGCCGGAGAGGAGCGCGAGCACGGCGTGCACGTCGGGATGGTGCTCCCCGGATTCGTCAAGACCGAGGGCTTTCCCGCCGCCGAGCTGCTGGCCAAGGCCCAGACGCGCTGGCTCGTCTCCTCCCCGGAACTGGTGGCCGAGGCGATCGTCGACGCCGGGCCCGGTGGCAAGGCGGAGCGCTACGTGCCGCGGCACTACTGGCTGGCGGCGGCGGCGCGAGTCCTGTTGCCGGGGGTGGTCCGGCGGGCGACCGGAGGCGGCGCCTTCACGACCGCCACGAAGTCAGGCGACTAGCCAGCGGTCTAAGCTACAGCGCTGTAACAACCCGACCCAGGAGTCGCTTCCATGAATGCAAAAGCCCGCCGGGTGGCCGTGCTCGGTGGCATCCGGATCCCCTTCGCCAGGCAGGACGGGCCCTACGCCCGGGCGTCGAATCAGGACATGCTGACCTTCACGCTCAATGCGCTGGCGGACAAGTTCAACCTGCAGGGCGAGACGATGGGCGAGGTGGCGGCTGGCGCTGTGCTCAAGCACAGCCGTGACTTCAACCTGACCCGGGAGTGCGTGCTCGGCTCCAAGCTGGCGCCGGAGACGCCGGCCTACGACGTCCAGCAGGCCTGCGGCACGGGGCTCGAGGCCACGATCCTGGTGGCCAACAAGATCGCGCTCGGACAGATCGACTCGGGGATCGCCGCCGGAGTGGACACCACCTCGGACGCGCCGATCGCGATCAACGAGGACCTGCGCGAGGTCCTGCTGCAGGTCAACCGCTCGAAGACAAACGCCCAGCGCCTGCGCGCCCTGGCCAAGATCCGCCCGCAGCAGATCGTCCCTGAGATCCCGCGCAACGCGGAGCCCCGGACCGGGCTGTCGATGGGCGAGCACACGGCGATCATGGCCGCCGACTGGGGCATCGGCCGCGAGGAGCAGGATGAGCTGGCCGCAAGCAGCCATCGCCACCTGGCCGCGGCCTACGACACCGGGTTCCTCGACGATCTCGTCACGCCGTTTCTGGGACTCGAGCGCGACCAGAACCTGCGCCCGGACTCGAGCCCTGAGAAGTTGGCCAAGCTGCGGCCGGTGTTCGGCGGCCCCGACGGCACGATGACGGCCGGCAATTCGACGCCGCTGAGCGATGGAGCCTCGTCGGTGCTGCTGGCCGGCGAGGAGTGGGCGGCCGCGCACGGCATTCCGGTGCAGGCCTACTTCACCGAGGCCCAGACGGCCGGCGTCGATTACGTGAACGGGGGCGAGGGTCTGCTGATGGCCCCCGCGTACGCGATGCCGCGGATGCTGGATCGCGCCGGGGCGGCGCTCCAGGACTTCGACTTCTACGAGATCCACGAGGCGTTCGCGGCGCAGGTGCTGTGCACCCTCAAGGCCTGGGAGGACCCGGTGTTCTGCCGCGAGCGACTGGGCCGCGAGCAGCCGCTCGGCTCGATCGACCGCGCGAAGCTGAACGTCCACGGCGGGTCGCTCGGCGCCGGGCACCCGTTCGGGGCCACCGGCGGCCGGATCGTGGCCAACCTGGCCAAGATCCTGTCCGAGGCGGGCACCGGCCGCGGCGTCATCTCGATCTGCGCCGCCGGCGGGCTCGGTGTCACCGCGATCATGGAGGCCGCAAATGTCTGACCGCTACCAGCAGCTGATCAACACCCCGATCGGGAGGGTGGTCTCCAAGCAGGTCGGTCTGCCCCAGCCTGTCCGGCTCGAGCGCTACGAGCCGGGTCAGCCCGTGATCGATGGGCCCGTCCTGTTCGGCGCGGCGCCCGGCGGACGCCTGGCCGGCGCCGTGACCGGCGTGATGGCCGCTGTCGGCGCCGAGGTCCACACCCCGATGCAGGAGGACATCCGGACTGCGGCGGCGGGCGCGGGGCTCGACGCCAAGCTGTTCAACCCGGAGGCCGCGCCCTCCGAGACGCGGTTCAAGGCGCTGGTCTTCGACGCCACCGGGATCGGCTCCAGCGAGGAGCTCCACGAGGCCTGGGCGTTCTTTCACCCGACGATTCGACGGGTGCGTACCTCGGGGCGGGTGATCATCCTGGGCACCCCCCCGGAGGGGGCACAGCATCCGGCCGAAGCGGTCGCTCAGCGCGCGCTCGAGGGGCTGACGCGGTCGATCGGCAAGGAGGTTCGCAAGGGCGCGGCGGCGCAGCTGGTGTACGTCGCCCCGGGCGCGGAGGGCGCGACCGAATCGACGCTTCGCTTCCTGCTGTCTCCGAAGTCGGCCTACGTGTCCGGGCAGGTGATCCGGATCAACGCATCCCCGCTCGTGGCTGACGACCTGGACTGGGAGCGGCCGCTGTCCGGGAAGGTGGCGGTGGTCACCGGTGCCTCGCGGGGGATCGGCGCCGCGATCGCCGGCGTGCTCGCCCGTGATGGCGCCCACGTCGTCGGGGTCGACGTCCCCGGGCAGGCTTCGGATCTCGACTCGGTGACCGGCCGGATCGGCGGCTCGTCGCTGGCCCTCGACATCACGGCCGAGAGCGCACCCGCGGATCTCGCTGCGCACCTGCTCGAGCATCACGGCGGCGTCGATGCGGTGGTCCACAACGCCGGCATCACCCGGGACAAGACCCTGGGAGGGATGACCGACGAGCTGTGGGATTCCGTGCTCGGGGTCAACCTGATCGCCCCGCAGCGCATCGACCGCGAGCTGTTCACGCGGAAGGCGATCCGGGCCAACGGGCGCGTCGTGCTGGTCTCGTCGATCAGCGGCATCGCCGGCAACGCCGGCCAGACCAACTATTCGACCTCCAAGGCCGGCGTGATTGGCGTGGTCCAGGCGTGGGCGGAGGCCGTGGCCGAGCAGAACGCGACGATCAACGCGGTGGCGCCCGGATTCATCGAAACCCAGATGACCGCGGCGATGCCGATCGCCACGCGTGAGGCGGGACGCCGGATGAACAGCATGGCTCAGGGCGGCCTGCCCGTCGACGTCGCGGAGACCATCGCGTGGTACGCGAGCCCAGGATCCGCCGGCGTCAACGGCAATGTCGTGCGGGTCTGCGGCCAGAGCCTGCTGGGGGCGTGAGCTATGCCGGTTCGTGAACTTCGCTCCGCGCCCGGAATGCTGCCGATGTTCGCTCGCGCCGGCGCCGCGATGGTGCCCGGCGCCTCACGGCTCCCGTTCGTCGGGGGCGGCGGCCGCGAGATCCCGGACCTGACGCTGGTCCTGTCGGATGTGGCGATCGATCGCGACCGGCTCGCGGCGTACGACCGGGTGTGCGGGTTCTCGCTCAGCGACGAACTGCCGGCGACCTACCCGCACATGCTCGCGTTCCCATTGCAGCTGGCGCTGATGACTGACTCGAGCTTCCCGTTTCCGGCCATCGGGCTCGTGCACATCGTCAATCGCATCGTCCAGCACCGCCCGGTCCGCGCCGGCGAACGGCTGTCGCTGCGCGTCTGCGCCACGCCGCTCGAGCCCCACCCGCGGGGTCAGCAGTTCTCGCTGCTCAGCGAAGCCCGCGTCGGGGATGAGCTGGTGTGGGAGGAGGTCTCGACGAACCTGCGGCGCGGGGGCGGGTCGGGCGAGGACGCCGGGTCGGGCGGGGACGCGGGGTCGGGCGGGGACGCCGACTCGAAGCCGATCG
>DATCPD010000033.1:0-2022 GCA_036564325.1 Solirubrobacteraceae bacterium | reverse complement strand
TCGTCGAGCAGTCCGAACGCCATCGCCGCCAGCGCCTGCACGCCGCCCAGCGCGAAGATGCGGTCGGCGCCCGAGGTCGCGATCGAGTGCAGCGTCGGCGCATGCAACGCCGCAGCGCGCGGAGGCGAGCACGCGACCACCGTCTCAACGCCGGCGACCTTCGGCACGAGCACGGTCATGAACGCGCAGGCGAGCATCGGCACCCGGCCGCTCGGGCAGTACGAGCCGACGGAACTAACCGGAACCTGGCGCTGGCCAAGGAACACTCCGGGCAGCGTCTCGGCCTCGAAGTCGGTCAGCGTGGCGCGCTGCAGCTGGGCGAAGTTGCGGATCTGGACCTGGGCGAACTCGATGCTCTGCTTCAGCGCGTCGGGCAGGGAGTCGCTCGCACTGGCGACCTGGTCTGCGGTGACCTCGAAGCTGGGTGGGTCCCAGCCGTCGAGCTCTCGCGAGTAGGCGCGCACAGCATCGGCGCCGCGATGCTCGATTGCCAGCAGCATTTCCGACACGCGCTCCGCGACTGCAGGATCCGGGCCGGCCGGGGTGCTGGTTGAGGATGACTTCAGGTAAAGAGGCTTGTCCATGACCTACATCGAGCTTCGAGGACGCCGCCCGGGGGCCGCTCGAACGGGACGGTACTTGTCGTGGCGGGCTAAGCGCTGGTCTCGGTTTCCGCGCGCGTGATGGCGGTGTAGAGCTCGGGCCGGCGATCGCCAAAGGCGTCGGCGTGATCGGTGAGGCGCTTGTCCAGCGCGGGCTCGAGATCGACGTCCGCGGCCACCAGGCCCGGGATACGGGACTCGGCGGCCATCCAGCCGTCGACGCCGATGATCGTCGTCCCGCCGGTCCACTCCTGCCCACGCTCACGACCGACCCGGTCTGCGCAGGCGACCGCCATCCGGTTGATGCGGGCCGTGGCCATTGCGATCATCGCCTCAGGCGGATGCTCGCCCTCGGGCCGCGGGACGAGCGGCCAGTTGGTGGGCACGAGCAGCAGCTGTGTTCCGGCCAGCGCCACCGAACGGGTCAGCTCCGGGAACTCGAGGTCGTAGCAGATGATCACGGCGAGGCGGCCGATGCGGGTGTCGAGCACCGGCGGCGGAGCGGATCCGGCAGTGAAGATCAGTTTCTCCCGATCCCACAGGTGAAGCTTGCGATATACGGCGCGCAATCCCGTGACGTCGAACACTGCGGCGCTGTTGTAGATCCGGTCGTCGTCGCCGAGCTCGCAAAAACCGCCGGCGAGGACGATGTCCGCGCGTGCAGCCTCCGCCGCCCACTCGACCAGGATCTCGTGGCTGGGGCCGATGGCTACCCCAGCCGCCTCCTGCGGCGACTCGAACATGTAGCCCGAGGTGATCAGCTCAGGCAGGACGACGACGTCCGCGCCATGATCCACGGCCTCGCGGATCGCGTCCAGGGCAATCACCCGATTGGCCGCCAAGTCCCGGATCACCGGCGCCAGTTGCTGGCACGCGATCCGGATCACGGCACCGAGCCGCCAGCGAGCCCGGCGCGAACCCGGCCTGCCAGGCCTGGCGTGATCCACACGACCACAAGGCCCACGACTAGGTAGACGACCTCGATGTACGGCAGCCGGGCAAACGTGCCCACCTGTCCGACGAACACGTTGCGATAGATCGTGTAGCAGACGAATGCTCCACCAAGGAGGGGGATCACAACCTGCCAGCGGGGAGCCTTGGCCACGCCTTTGAAGAACAGGAAGTAAATCGCTCCGACGGTGGCCATCACATAGGCGACGAGGATCAACACAGTGCCGACCTGCAGCGCATAGAACGTGGCGTTGATGACGGTCGAGCCGGCCAGCTGCTGTCCGATCAGCGCGCCAGCGAAGATGATGAGCACCACGACGAGGGCGGCTCCGGGGGCGCCGTGCTTGGTCAGCCCGGCGAGGCCGGTCCGCTTGCCGGTGGCGTCGCGCGCCTGTGCGTACATGATCCGGGCCGCGCCGCTGGCCACGCCGAGCGAGATCGCGAACAGGCTGATCGTGGCCATCAGGTC
>DATCPD010000026.1:0-5047 GCA_036564325.1 Solirubrobacteraceae bacterium | reverse complement strand
CCGAACGCTACGCCCCGTGGTTCCAGAACGCACGCCAACTCCGAACACTCAGCGCCGAACTCGAAGCACTCTCACTCAAACTCGCCCAAGACGCCGAACGATGGGGGGCCAAATAACGACCCCGACCCGCGGAAAGGGAGGCATACGAGGCACCAGAGCCACCACGTCTATACAAAGGTGCGAGGAGGCCGCATCTCCCTCATCAAACATGCGAACCAACCCACGGGAATTACAACTACCCTTCCGGCGTCGGGAACTGCGCGCGCATCAGCAGGTCCCAGACCCGGTCCGGGGTGAAGCGCCGCTGATTGATCATCAGGTGTGCGCTGAGTGTGACGGGGTAGCGCGGACGCGGCCGGTTCGAGGCGAGCGCGCCGGCGATGGTCTTGGCCACGGCCTCGGGGCCGCCGCCGAGCCTGCGCATCGGGCCCTTGTAGGCCTCGGTGGTCAATTTCGCCACTGCTCGGTTGAAGCGGGCGTAGGGCCCGCTCTCGTCCGGGGCCACTGTCGCCGAGGCCGCGTCGGCGAAGCCGGTGACGATCAGCCCCGGCTCGATCAGGATCACGTCGACGCCGAAGCCGCGTACCTCGAAGCGCAGCGCGTCGCTGATCGCCTCGACCGCGTACTTCGTCGCGTGGTAGATCCCGCCGCCGGGGAACGTGACCCTGCCGCCCATCGAGCCGATGTTCACGATCCTCCCCCAGTGTTGCTCCCGCATCCCCGGCAGCGCGAGCTGGCACATCCGGGTCAGGCCGAACACGTTGGTCTCGAACTGCCGACGCACCTGATCGAGCGGCACCGTCTCGACCGCGCCCGACTGGCTGTAGCCGGCGTTGTTGACGAGCACGCCGATCGCGCCCTCAGCCTCGAGCACGTGATTGACGGCCGCTTCCATCGACGCCTCATCGGTGACGTCGAGCGCCAGCGTCTTACAGCCCTTCTGCTCCAGGTCGGCGATCGTCTCCGGGCGCCGCGCGGTCGCGTATACGTTCCATCCCTGGCCGGCCAGCGTTTCCGCCGTCGCGTGCCCGATCCCGGAGGAGCAGCCGGTGATCAGGACGGCTTTCGAGGGCTCGGTGGGCATGCGTCGGCAGCCTACCGCGGCTGACCGACCGCGGGCCGGCCCCGAACCTAGCCGCGAACGAGCTTCTTGTAGGTGATCCGCTTGGGCCGGTCCGCCTCGGCACCCAGCAGCTCGTGGCGATAGCTCTCGTAAGCCTCGAAATTGCCCTCGAACCAGCGAACCTGCGAGTCGCCCTCGAACGCCAGCACGTGGGTGGCGATCCGGTCCAGGAACCAGCGATCGTGGGAGACGACGACGGCACAGCCGGCGAACGACAGCAGCGCTTCTTCGAGAGCCCGCAGGGTGTCGGTGTCCAGGTCGTTGGTCGGCTCGTCGAGCAGCAGCAGGTTGCCGCCGGAGCGCAGCAGCTTGGCCAGGTGGAGCCGGTTGCGCTCGCCGCCGGAGAGCTTGGCCACCTTGGTCTGCTGGTCGGTGCCCTTGAAGTTGAAGCCCGCGACGTAGGCGCGGCTCGAGATCATCCGCTCCCCAAGCGTAATCTGGTCGGCACCGCCGGAGACCTCCTCCCACACGGACTTGTTCGGGTCCAGCGCGTCCCGGGACTGGTCGACGTAGGCCAGCTCGACCGTGTCGCCGAGTTTCAGCGTCCCGGCGTCGGGCTGCTCCTGGCCGGTGATCATCCGCATCAGCGTCGTCTTGCCGGCGCCGTTGGGGCCGATGACGCCGACGATCCCGCCGCGCGGCAGCTTGAATGAGAGGTCTTCGATCAGCACGCGGTCGCCATAGGCCTTACGCAGGCCGTCCGCCTCGACGACGACGTCACCCAGGCGCGGGCCGGCGGGAATGTGGATCTGGACCTGATCGAGCTTGACGTTGCGGTCCTCGGCCAGCAGCGCCTCGTAGGCGTTGAGGCGGGCCTTCGGCTTGCTCCGCCGAGCGCTGGCGTTGAGCCTGACCCACTCCAGCTCCTGCTCGATCATCCGCTTGCGGGTGTTGTCCTGGCGAGCCTCCTGCGCCAAACGTTCGCGCTTCTGCTCGAGCCAGCCTGAGTAGTTGCCCTGGTAGGGAATGCCGCGGCCGCGGTCGAGCTCGAGAATCCAGCCTGCCACGTTGTCGAGGAAATAGCGATCGTGGGTGATCGCCACGACCGTGCCGGCGTAATCGTGCAGATGGCGCTCGAGCCAGGCCACCGACTCGGCGTCAAGGTGGTTCGTCGGCTCATCGAGCAGCAGCAGATCGGGCTGGCGGAGCAGCAGGCGGCACAGCGCGACACGCCGGCGCTCACCGCCGGAGAGGTTGGTCACCTCGGCGTCCGGAGGCGGGCAGCGCAGCGCGTCCATCGCGACGTCGAGCGTGGTATCCAGGTTCCACCCGTCGACGTGGTCGATCTGCTCCTGCACGCGGCTGAACTCATCCGCCGTTTCCTCGGAGTAGTTCATCGACAGCTCGTTGAAGCGGTCGAGCAGCGCGCGGATCTCGGCGGCTCCCTCCTCGACGTTGCCGCGGACGTCCTTGGTCGGATCGAGATGGGGCTCCTGCTCGAGTAGGCCGACCGTGGCCTTCGGCGCCATCTGGGCCTGGCCGTCGAACTCGGTGTCGATGCCGGCCATGATCCGCAGCAGCGTTGACTTGCCCGCGCCGTTGTAGCCGAGGACGCCGATCTTCGCGCCGGGCATGAACGACAGCGAGACGTCGGTCAGCACCTCTTTGTCGGGCGGAAACCGTCGGGTCAGCTTGTAGGTGGTGAAGATGTACTGCGAGGACATGCATTCGAGGGTAGAACACGCGTGGTGCTACGTGCTCTCGCCGCCATCCTCGCGCTCGTCGCAGTGGCCTGTATGGCGCTGTCGATCGTCGGGATGGTCACCGGACGCCCGAGCGACCGGGCCGGGTTCTTCATCCGGGCGCTGGCCGTTGCCTGCTTTGCGGCCGCCGTCGTCCTGAACGTGGCCTCGCGTTGACTAGTGCGGAGCGTGCTGGGGGCGGCTCGCCGAGCGGCGGATCCCCAGGTAGCCGCCCAGTGCGGCGAAGCAGACGAGCACCGCCGCTCCCTCGATGGCCAGCAGGATCCCGAACCCCGCTGCGGCCCCGGGCAGTGCGGAGAGGCCGGGTAGCCCGCCTTCGGAGAGACCATGGCCAAGCCCGATCGCCGCCCCGGCCAGCAGCGCGAGCGCCGTGGCGGCGCGCCAGGGATGCCGCCGCAGATGCAGCCAGTTCGTCAGTGCTCGTACGGCGGGTGCATGGGAGATCCGGTCCAGCCCGGTGACCAGCGGCGCCAGGGCGCTCCGCGCCATCGCCCACCGCCGTAGCTCGGCTCCCACGGCGAGGACGTCGGCCAGCGCGTCGTCCTGCTCTGGCACCGGATGCTCGGCGAAGCCGGCGAGGCCCCGGGTCCGGGCCTGTCCGCGGACCAGCGTGAACAGCGGTGGTAGCGCGACGATGATCGCCACCGAGCTCCCGATCAGGACTCCGCTGTGCTGGGACGGGTGGGCCGCCAGCACGGCGCCGGCCAGCCCGGTCACGGCGCTGAGCAGCAGCGACCCCAACGCGATCGCGTCGCCGCGCATGATCCAGCGGAGCTTCCCGGCGCCGACCGCCCGCTCGCCGCGATGCCGGAACGCGCGGAGCAGGCTGAGCCCGGCGCAGGTGACCGCGATCTGGGCGGCAAACGGTGAGATGACTCCGAATGCTCGGCCAAGGGCATGGGCGCGCCAGGGGCCGACCAATACCACGACGGCGCAGAACACGGCGGTGGCGACCGCGGTCAGCACGGCTCCCCGCCGGGCATCGACAGCCGCCAGCTCCTCGCTGAAGCGCAGCGCCACCAGGCGGGGTGAGCCGAAGGTCTCAATCGCGGCGCGCTGCACCGCCTCGTCCCCGTCGCCCTCCCGGCGCTCGGCCGCCTCGTGGAGATGGTCGGCCACCTCGGCCAGCACCCGCTCCCGGGTCCGGCGCGGAAGCTTCAGCTCCGCCCGCAGCTCCTTCAGATAGGCGTCGATCAGGCGGCGGGAGGGCACACCGCTCCCCTCCAGATCGACTCGGCCGCGCCGGCGAAGGCGGACCAGGCCTGGCGCTCCCGGCCCAGGGCCCGTCGTCCCCGGGAGGTCAACTCGTACACCCGCCGGCGACGCGCTGCCGCCTGCGACCAGCGGCTGGTCAGCAGTCCCTCTCGTTCCAAGCGGTGCAGCGCCGGGTAGATCGTACCCTCCGGCAACTTGAAGCTGCCACCGCTGCGGCTGCTCAGCTCCTCGATGATCGAGTAGCCGTGCAGCGGGCCGGTCGACGCGAGCACCGCGAGTAGCAGCCCGTCGAGATGGCCCTTGATCATCTCGGCTCTCATACCTCGTGATCCTAGGCCTCGGAACGCTAGGTGTCAAGGGCGGGGCGGAACCACGGAGCGGACTACGCTGGGGAGTCCATCCCATCTTCGGCACGCGGAGGCAGCATGGCCAAGACCATCTACACAGCAGAGGCGAACGTGACCGGTGGGCGCGCCGAGGGGCACGGGCGCACGAGTGACGGCGCGCTCGACGTCCAGCTCCGCCTCCCGGAGGAGATGGGCGGGCAGGGAGGCGGGACGAACCCCGAGCAGCTGTTCGCAGTCGGCTACGCCGCTTGCTTCGAGAGCGCGCTCGGGGCCGTCGCCCGGCGCGAGCGAGCGGAGGTCGGCGACGTGTCGATCGACAGCCACGTCAGCCTGCAGCCGACCCCCGAGCGCGGTTTCAAGCTGGCCGTCGAACTGGACGTCACGCTCCCGGAGGCGGAGGACGCTGAGGCGGTCAAGCTGGTGCAGGCAGCCCACCACGTGTGCCCGTATTCGAACGCCACCCGCGGCAACATCGAGGTGGCGCTGACGGCGAACGGCCAGGCGGTCGGCTGAGCCCGCGGTTAGCTTTCCGGCTGCCACCCGCTCACGACCCACCGACCCGGCCCGAGCGCAGAAACCGTCGCGACGGCGACGTGCCACGCCGGTCGCAGGCCCTGGTAGGCCGAGCTCAGCGCGGCGGTCGTCGTCTCCCGGGTGAC
>DATCPD010000047.1:0-21628 GCA_036564325.1 Solirubrobacteraceae bacterium | reverse complement strand
CAAGAGCGCTCGAGCGAATGTGACCGGATGTGCGAGAGTCATCTCAATCTTGCCGCCGATGCTGTTCGGGTCCCTTGCGACGCCGAGCTGGCGCAACAGCGTGCCGAGGTCGAAGTAGACGCGTTCGCTGAGTAGGCGGTCCTGCTCGAAGACGAATACGGCGCAGTACGGCCAACGCACGTAGCGGCCCGTTGGGGGCAACCCGCGGTAAGTGCCAAGATGCGTGCCCGTGATCGTGCCCTCGGCGACGACGCTTTCCTCCGCGTGGTGGGTGTGTTCGATCGTGACTGAGAAGTCAGGGAACGCGCCGTAGTTCTCGTCGTAGAACGACTGAACCTCGGACGCGCCGTCAAAGATCTCCCCCGTGGCGATGATCTCGTAGCGGGGATGGTCGAAGGTGGCGATCGTCGCCTCGCCATCGTGGCGATTCTCTGCCTCCACGTGCTCCCGCACGATCGCCTCGCGACGCTCGCGAATGGTTGGAGTGGTCGCCATGGGTGCCTTTCTACAAGGATCGGCGCGAGGGTAGCTCCCCTGGCTCCCACCGACAACCGCTGCTGCGGCTTCGCCTGGTCCAGGCAGAGCTGCAACGCCCGCGGGTGCGGGTGACGTCGGCTAGGCTCGCGCTGTGCAGTTGCCCGAGACGCGTTATCTTGCCCGGCCGGACGGGGTTAGCATCGCTTATCAGGTGTTCGGAGCGGGGCCCGACCTACTCGTTGCGCCGGGTCTGGCGTCCCATCTCGACCTGGCTTGGGCGGATCCCGACCTTGCCCGACTGTTCCGGCGGCTGGCGACGTTCGCCCGTGTGATCGTGTACGACAAGCCGGGCACGGGACTGTCTGACCCGATCCTGCACGTTCCGACGCTTGAGGAGCGACGCGACGACATCCTGCTCCTGCTTGACGCATCGTCATCGCAGCGCACGTCGCTGCTCGGCTTCTCAGAGGGTGGCTCGGCCTGCCTCGTGCTAGCCGCCACGCACCCCGATCGCGTCCAATCACTGGTGCTCTACGGAGCGTTCATCTCGGGTGGCATCGCCGAGAAGGAGCTCAGTGACCCAGCCGACGTGGCCGCGCAGAGGCGCGTCAACGCCGCTCATGCGGATCTCTTGAAGAGTTGGGGACAGGGAAAGCTGATCGATTACTACGCCCCCAGCGTTGCGAGCCGGCTCCAGCGCTCGACGTTCGCGACCTTCGAACGAGCAGCCGCCAGCCCCGCGCTGATCCGGGGCGTGATCGAAGCGACGCGGCAGATGGACGTTCGCGGCGTGCTCGAAGCCATCAGCGTGCCCACGCTGGTCCTCCACCACGCGGACGACATCATTCCCGTGTTCAACGCCCGCATTCTCGCCGACGGAATCCCGGGCGCGGAGTTGAGGATCCTGCCGGGCCGCGATCACATGTTCTGGGTTAGCGACTTTGAGGAGTCAGTACGAGAGATCGAGCGCTTCGTGACCGGCTCCCGCGGCTCAGCAAGCCGGGAGCGGGCGCTGGCGACGATCCTTTTCACGGACATCGTCGGCTCGACCAACCGCGCCTCGGAGATGGGCGACAGCGCGTGGCGCCAACTACTCGAGCGTCACGACCGGGCGGTGCGCGAGCAAGTGGCCGATCACGGAGGCCGGATCGTGAAATCCCTCGGCGACGGCATGCTGGCGGTGTTCGACGGGCCGGCCCGCGCGATTCACTGTGCGGAGGCTATCCGTACCGATTTGAATGACTTGGACATCAGCGTCCGGTCGGGCGTCCACACCGGCGAGTGCGAACTGATCGGAGACGACGTCGGGGGCATGGCGGTCCATATCGGCGCTCGCGTCGGCGCGTTGGCCGAAGCGGACGAGATCCTCGTCTCAAGGACAGTCGCGGACCTGGTCGTCGGCTCCGGGCTTCGCTTCACGGACCGCGGCGAGCACGAGCTCAAGGGCATTGCCGGTCGCTGGCGGCTGTTCGCAGTCGGTGATCCCGCAGACCGACCCGTCCAGCCCTCAGGAAGCGGATCCACGGAGCGGGAGATGCGGCTCTCGGATCGGATAGCGCTCCAGATCGCGCGGCGCACCCCACGCGCCATGCGAGCCGCCTCGGAGCTCGGACGCCGCTCAGTCCGACGCCGCAGCTAACCGACGGCCTCTGACTGAAGCAGACTGCTCGGCGACCAACCAAGCAGCACGACGTCGACGACAACCTCGCTGCTGTGCGCGGAAACCGGGCACCCGGTCCGACGTGCCCGCACCGGCTCACCAAAAGCCAAGCGAACGACGCTGCGCTGCTCGCGAGCGCGTTTGGCAAGCACCGTGGAGCTTGCCGCAGGCGACCGGGTCTCAGCGTGAAGCCCCAGGAGGTCGTGTCCGACCTGTGAGCCGATCCCAATGCGTAGAGCGACTCGCTGGGTTGCGCAGCGATCAGCGAGAAACGGCTCCTCTGTCAAGCTCGTAGGCGCCGGGAGCGAGCTGTGCGGTCCTTCGCTGGTAGGTGCTCCACGTCCACGGCCACTGGTTCGGGTCGTTGCCGTTTTTTCGCTGAGAAGCTGCGAAATACTGGTGCGCCGAGGGGCTTCGCCCAGCCAATCCATTTTGCCGCTGCTGCGCTCTTCCCATAGCTTGTAGAGACGTTCCTCGACGGTCATCAGCCGCGCGTACGCAACCGCGCGAGCTTCGATAGCAGGCGTTTCCTGGTCTAGTTCGTCAAGGACGTCGCGCTCCTCGAGGGGGTCGGCCTCGGGGTGGCGCTTCTTCGCCTTCTTCTTGTTGCGCTTCTCCGCCATAGCTCTCGCTGAGGTGGGCACGCCGCCGATCAGGAAGTCCGGCGGACGAGGCGTGATTTGCCAATACCCGGCCCCCCCAGGAACCCGCTCCGCGCCCGGACTGGCGGCATGATCATGAGAACGTCGCACGATCGCCGCGCCGTGACTACTTCGCGCCACAACTGGGCCACGCACGAAAGCATGAGCGCCGTCCTGGCCCGGTCCGAAAGCCACCAGCATTGACCTGCGGATGGAATCGGCCGCTCGTCCGGTCGCTTCCACCCCGTCCGTGGTCGACGTCAGCGGGGATCTGATGCCCGATGATGATGCCCAATCCATTGATCTGGTAGGCGCTGACCTGAGCCCCTCGGCAGCTAATACCCATGGTTGCAGGTTCTTTCCCCAATGGAGCCAGCCGGGATCGAACCGGCGACCTCCTGCTTGCAAACCCTGCGGAATTGGTCATTGCGGCCGCCCCCCAACAACCACGATCGTTGCCCGACACCGTTGCCCGTGCTCGTTGCCGTTCGGTGGGGGCTCGCTGGTGCTCCTAGGAAATACGCGAGTTGCAGCGATTTCCTGCAGCGCCCCCGGCAGGACTCGAACCTGCGACCCACGGCTTAGAAGGCCGTCGCTCTGTCCAACTGAGCTACGGGGGCTGGCGAACAGGGAGACTGTAGACGTGTCGGGGTCTGGACTTCGGCCTTGGGCGATTGCGGCAATCGCCGTCGCGATCGCTGTCGCGTCGGCCGCCGCGGTGGCCACCGCGGTTCCGACCGCCGCCCGCGAGTCGCCGGGGCGGCACCGTCACCCCGATCACGCGAGGCCCTGCGTGGTCCCCGGCGCCGGCGAGCCGCTCAGCGAGATCTGGCGTCCGAACATGCGCGCCGCCCTCCGCTACGCCCGCCATCGCGCCGGCGACATCGCGTTTGCCGTCCGCACCCCGGGGCGCTTCTACGGCTACCGGGCCGACCACGTGGAGTGGTCGGCCAGCGTGGTCAAAGGCGATGCTGATGGTCGCCTACCTGGATCGGCGCGCGGTGGCACGGCGCTCGCTGAACGGCTACGACAGGTCGCTGCTCGTCCCGATGATCACCCACTCGGACAACGAAGCGGCCTCGACCGTCGACGGGATCGTCGGCAACCGCGGGCTGCAGGGACTCGCCAACCGGGTCGGCATGACGCGCTTCCTTCCCGTGGAGCATCCGTGGGGCGAGACGCAGATCACCGCGCGCGACCAGACGAGGTTCTTCCTGCGTATCGACCGCTACGCCGCGGCCCGCCACCGTGCGTTCGCCATGCGGCTGCTGGCCTCGATCACCCCATCGCAGCGTTGGGGCATCGGCCGGGTCGCTCCCCGGGGCTGGCATCTGTTCTTCAAGGGGGGCTGGGGTTCGAGCACCGGGCTCCTGGACCACCAGGTGGTGCTGCTGACTCGAGGCTGCGCTCGAGTGTCGCTGGCCGTGTTATCGATGTACGACGGCTCCCATGCCTACGGCAAGGACACGCTCCGGGGAATCTTCTCCCGGCTACTCGCGCGGTTCCCCACCGGCGCTCCGCTGTATCCGGTGGTCGATGGCGCTCGCTACTCAGGATTCCTCGTCGGAGACACCACGTCCGGCCGGTCCGAGCCCGGCAGCACCGTGGTTGACGGTCTGAGCTTCCGCGTCTCGGGCGACGGCCGGCGGGTGCGTGACTTCGAGCTCGTGCTGGCCAACGATCCCCAGGACACGTGTTTCGCGGGGAGGGTCGTGCGGGTCCAGGTCGCGCGCATGAGCCCGGGCCCGTATGGGCGGTTCGGGGCCCGCGGCAACGGAACGTCGTACCGGTACGCGGTGACCGGCCGATTCCTGTCCCGGCGCCGGGCCGGCGGAACCGTGACCGAAGCCGACGTCGACCCGCTGACGCACACGGTGACCTGCGAGTTCCGAGCCAGGTGGCTGGCTCGGGTGATCAAGCACTGACGGCGCACCTCCGCCGAACGTCTCTGATCGGGGCGCCCGGATTTGAACCGGGGACCTCCTCGCCCCAAACGAGGCGCGCTACCAGGCTGCGCTACGCCCCGCGCAGGGCGAGTCTACCGCGCCACCGGCCCGTCCGCGCGCCCGCGGCGTGCCCGTCAGCGGGTCCGATCGAGGACGTGGTGGCGAATTACTCCCGCATACGAGGACTCAGAGCCACCACGTCAAGCGCATTTCACAGTTCCGGCCCGTCCGAGCCGCGTAATATGTAAAAGCCCCTTTCAGACTTAGGAGGCACGTGAAACCGACTCGCCCGCTGCTGACCGACCCCGCTGTGCTCGAGGCGCTGGCCCATCCCGTGCGGCTGGACGTGCTGAGCTATCTGATGGCCGACGGTCCGGCGACCGCATCGGTCTGCGCGCGGGCCGTCCGCGACACACCGTCGAACTGCAGCTACCACCTCCGCGTGCTCTCACGGCATCGACTGGTCGAGCGCGGCGCCTCGGAGGACGGGCGCGAGCGTCCGTGGAAGGCCACGATCACCGGCTTCGACCTCGAGCGCTCCCCTGGCGACCGGGCCGACGGCGGCGCCGTCGGCGAGGCCGGAGCCGGCGCCGACACCGCTGCCGCAGCCGCCGCGCTGATGGCCGCATCGCTGCAGCTGGATCAGCGCCTGGTCCGTGACTACGTCACCCACCGCGACCGAGTGTCGTCTCGCTGGCGAGCCTCCGACGCCTACGCGACGTACGTCCTGCGCCTGACCCCCGCGGAGCTCCGCGACCTCGTCGAACGCCTCGACGAGCTGATTCGCCCCCTGATCGCCGCGACTCGGGATCAGGCGCCACCCGAGGCCGAGCTGGTCCATCTGGGGTTGCAGGCGTTCCCGCGCTCCTGGCCGCGGTGACGCGCCCGGTGAGGCCCTGGTGAGGCGGCCACCCGCACTGGCGCACGCCGACTTCCGCTCGCTGTGGTTGGCGGGTCTGATCAGCGACGGCGGCGACTGGATGCTGTTCGTTGCGCTGCCGATCCTCGTCTACAGCGAGACGGGATCCGCGCTCGGAACGTCGTTGGCATTCCTGATCGAGCTCGCACCCCGGATCGTGCTTGCGCCGGCGGCCGGCGCGCTCGCCGATCGCGTGGACCGGCGGCGAACGTTGCTCGTGATCACGACGCTCCAGGCGCTCGCGCTGCTCCCGCTGGCGCTCGGATCCGGCGCCGGCCAGCTTCCGGTCGTATATGCGGTGATCCTGGTCGAGGCGTCGTTCTCGGCCCTTTTCGATCCCGCCAAGAACGCGCTGCTCCCGACCCTGCTGCCGCCGGCCGAGCTGATCTCGGCCAACGCACTGATCGCCTTCAACGAGAACGCCGGCCGGCTGGTCGGCGGCCCGCTCGGCGGCGTGCTCCTCGCGGCGGGCGAACTGCGCCTGATCGTGGTGGCCGACGCGGTCACCTACCTGATCGCGGCGCTGCTGATCGCCCGGCTGAGGCTCGGGCGCCCGGCCCGGCCGCCGAGCCCGCGGGATCGCACCGCGCAAGCTACGAGCCCAGCGAGCGCGTTCCTGTCCGCCATCCGTGGCCGTGAGGTCCGTCCGGGTCTGGTCGTCGCGTTCACGGCTCAAATCGCCCAGGGGATATTCGTCGTCCTGTTCGTCCTGTTCGTCGCCCAGCGCCTGCATGGCGGCGCGGCGGAGATCGGCCTGATGCGCGGCGTCCAGGCGATCGGCGCGCTCGCGGCCGGCCTCGCGCTGAGTCTCGCCACGACCGCTCTTTCCCCGGCGCGACTGACCGCGTGGGCGGCGGTGCTGTTCGGCCTCCTCGATCTGCTGGTCTGGAATCTTCCCCTGCTCAGCACCGCGACGGTCGTCTACCTGACGCTGTTCATCCTGGTCGGGGCACCGGGAATCGCGCTGGTCACGGGCCTGGTCAGCTCACTCGGGCTCGCCGCCCGAGAGCACGAGCGAGGGCGTGTGTTCAGCGCGCTGGGTCTGGCTGACGGCGCCGGACAGGCGATCGGCATGCTCGCGGCCGGAGTCCTTACCCCGGCGCTCGGCCTGATGACGATGCTCGATGCGCAGGCCGCGCTCTACCTGGCCGCCGGCGCACTGGCGGCACGGTGGATGGTCGGCGCGGCGGTGAAGTAGCCTCCGACCCGCCATGGCCGAGATCCAACCCCTGCGCGCCCTCCGTTACGACCCCGAGAAGACCGGTGGACTACAGCCGGTCCTCGCCCCTCCCTACGACGTGATCGATGCGGATCAGAGGGCCCGGCTCCAGGCGCGATCGCCCTACAACGTGGTCGGCATCGACCTCCCGCAGGCAGACGGCGACCCATATGCCGCGGCCGCACAGCTGCTGGCCGACTGGCGCTCGCAAGGCGTCGTGGTGCGGGACGACGAGCCTGCGCTGTGGCCGCTCGAGCAGGACTACACCGGCCCCGATGGCCGCGCCCGGACGCGGCGCGGGTTCCTCGCGCGGGTCCGCGTGGAGGAATATGGCCCGGGCCGGATCCGGCCCCACGAGCGCACCCATCCCGGCCCCAAGGAGGACCGCCTGCGGCTGACCCGCGCGACCAAGGCCAATCTGTCGCCCATCTTCTCGCTGTTCTCCGATCCCACAGGGGCCGCCTGGGGAGCGCTGGCGGCCGCCACCGAAGCACCGCCCTTCTCGCAGACGGAGGACGACGACGGCACGGTCAACCGCCTGTGGCGAGTGACCGACCCGGCGGCCATCGAGGTCGTCTCCCAGACCCTTCGCGATGCGGAACTGCTGATCGCCGACGGTCACCATCGCTACGAGACGGCCCGCGTGTACGCCGAGGAGATCGGCGGCGAAGGCCCGCACCGCTATGTCCTCATGTGCCTCGTCGCGCTGGAGGATCCGGGGCTGACCGTGTTTCCGACCCACCGGCTCGTGCGGGGCCTCCGGCCCGATCAGCACGAGACGCTCGCGATCGCGCTGCGTCGCGATTTCGAGATCGAGCCGCTCGACGACGTCGCCGCACTCCCTCCGAGCGCCTCCGACCGTGTCCAGCTCGGCTACATCGACGCCCATTTCCGGCGCCCGTACCGGCTCAGCTTGAAGGACCCGTCGATCGCCGACCGCGCCCTGGAACCGCATGCCGAGCCATACCGGCGCCTGGACACCGCGGTGCTCGAAGCCCTGATCCTCAAAGGCGCGCTCGAGATGAACGATGACGACATCGATCACCTCAACGGCCTCGGCTACGCCCGCGACGATGCCCAGGCTCTGGAGCTCGTCCAGAGCGGCGAATATGACGCTGCCTTCTTCATGGCGCCGACGCCGATCGAGCGCGTCCAGTCGGTCGCCGCGGCGGGCGAGAGCATGCCTCCGAAGTCGACTTACTTCTTCCCCAAGGTCCCCACGGGCCTGCTGTTCAACCCACTCGCCGAGTAGCCCGATCTGCGGCGCTACGATGCGATTGCCACGTGCTTTACACCAACCAAGAGGACACGCCAATGAGGGCAACCGCTCACCGCATCACCACGACCGCGTTCACGCACCGGATTGACGTCCGGAATCATCAGCTGACCGCGGACGAGCCCGTCGAGCACGGTGGCGACGACGAGGGACCAAGTGCGCAGGAACTGCTCGCGGCCAGCCTCGCATCGTGTACCGCGATCACGATGGAGATGTACGCAAAGCGCAAGGGATGGGATCTCGGTCCGGTCGAGGTTCAGGTGGACTACACGCCCGCCGAGCGCGGATGCCCCACCCGCTTCAAGCTCGCGCTGCGCCTGCCCAGCGGTTGCAGCGAGGAGCAGATCCAGAGCCTGCAGGTCATTGCCGCGAAGTGCCCGGTCCACCGCACCCTCGAGGGCGAGGTCATGTTCGATGACCGAGTCGAGTTGGTGGAGCCGGCCCGTACCTAGTGCAACAGCCCGCCGTCGCCTCCGGAGCTGGAGGTCGTGGTTGTGGTCGTTGTAGTAGCGCCGCCGCCGTCCGAGCCACTCGAACTGCTCGGACCCGGTCCGCCTCCGCTGCTCAGGTCGGATCCGCCGTCGCTCGACGAGCTGTAGTAGGTAACCGGGGAGGCCGCCGTCGCTGCGACCGTGCCCCCGCCTCCGCCGCCGGATCCTCCTGAGCCGCTCAGCTCGCCTGAGCCGCTACCGCCGGAGGTAGTCGAGCCGCCGTCGTGACCGCCGGACCCCGAGCCCGAGCTCGTGGGATTCTGCGTCGAGGATGGGCCGCCCGGCCCGCGCGAGGAAGATCCGCCTTCAGTAGACGATCCGCCATGCGTAGGCTGGCCGTGCTCGCCGCCGGGCGTGGCCGACCGCCCGGATCGGCTGCCGGCACCGGTCGCGGTCAGCAGACCGCCGGCGCGACTCGCAGAGAACGCCACCGGTTGCCCGGTGCGGCCAAAACCGGCTGGAGTCCCCGAGCGACTACTCCCCGTCGTCGACGTCCCGTTCCCGCTCGTGCTGGCGGCCCGGTGAAGCTGTGCGGAAAGCAGCCTGCCGGCGCGCGTGCTGTGCGAATGCGTGGGCAGCGCGACTCCCGCCGCGCCGGCCAGGGCCCCAGCGGTTGCCACGATCGCCCCACCTTTGAGAACAGCCCCCGCGACGCCGGCAGAGCCACCACCGGTGATCGCCTCGGCGAGGCCCGCGTGGCGAGGACCGGCGCCGATCTCCTTGCCGGCCGCCCAACTGACGAGTGGGCCCGGCACCAATACCGCCGCGGCGGTTCGCAGCGTTGCGCGCGCGCGGTAGATCAGTCCTCGCACGGCGCCATGGGTCAGCCCCAGAGCAGCCGCCACCTCATCATGGCTCTGGCCCTGCAGAGCGGTGCTCAGCATCACCCGCCGCTGTAGCTCGGGCAGCGACGCCAGCCCGGCCAGCGCGGCGCGCAGGGCCAGCCGGCGCTCGACCTCCGCGTCGGCTCCGTCTCCGTCCCCGGCTTGATCCTCGCGCACCTGATCGTGGACGGGCCGCCGGAGGTTGCTGATCGCGACGTTGTGCACGATCCGGTAGAGCCACGCCCTCGGATTCTTGATCTCGCTTTCGCCGGCGCTGAGCGCGATCCACGCCTGCAGCAAGGCCTGCTGCAGCGCGTCTTCGGCGCTCGCCTCTGAGCTGGAGAGGCGCCGGCAGTAACTGAGCAGCTGGCGCCGGTAGCGCTGCACGAGCGCCTCGAAGGCGCGTTCGTGTCCCGCCCGGGCGAGGTCGAGCAGCTTGTTGTCCGGCTGCGTCTGCAAAAACCGGACTGACAGCGCGAGCGGGCTCATGACGTTGAACCGGCGTATGTAAGGGATAGCCTCATGCTTGTAACTAGACGTTCAGTGACGACAGAACCTTCCGCGCCTCGGTCGTCCGTCCAGTACTGCGACGGACCGGCCGCCGCTCTCCCCGAACGGCCGGTCCGCAGCCTGTACTGAGCTCCCGGTCAGCCGGCGAGCTCAACCTTCTCCCATGTGCTACCGGCACTGGAAATTCCGAGCTCAGCACCGCTGACGGCCGCGCCGCCCACCAGGTTGGCGGTCGTGCAGGTCATGTTCTGCGCGCCGTCGTCGTCACCCTGGTCGTTGACGTCGTTCTGGTCGTTGACGTCATTGACGTCGTTGACGTCGTTGACCTCGTTGACCTCGTTGACGTCGTTGACCTCGTTGTCGCCGGTCTCATCGCCGGAGGTGGTGTTGTCGCTACCGGAGGTGCTGTTGCCGCCGCCGCCGCCCTGGTCGCCGTCCTCATGGACCGTGCCGGTGGTCGCCGGGGCCGCGCACTCGATCTGCGTGTTGTTGTTGACGATCCCGCTGACCAGGGTGTGGTTCTGGTCATTGAGGCGGATCGTCAGCATGTTGCCGACCAGCGAGTCGACCGTTCCGGCGGTCTGGGTCGGCGCCGTAGGCGTGGTCGGGCTCGAGGAGGCGAGGGCGCCGAAGCGCTCATGCCGGATCCGCAGGTGGTGTGTGCGCGCATGATGTGTGCGCGAGTGATGGCGCTTGGAGTGATGCTTGGCCAGCGCGCTGGCGGGCGTCACAGCGAGAATGGCGACGCTCGCCGCCGTGGTGAACATGGTCCGTCTCATAGACCTACCTCCTCTTCGGCGTCCGCCTGGGTGACAGCGCCTTCGGTTTTTGTCGATCGGCTGCTGAGACGCACGCGCGGGAAAAAGTTCACGCGGCTGGACATATAGTCAGCGCATGACCCTGCACGCAGACGCCGTCAATGACGCTCTGCGGCGCGTCCTGCTCGCGCCGGAAGACGCGATGCAGCTCGAGGTGAGCGGTCGGACCGACGCGGCGGTCCTGGTCCCGCTGTACGTTCGTGACGGCGCGCTACATGCCGTCTTCACCAAGCGTCGCGAAGACCTCCGCCGCCACCCGGGCGAAATCTCGTTCCCCGGTGGGCGCTTCGACGAAGGCGAGCCGGACCTGCGGGCCACCGCACTGCGGGAGGCCCACGAGGAGATCGGCCTGCCGGCCGATGCCGTGGAGATAGTCGGGGCGCTCCAGCCGACGCCGACGATCGCGACCGGGTACTCCGTGTACCCGTTCGTCGGCCTGATCGAGCCGGGGCGAACGTGGGCGCTCAGCGCTCGGGAAGTCGCCGAAGCACTCGAGCTGCCGCTGGCTGCGCTGCTGGCCGGATACGCGCGCCGCCGCCTGATTCGCCGCGGCGTTCCGATCCGCACGGACACCTACCTCGTGGCCGACAACCTGATCTGGGGGGCCACGGCGCGGATCCTGTCGGACCTCTTTGACCGGATCGGTCCGCTGCTGGCGCCCGACCCGACCGACTGAACAGCGCTCCGGGCGCGGCACGAAGCCGCGCGCCGAAGCGCTGGTCATGGCCGAGTTGGTTCAGCCTCGCTCGATCGGAACGTTGACGAGGTTCCCCCACTCGGTCCACGAACCGTCGTAGTTCTTGACGTCGTCCTCGCCAAGCAGCTCGTGCAGGACGAACCACGTATGGGCGGAGCGCTCGCCGATCCGGCAGTAGGCGATGATCGGGTCGCCAGAGAGAACGCCCTTGCCGCCGTAGAGCTCGCGGAGCTCGTCGGCCGACTTGAACGTCCCGTCCTCCTTGACCGCCTGGGCCCACGGCACGGACGCGGCGCCGGGGATGTGGCCCGCGCGCTGCGCGCCTTCATTCTCGTAGCCCGGCATCGCGATCAGCTCACCCGAATACTCCTGAGGCGAGCGCACGTCGACCAGCTGGTGCGAATTGTCGAGCGCGTTCAGGACCTCATCCCGCTTGGCACGGATGCTGTCGTCCCCGGACTTCGCGGTGAAGGTCGCGGGCGCGTGCGACGGGGCCTCGGTGGTCGTCGGCCGACCCTCGGAGATCCATCGTTCGCGCGGGCCGTTGAGCAGCTTGACGTTGTCGTGCCCGTAGAACTTGAGGTACCAGTACGTGTAGGCGGCAAACCAGTTGTTGCGGTCGCCGTAGAGGATCACCAGATGGTCGTCGGACACGCCATGGCCCCCGAACAGCTTGGCGAAGTCCTCCGGACCGAGGAAGTCACGCTTGACCTGATCCTGGAGATCCTTGCGCCAGTCGAAACCGATCGCTCCGGGAATGTGCGCCTCGTCGTACAGCGCGGGGTTTTCATCGACCTCCACGATCCGGATGGAGTCGTCGTCGAGATGCTGCTCGAGCCATTCAGGCTCTACGAGTACGTCCTTCGCATAGTCAGCCACTTCGTCTCTCCTGAGTTGCCAGCGGGATATTTCCAATCAGCTTTTACCTATTTCAAATTTCAGTGTCGAGTCTAGCGCCGGGTTTCGGGCGTTGCCGTTTTCCCACTGATCTGGTTGGAATTGCGCGGGAGCGCTCTGCGCCGTCACGGGACTCGCCCCGCCCGGTTCGCTTCGGCGGGGCGTGGTTTCGCTGCGCGCCGGGCGGGGGCGGCCGCGCGGAGAACGCGACAATCGGTGCCGATCCGGCTCGGTCTGACGTTTTGTTCACGGCATCGATGAGTAGCTCGCCAGACCGGGCGGGCGGCGCCGGGATTTGTCGTGCTGTGCAGGCCTGATGGCCGCCCGCGACGACCATAACGTGACAATCGTCGCCCCAGCCAGCGACGCGTGGTGCGAAATGGTGGTGTAGCGACCAAAGCGCTCCATCCGTCCTCGCGACAGGCCACGGTTGGCGCGTTATGTTCGTCAGCGCGGGCATGAACCACGCCGCACCTGGCTGCTCAAAAGCCGCAGTTTGCCTTTGGTTGGGATTGGTCGGAGCCTCACAACAGCGTCTGCACTCCGGCCGTCGCGGCTGCGAGCCAGCGGCCGTGCTCGGAGGGATCCTCCTCCAGCAACACGTAGGGGATCAGGGACGCCTCGCAGGCCTCGCGGAGGATCCGCGCGCCCATCGCCAGGACGGCTGGACCCACCGTGCCTGCGGCTTCGTAGACGACTCCGCGGGCGGTGGTGTCGAGCATGCGGGTCAGCAGCATCTGCAGGCGGCTCCCGTGCAGGTCCGCCAGCTCCTCCTCCGTCCCGCGAGCGGAGCCGAGCAGGATGCACGCCACGGTCACGTGCTCGAGCGCCGGCGCGAGCGTGGCCACGCGATCGGGATCGCCGAGGTGGGGCTCGATCCCGCTGGCCTCGAGCTCGGGCAATCTGGCCGCGTCCCTGGTCGTGCCCCGGACGGCATGGCCGTCCGCGCGCAGCTCGCTCGCCAGCGCCGCGCCGCGGCAGCCGCAGGCGATGATCAGACAACGGGCCAACGCCGGGGAGCCGTTTGGGGCCTCAGCCCTCGGGGTCGGTCCCCTGGCCGAACTCCCGGCGCGCCTCCTCGCGCGTGCGATCGGGCAGCCCTCGGGCCCGGCGGCGTGCGTTGGTCACCTCGAGCAGCTGATCGAGCTCTCGGTCGGCCAGCAGCTCCTGACGGCGGCGGCGCTGCTCGCCCAGATCCTCCATCACGCGCACCTCGAGATCGTGAACCGTGACCTCGCTCTCGCCTCGCCGCCGGCGCCGTGCGTTGTGAGCGGCGAGCATCTGCTCGAGGTCCTCCGCCTCGAGCGCCTCCCGGTTCTCGGAGATCTCCCGGGCCGTGCGCAGCCCCAGCTGCTCCATGCCCGACCCGGGGTAGTACTTGCCCAGCAACCAGACCCACAGAATCAGAGCTGCGAGGCCGGCGAGCAGGACTAGCGCGAAGGGGTCCACCGCACCGCGGAGTCTAACCCGGCCGCGCCGGCGCTCGCGCAACTTTCATGCACGCGCTCGTGTTTCTCAGGACATCCCCAGCCACCGCCCGGTAGGGAGCCGGACCAACTGGCGGAGGCGACACCTACGAAGCAGAAAGAGGAGGGCTCATGCGCCCGCGCTTTGCTGTGCTCGGTTGTGCACTGGCCGCGTCCGCGGTCATGTCGCTGCCGGGAATCGCTGGTGCCGCACCCCGGCACAACCACGGCCTCACCGTCAACGCCACCCCGAACCCGATCATCGCCGGGGAGGGGGTGCTGATCTACGGGCAACTCAAGGGAACGGATATCGCCGGTAAGGCGATTGTCCTGTTCCACCACATCAGTGGCTCAGGCACGGGTTACTCTCGAATCGGTTCGACCACCACCGACTCGCACGGGTTCTACGAATTCACGCGGGCCGAGGGCATCGTGGAGACGAACCGCAGCTGGTTCGTCAGGCTGGCGGCCACCCCAGGCGTGCATAGTCGCACGGTGCATGAGCGCGTGGCGGCGCTCGTCAGCATCGCCGCGAGCTCGACCACCGCGCTGACGCGCCACCCGGTCACCTTCACCGGGCACGTCGCCCCCAACCACGCGTTCGAGCGTGTGTGGCTGCAGGAGCAGATCGGATCCACCGACGACTGGAAGACGCTGAAGAGCGGGCGGCTGGGCCCAGGCTCCAATTACGCGATCAGCTACTCGTGGAAGGTCGCCGGCGAGCACACCGCGCGCGTCGTCTTCCGGGGGGACAACCGCAATACCCGCGGCGAGTCCGACGCGATTGCAGTTGCCGTCCAGCAGGCCCAGGTTCCGGACTTCACGATCCAGACCTCGGACCCGATCATCACCTACGGTCAGTCGGCGACGATCTCCGGCACGCTCTATGCGCGCGGAAGCACCACGCCGGCGCCGAGCACTCCGATCACGCTGTGCCACCGGAGCGTCGCCCAGATCGTGGCGCTGTGTGACATGGCTGGGGTCACCGGATCTGACGGGAGCTACAGCTTCTCGGTCAGCCCGACCAGCAATCAGGTGTACTTCGCCAAGACCACGCTGCCGCCGGCGCGCCGCAGCGCGGCCCTGTTCGAAGGCGTCAAGGACACTGTCACGTTGACGACGGGCTCCTCCAGCGTGACGGCAGGCCAAAAGGTGACGTTCACAGGAACCGTCACCCCTGACAAGGCAGGGGAGTTCGTCTACCTGCAACGGCTCGGCACGGATGGCGACTGGCACACCGTCGGGATCGCGCGGGTGTCGGCCGAGAGCACGTTCGCGTTCACGCGCGTATTCGGGACCGCCGGCTCGAAGACGTTCCGGGCGCGCGTCCCCGGGGACGTGCGGAACGTCGGCGGCGCATCGCCGGCGCTCAGCCTCACGGTGTCGCTGCCCGCGGTGTCGACGCTGCCGCCGGCTTCCTAGCCGCAACCGCCGAAGGACGCCAAGCGGTCTCCCAGCCTCCGTCGCTCGCGGCGGGGGCCGGGAGTCGCTACGCCGTCGCCGCCCACAGCTGCCAGCGGCCCGGCACGCCCTTGAGCTCGGTCTCGCCACGGTCATCGAAGGTGATCCCCGAGCCGACGACGAGGTCCTTGACGGTCCCGGACACGAGCACCTCTCCCGGTCGGGCGCTTGCGCTGACGCGGGCCCCGATGTGCACGGCGATCCCGCCCACGTCATCACCGATCAGCTCGATCTCGCCCGTATGCAGTCCGCTCCGGACCTCCAGCCCGAACTGCGCCCGGGCCACGTCACGGATCGCAGCGGCGCACCGGATGCCCCGGGCCGGCCCGTCGAACGTAGCCAGGAATCCGTCGCCCATCGTCTTCACCGCCCGGCCGCGGAAGTGCGAGAGTTCACGAACCACCGCGGCCTCGATCGACCCCAGCAGATCCCGCCAGCGGCGGTCCCCGAGATCTGCCGCGCGCCGGGTCGAATCGACGATGTCGGCAAACAGCACCGTGGCCAGGATCCGCTCGGAGTCGCGACCGTGCCGGGCTCCGGTGAGGAACTCCTCGATCTCGTCGAGCTCGCTCGCCGCGCCACCGGCGAACGAGAGCGCCTCCTCCCCGGGCAGCTCCACCAGGCGTGCTCCGGGAATGTGCTCGGCGAGATAGCGCGAATGCCGGATGTCGATGAAGTGGTCGTTCGCGCGATGAAGCACGAGGGTCGGCACGCTGATCGTCGGCAGCACGGCCCGGACGTCGACCTCGGCGTTCATCATCATCAACCGCGCCGCGGTACCGGGGCTGGCCGCCAGGCGCTCGAGCCGCGCGAACCAGTCCCGCAGCCGCGGGTTGGCGGCCGCCTTCGGCGACAGCGCCATGATGCGCGAGCCGTCGCCCCAGTTCGCGTTGCCACCGTCCCGGAGGTACGCCTCGCGGTCCTCCCGGCGTGTCGCCCAGTCGTAGTCCGGGGCCCACGACATCCGTGGTTGGGCCTCATACAGGACCAGCGCGCCGGTGCGCTCGGGGTGGGTCGCGGCGAACAGCGCCGCCATGGCGCCGCCCTCGAGCAGCGCGAACACCGCCGCGCGATCGGATCCCGCCGCATCCATCACCGCGACCACGTCATCCATCTGCTCCTCGAGCGTCGGCGCCCGGCTCACCGGGTCAGACAGTCCCGACCCTCGTCGATCGAACATGATCAGGCGCGAGAACGAGGCCAGCCGATTGAAGTACCGGGCGACGATCGGCTCCTCCCAGTAGTGCTCGACCTGGGAGATCCAGCTGGGAACGTAGACCAGGTCCATCGGCCCGTCGCCGATCACCTGGTAGGCGATGTGAAGTTCGCCGCTGCGCGCGTACCGGGTCTCGGGGGCCATCGGCACTCCGGAGCCTACCCACCTTGGGGTACCGTGCCGATGCCATGGACTTTGATCTCACAGATGAGCAGCACCTGATCCGCGAGACGGCGCGAGCGTTCACCGACAACGAGATAGTCGAGCGGGCCCGCGAGAACGATCGAAACGAGCGGTTCGATCTGGAACTCGTGGGCAAGCTCGCCGACCAGGGATATCTCGGGGCGATCGTACCGCGCGAGTACGGCGGTGCGGGGCTCGACTATCTGACCTACGGCCTGATCGTCGAGGAGGTGGGACGGGGCGACTCGGCGATGCGCACGGTGATCTCGGTTCAGACCTCGCTGGTCTGCTCGGCGATCCTGCGCTGGGGAACCGAGGAGCAGAAGCAGCATTACCTTCCGAGGCTCTGTTCCGGCGAATGGCTGGGCTGCTTCGGGTTGACCGAGCCGGACACCGGGTCTGACGCGGCCAACCAGCGCACGCGCGCGCGCCAGACGGAGTCCGGGTGGGTGATCAACGGCGCGAAGATGTGGATCTCGATGGGCAATCACGCCAAGGTGGCTCTGATCTTCGCCCAGACCGATCCCGAGCAGGGCCATCGCGGCCTGGCCTGCTTTCTCGTCGACACCGACCAGCCGGGATACCAGCCGCAGGAGATTCATCACAAGATGGGACTGCGCGGCTCCGACACGGCCGCGATCTCGCTCGACGACGTCGAGGTCCCGGACAGCGCGCTGCTCGGCCAGGTCGGCGAGGGCTTCAAGGTCGCCATGAGCTCACTCGACTCGGGTCGCTACAGCGTCGCCGCCGGGTGTGTCGGGATCTGTCAGGGCTGCGTCGAGGCGTCGGTCGATTACGCCAAGGAGCGGATCCAGTTCGGCCGGCCGATCGCCAGCTTCCAGCTCGTTCAGGCGATGCTGGCCGAGATGAAGGTGCAGACGGACGCGGCGCGGATGCTCCTGTGGCGCGCCGGCTACCTCAAGGACACCGGCAAGCCGAACACGACAGAGACCTCGATCGCCAAGCTGTACGCCACCGAAGCCGCGGTCAGCTGTGCCAACACGGCGATCCAGGTCCACGGTGGATCGGGCTACGTCGACGATCATCCGGTGGAGCGCTACTTCCGCGACGTCCGCGTGACCACCCTCTACGAGGGGACCTCGCAGATCCAGAAGCTGATCATCGGCCGCGCACTGACCGGGATCAACGCCCTGGTTCCTGGGTAGTGGTCGCCGACGCAAATACGCTCCGCACTTACGTCGGAGACCACTAGTGGTTCACCGACCCGAGGTCATCGGCGTGGTCGGGGCCGGAACGATGGGAGCCGGCATCGCGCAGCTCGCGTGCCTGTCGGGCGCGCGGACCCTGCTCCATGACCCCATCCCGGAGGCGCTCGAGCGAGGACAGCAGTCGATCCGGGCACAGCTCAGGCGAGGAGTGGAGCGAGGTCGCTGGGACGAGCGCCAGGCCGAGGCCGCCGACGCGTCACTCCAAGCGGCGGCATCGCTGGAGGAGCTGAGCCCCTGCGGTCTGATCATCGAAGCGGCGCCGGAACGGCTCGAGGTCAAGCAGTCGCTGTTCGGCCGGCTGTCTGAGGAGGTCGTGGGCGAGGACTGCGTCCTGGCAAGCAACACGTCATCACTGCTGGTGACGGCGATCGCCGCCGCGGCGAGGCACCCCGAGCGAGTCGTGGGGATGCACTTCTTCAATCCGGCGCCGGTGATGAGGCTTCTGGAGGTCGTCGCCGGCGAGCAGTCGGGGGACACCGCGCTGGCGATTGCCCGAGCCGCCGGCGAGGCCATGGGAAAGCACGTCATCGACGCCGCCGACGGGCCTGGATTTCTGGTCAACCGCTGCAACCGGCCGTTCGGGCTGGAAGCGCTCCGGCTCGTTCAGGAGCGCGCCGCCCCGCTGGCCGAAATCGACCGGATCTGCCGGCTCGGTGGAGGCTTCCGGATGGGCCCGTTCGAGGTCATGGATCTTGTCGGGGTCGATGTCGGACTCGACGTCTCGCGGTCCTTCTACGAGCAGAGCTTCGGTGAGCCTCGCTGGCGACCGTCGCCGATCGCCGTGCGCACCGTTGCGGCCGGTCGCCTGGGTCGCAAATCCGGACGGGGGTACTACGACTACGGCGGCGGGCCTGGCACGCACCGCCCGGCTGACCCCAAGCCGCCGGCTGCAGGCGGCGGCGACGGGCTGATAGTGATCGCCGGAGAGTGGGCGCTGGCGCTCGAGCTCGAGGAGCTGGCCGCCGCCGCAGGCTGGGAGGTCGCCACCCCGCTCGAGGCCGCCGGACAGGTCCCCTACCTGATCCTCGACCTCGCCGATGGCGAACCCGCCGAGGCTCCCCTCCAGGGCGCCCCCCAGGCGATCTGTTGCGCGGCCGGGTCGCTGGGCGCACTGGACCCGGGCGGAAGTGCGGTCGGCTTCAACGCGCTCGCCCCGCTGCAGGAGAGCCGCCTGGTGGAGCTGACGCGAGGACCGGACACGCCTGCGTCCGCGGCGGAGGCGGCCGCTCGATTTTTTGAGACGATCGGCAAGCACACCGCTTGGGTCGCGGACTCACCCGGGCTGGTCCTCTGGCGCATCGTCTGCCAGGTCATCAACGAGGCGGCGTTCGCGTTGGGCGAAGGTGTGGGGAGCGCGGAGGACATCGACGCCGGCATGGTCCACGGCCTGAATTACCCTCGCGGGATCCTCGGCTGGGCGGACACGATCGGTCTTGACCGGGTGCTGATGCTGCTCGACGCGTTGTACGAGGAGCGGCGGGAGGAGCGCTACCGCCCGGCGCCGGTGCTCACCAAGCTCGTCTGGTCGGGCCGCTTCGGGCAGCAGACCGGCGAGGGGTTCTTCCGCTACGACGGATGAGCGGTCCTCCTCGCGGGGACCGGCCAGGCACACTCAGGCGCTGGCGCGGGCGGCTCCGCCGGCTGGCCTTGGATTTCTCGCCGCTGCGGGACTCGAGGGACTTTCGCCTGCTCGCACTGGGCGAGCTGGTCTCAACCCTCGGCACCCAGGTCGCGCTCGTGGCGTTGCCTTACCAGGTCTACGTGCTGTCGCATTCAGCCGCGCTTGTCGGACTGCTCGGGGCGTTCGAACTCGGGCCGATGATCGTCGCCTCGCTGTTCGGCGGCGCGATCGCCGACCGTCTGGACCGACGCAACGTCCTGTTCGTGGCGCAGGTCGGGATCATCGTCACCGCATCGCTGCTGGGGGCGATCACGCTGGCCACGCGTCCACCGGTGCTGGTGATCCTGGTGGTCGGGGGCGTGCTGGCCGGGAGCGTGTCCCTGGACGCGGTCACTCGCGCCGCGATCGTCCCGCGCGTGGTGCCCGCCGGGCGACTTCGATCAGCCCTGGCGTTCAACTACGGCTCCTACCAGCTGGCCGGAATCGTCGGCCCGGCGGTGGGCGGCATCGTCATCGCCACGATCGGGATCGGCGCGGGCTACCTGATCGATGCGGGCAGCTGCCTGGCGATGGCGGTGGTCGCGCTGGCGCTCTCACCGCAGCCCCCGGAACGGACGCACTCCCACCCGCCGATCCTTCGCTCGATCGGCGAGGGGCTGCGGTTCGTGCGCCGTAACCAGGCGTTGTCCGGAAGCTTCGCCATCGATCTGGTGGCGATGACGTTCGGCTGGCCCCGAGCGATGCTTCCGGTCCTGTCCCTGACCGTCTACCACGCCGGCGCCCGCGGGACGGGGCTGCTGTTCGCCGCGCTCGCGGTCGGGGGCACGATCTCGGTGCTCACGGCGGGCTGGATCGAGCGGGCCCGGCGGCTCGGGCGAATCGTGATCGTGGTCGTCGTGCTGTGGGGAATCGCCATCGCCGGGACCGGACTGGTTCGCGCCATCGTGCCGGCGATGCTGCTGCTCGCGGTGGCCGGCTTCGCCGACGGCATCAGCGCGGTGTGTCGCTCCACGATCAACCAGACCGTGACGCCCGACGATCTCCGCGGGCGGATGAGCGCCGTTTACAACCTGGTCGTGACGGGAGGTCCCCGGCTCGGGGACGTCGAGTCCGGCCTTGTCGCCGGGCTGACCAGCGCGACGACGTCGGTCCTGACCGGCGGCCTGGCCTGCATCCTCGGCGCCGTCGCGGTCGTGGTCGGCTTTCCAGCGCTCGAGCGATTCGACGGCGGCCCGGTGCCGAGCGCCGAGTCCGAAAACGCGACATGATCCCGCCCGAGGATGCGCGCCGTCACCTATCAGGCCCCCCGCGAGGTTCGTGTCGACGAGCGTCCCGAACCCGAGTTGGTCGATCGGGACGATGCGATCGTCTCGATCGAGGCCAGTGGCATCTGCGGCTCTGACCTGCACATCTACCACGGCCGGGTGAAGATCGAGCCCGGCTTCACGATCGGTCATGAGTTCGTCGGCACCGTGCTGGCCACGGGCAACGACGTGACGCGCGTGGCCCCCGGAGACCGCGTCCTCGGCTGCTACCACACGGCGTGCGGGACCTGCTTCTTCTGCCTGCGCGGCGTCTACCACAAATGTGACGCGATGCGGACGTTCGGCCACGGCGCACTCCTCGGCGGTCTGCCCGGGACCCAGGCCGAACAGGCGCTGGTCCCGACCGCCAACATGACCCTGCGGAAGGTTCCCGCTGAGGTGTCCACCGACGTGGCCCTCTTCGCCGGCGACGTGATGGGCACCGGCTACCACGCGGTGGTGGAGGGCGGCGTCCGGCCCGGCGACAGCGTCGCCGTCCTTGGCCTGGGCCCGGTTGGTCTCTGCGCGGTTCAGGTGGCGATCGCCGCGGGCGCCGGCCCGGTGCTGGCGATCGATTCCGTGCCCGCCCGTCTGGAGGTGGCCAGGGGCTTCGGGGCGATACCGGTGCACCTTTCCGAGGAGAACCCGCGTGAGGTGACCCGCAGCGCGACGGTCCGCGGCGTCGACGTGGCGATCGACGCCGTCGGGCATCCCGACGCGCTCGACCTGGCGCTGCGGCTGGCCCGAAAGGCGGGCACCGTGTTCGCGATCGG
>DATCPD010000266.1:0-14387 GCA_036564325.1 Solirubrobacteraceae bacterium | reverse complement strand
GTCGGCCTCCGTCACCGACGAGAGCTTCGAGCCGCGGGCGGACGTCGATCCCGCCGCCGACGTCGATGGCTGGCCCCGGACGGGCGAGGGGCCGGCCTCGCGCCGGGCCCGCGTCTGGATCTCTCCCGAGCGCGCGCGGTGGGCTCGAGAGGAGCGCACCGTGGTCGGCGAGCTCGCTGACGGATCCGTAATCGTCGAACTCGGCTTCGCCGGCGTTGACTGGCTGGTTCGTGAGGTGCTCAAGGAGGCCGGCGACGCCGTCGTGCTCGAGCCCGAGGATGCCCGCACGGCGGTGCGGGCCGCGGCCGAGGGGATCTGGGCGGGCGCCGGCGCGATCGCCAGGTGAGCCGTCGCGACCAGATCGCGATGTCGCCCGAGGAGGTGGCGTCGTTTCTGGACCAGCAGCGGGTGGTGATTTGCGCCACCAACGGCTCACAGGGCTGGCCGCACCTGATGCCGCTGTGGTACGTGGTGCGCGGGGAGGACCTGTGGGCGTGGACGTACGCCAAATCGCAGAAGGTGCGCAACCTCGAGCGGGATCCGCGCGCGACGCTCCAGATCGAGGCCGGCGAGCAGTACCACGAGCTCCGGGGCGTGATGATCGAAGCGCGGACCACGCTGCACCGTGATCTGGACCTGGTCAGCGAGTTCGGCGCGGAGCTGTTCGAGCGCTATGCCGGTGGCGCAGGCGACGACGGCGGCAAGGACGGGGGCGGCGAGGACGAGGGCGGCGGGGGCGGCGGGCCCAAATTTCTTGAGGTGATCCGCGCCCAGGCCGCCAAGCGTGTCGCCCTGCAGTTCGTGGCGCAGCGGACCGCCACCTGGGATCACAGCAAGCTCGGCGGGACCTACTGACCACCGCCGGGCAGTAGCCTCCGCGCGATGGAAACGCTGAAGGGCCTGATCCTCTCAGGAGGCAAGGGGACGCGGCTGCGGCCGATTACTCACACGAGCGCCAAGCAACTCGTGCCGGTCGCCAACAAGCCGGTCCTGTTCTACGGGATCGAGGCGATGGCCGCGGCCGGAATCGGCGAGGTCGGGATCATCATCGCGCCGGAGACCGGCGATGAGATCCGCGCCGCCGCCGGGGACGGCTCGCGGTTCGGGCTGGAGCTCACCTACATCGTTCAGGACGAGCCACTGGGTCTCGCCCACGCGGTGCTGACGGCCGAGCCGTTCCTGAAGAGCTCACCGTTCGTCATGTACCTGGGCGACAACCTCCTGCAGGGCGGGATCGCCGATCTGGTGCAGGCGTTCCGCACCCACGAGCCGGACGCGCTGATCCTCCTGACCCCGGTGCTGGACCCGGAGAACTACGGCGTCGCGGAGCTGCACGACGGCGCCGTCGTGCGGCTGGTGGAGAAGCCGCCGGAGCCCAAGACCGACCTCGCCCTGGTGGGCGTTTACATGTTCACCCCCGGGGTCCACGACGCTGCCCGGGCGATCAGTCCTTCCGGCCGGGGCGAGCTCGAGATCACCGACGCGATCCAGTACCTGGTCGACCAGGGCCGGCGGGTCGAGCCGCACATCGTCCGTGGCTGGTGGAAGGACACGGGACGGCTGGAGGACATGCTCGCCGCCAACCGGCTCGTGCTGGACACGATCGTCGGGCGCGTCGAGGGGGAGCTCGTCGATTCGCAGATCGACGGACGGATCGTGATCGAGGCCGGAGCGCGCCTCGAGCGCTCTGCCGTGCGCGGTCCGGCGATCATCGGAGCCGGCGCCCAGCTCACGGACTGCTACATCGGGCCGTACACCGCGATCGGTGAACGCTGCACGATTCAGAACGCCGAGGTGGAGCACTCGATCCTCCTGGCCGGCTCATCGGTGAGCGATCTCGCCGGCCGGATGGAGTCCTCGCTGCTGGGACGCAACGTCAAGATCGGGCGCGACCAGCGCCAGCCCCGGGCCTACCGCTTCATGGTCGGCGACAACTCGGAGATCGGGATCCTCTAGGACGAGCCGTACGGTCGTTAAATTGAGAGCGCCCCGGAACCGGCGGGATATGAGGCCGGATCTAAGGGGCGCGCTCGGGAGGAGAGAGGTGTTGCCCGACCATCATGGCCGGTCGGCGCTTAGAAGTCCAAGACGAGTTATCCAATCGATCTATAGTCTTTCCTTATGGATCTTCGTCAGCTCCGCTACCTGGTGGCGCTGGCCGAGGAGCGGCATTTCACCCGGGCGGCGGCCAGAGAGCACATCGCCCAGCCCGCCCTGTCGCAGCAGATCCGCCGGCTGGAGGAGGAGGTCGGTCTGGCCCTGGTCGAGCGGACAACGCGCCACGTCACGGTCACCGAGGCCGGAGAGCTGCTGGTGGCCAGGGCGCGCCGGATCCTCTCGGAGGTCGATGCGGCGCGCACCGAGCTGCAGGGACTCCGGGGAATCCAGACCGGACACGTGACCGTCGGGGCGATGCACACGATGGGGCCGGTGGACGTGTCGCTGGCGCTGGCCATCTTTCACGGCCGCCACCCCGGCGTCGAGCTGACCGTGCGCGAGATGTCAAGCGAGGAGCTGGCCGAGATGCTGCGCGTCGACGAGCTTGACCTCGCCTTCCTGTCGGTCACCGAGCGGATCGAGAGCCACGGGCTCGGCCTGCACCAGCTGGTCTCCGAGGAACTCGTGGTGATCCTGCCCTGCAACCATCGGCTGCGCGGCCGGAGGACGTTGCGGATGGCGGAGCTGGCCGACGAGCAGTTCATCAGCTATCGCGAGGGCTCACGGCTGCGGGAGCTCCTGACCTCGGCAGGTCAGCAGGCCGGCTTCGAGCCTCCGGTCAAGCTCGAGTCGAACGAGAGCCAGCGGATCCGGCGGCTCGTCGCCCGGGGGATGGGAGTGGCGATCCTGCCCCGCTCGGACGCCGACCGGCCGGAGGGCGAGTTCGTGGTCGCGAGGCTGACCGATCCGGCGCTGACGCGTGACATCACGCTGGCCTGGCGCGAAGGCCGCCGTCACACGCCCGCGGCGGCGGAGTTCATCGAGCTCGCGCGGAGCACCTTCACCGAGCCCGCCGCTCAGGCCTCGACGGCCGGAGCATGACTTGCCTGCGCCGCTGCGTCGGCGAGAATCCCTTCGAGCTGCGCTGACATCTGGCTCCACGAGAACCGCTCGCATACCGATTCCCGAGCGGCGCGCCCCCGGCGCTCGCGCTCGCGCGGGCTCTCGCTCACCTCGGCGATGGTGTCGGCCAGCGCCGCTTCGTCGGAGGGCGCCACCAGCCATCCGCTGCTGCCGTCCTCGATGATCGACTCGGGCCCGAGCGCTCGGATCCCGATGGCCGGGAGCCCGCACGCCATCCCTTCGATCAGCAGCTGGCCGAACTGCTCGCGCTCGGCGGCCGAGATCACCGCATCGGATGCCACGAAGAACTCCGGGAGTTCCTCGTGCGAGCGCCATCCGGCCAGGAACACCGCCGGAACATTCAGGCGCGCCACGGTCTGGGCCGGATGCTCGCCCTCCCATTCCCCGGGGTGCCCGCCGACCAGCACCAGCGCGGCCGCCCCAGGGGCTCGCCGCTGAGCCAGCGCGAAGGCGGCGATCAGCCGGTCGAGCCGCTTGACCGCGGTGAATCGCCCGACGTAGACGAAGACCGTCGCGCGCTCGAGCAGCGCCACGTCGTCGCCGGTGTAGCGCACACTCCCCGCCGCCTGCCCGGGGGCCCAGCCCCTCGGATCCTCGACGAGGGTGCGCTGCCAGAACCGGTAGCGATCCAGGCTGCCGGGCTTGAACAGCTCCACGTCGACACCGTTCGGCATCCCGATCAGGCGCTCGAGCGGGACGTCCAGCAGCTGGCTCGCCCGTTCGGCGCCGGCCGGCGCGACGATCAGCCGTGAGCAGCTCTGGGCCCAGCCCCGCAGGCGGTCCGCCCACCGCTGGGCGTGATCCCAGCCGGCCGGGGGTCCATCGGCGATCTGCTCGAGCATCAGCAGCTCGGTTCCGTGCAGCTGGCCGACGATCGGGACGTGCGGCGCCACGCGGGCGGCGGCCTCGTTGATCGGAGTCAAGTGGTGCAGGTGCAGGACGTCCGCCTGGGCCGCGCCGGCTCGCCCGAGCTCTCGCGCCCACGCGCGCACCTGTCGCTCGTAGTCGAGATCGTCCAGCATCGCGAACACCCGGTCAGGCGCGTCCAATCGCTCCTCGAAGGACGGGTGCATCGGAGCCGAGCCCGGCGGCCCCTCGAAGCGCATCGGATCGGGGCTGGCCAGCGCCGCATCGAACTCGACCGCCTGCACCTCGCCGTAGAACCTGCGAGCGTCGCCATGCCCGCCGAGGTCCCCGCGTGACCCGGCCACGAACGTGACCTCGCATCCCTGGGCCCGCAGCCCGCGCACGAGCGAGCGGGCCACCGGCGCCGAGCCGCCGCGCGGTGAAAACAGAATCGCTGAGAGGACGCGCAGGGGCATGCCTCGATTATGGCCGCCCCGCCCCGGATCGGCGCGCCGGTCCCGCGCCCCTAGGATCGCCTAAGGCGATTCGAGCACGATCGCGCTGAGAATCGGCCGGCCGTCGAGCAGGTCGACGCCGTGCTCCTCACGCGGGCGGTTGCGCAGACGCCCGGCGTAGACGAGCGATGCGGAACCGCCGCCGTCGAGGTTCAGCGCGTCGCTGGCGCCGAGTTCGATCAGGGTGCCGGCGAGCTCTGACAGCGTCATGCCCGCGTCGCGCCGGGTGCGCCCGTCGCAGGCCACGGCCAGCAGCCTGTCGCCGGCGAGCGCGAGGGCCGCGCGGGGATACCGGCCATCGGTGATGTCGGAGTCGAACTGGTGCGACCCGGCGGCGAATCCCTCCTGATCGTCGCCGTCCTCAAAGGCGCGCCGGCCGCCGGCCACCAGCATCGGCCCCGCCTGGAGCAGGTCGCCGCCCGGAAGGGGAACGAGCGCGTCCCGCCGGGCGATGCGGATGTGCTGGTCGATCTGGACGCACGCCCGCAGGTCCCCCCAGGGGGCGGCGAACGGCACGGTGTCCCGCGGCTGGCCGTCGATCTGAAGCTCACCCAGTGGCGCGTAGCGAGATCGGATGAAGAAGCCGCCGACGATCGCATCTCGAATCCCCTGCTGCTTGCACCAGCGCACCAGTGGTGCCGGGTGCTCGAGCAGGACGATCCGCGGGCGGAACGTGGTCAGGTCGTAACTGGCCACGTGGATCGTCGTGCGCGCCGAGTCGGGGAGCGTGACGCGCAGCGACTCCAGCCGGGAGCGCCGCCGGGCCAGCATGTCGGCCGCCCGCGGGCGGCGCAAAGAGAGAGCGTTTCGACTCATACCAGTCGGCGGATCCTCACCCGAAGAACACCCATACAGGCGATCAATTACACCGCCGCACGCCGACGGTGGTGTTATTTCATGGGTAGCTCGCCTACACGAGGGGCTTTTCGCCCCAGAACACGGCCACCGGATTGCCGTTGAAATTCTCGATCTCTGCGTACCCCTCGGCCTCGTACAGACCCCTGGCATTGCCCTGCCGCGGACCGGTGTCGAGCCGCGCGACGACGTAACCAAGATCCCGCGCCGTCTGCTCGAGCGCGTGCAGCAGCGCGCACGCCACGCCGCGGCCGCGCATCTCGGGCACGACGTACATCTTCTTGATCTCGCAGGCGCGGCTGTCGAGCCGCTTGACGCCGCCACAGCAGACGGGCTCCCCGTCATGGAACCCGACCAGGAACGCTCCCTCCGGCGCGCTCAGCTCAGCCGGACCAGCGCGCGGCATGTCCTCGCCGTCGAGATCGAGGCCGTCGTACAGCGCCGCGATCTCATCCCGCATCGCCTCAGCCAGCCTGGCCCCCGGCCCTGCGTCCACCCGCGCGGCTTCGAACGTCACGCTCGCGCGGGGGCGCTCGGTCACGACGGAATCACGCTCCGCCGAGCAGTGACACGAGTCCGCTCGGAGTCTCGGCGCGACCGACGTGCACGCGCGGCATGGTCAGCGGCGCGCTCGTGCTCTCGGTGGTCCCGCCGGCCGTCGAGTAGGCCATCGTGAACCCCGCCGCGCGGACGGCGGAGACGACGCTGTCGTTGTAGGCACCGAACGGATAGGCGAAGTAGTACACGGGGTGGCCGAGCACCCCCTCGAGCACATGCTTGGAGCCCGCGGTCTCCGAGCTGAGCTGCGCCGCGGTCAGCAGCCGCAGATCGACGTGATGGGCGGTGTGGTCGCCCACGTCCATCCCGGCGCGGTCGAGCTGACGAATCTGGTCGGCGGTGAGGAACCCGGGCTCGGTCATCCGGCCGGTGATGACGAAGAAGGTGGCGGTCATGTGAAACCGCTCCAGGTCGGGCAGGATCGTCCTGATGTCATCGACGTAGCCGTCGTCGACCGAGATCACGACCGGCCGGGGCGGCAGCTTCCCACCCTTGTAGAGGGCATCGAAGAGCTGCGCCTGGCTGATCGTGTGGTAGCCGCCGGCCTGCAGCACCGCCAGCTCCGCCACGAAGTTCGCCGGCTCGACCTTGAGGTCGGTGAGCCCGACCGCGCTCAGCGGCACCACGCGGTGATAGGTCAGGACCGGCACGTGCACGCTGTTGGCGTGCGCGCCGGTCGGCGCGATCAGCGCGGGCACGGTGCGTGTCGCCACGGGCGGATGGGTGGCGCCGCGGCCCCCGCCCGGGGTCACGGTGATGGCGCCTTTGGCGGACTTCTTGCCGCCGGATGAGCCGGCCGCAGCGCCGGAAGCGGGGCTGCTGCCGCCGCATCCGCCCAGCATCAGCGCGGCTGCGAGCGCGAGCAGCGAAGGGGCGCGAAGCGATCGAAGGCGGGCCATCTCGGCAGCAAGGCTAGCGGTCGGCTTTGGCTAGGCTGGAGCCGTGAGCGATGCTCCTGGGACGCTGAGCGAAGCCTCTGGCGAGGTACAGGATCGCCTGCTCAAGGCGTGGCGCGGCGAAATCGTCGCCGGCGCCGTGTACTTGCTGATCGCGCGGCGGATGCCCGACCGCGAGGCCGACATCCTGCGGCGGATGGCCGAGGCCGAGAGCGTCCACCGCACCCGGCTCGAGATGAGGATGAGGGAGCTCGGGATCCCGGTGCCCGACCCGTCCAGCGTGCGGATTCCGCTGTGGCTGAGGCTGCAGGCGAAGATCGCTCCCGTCGACCGCCTGCTCGCCGCGCGTGAGGCGGCCGAGGACGAGGAGGTGGATGACCTGTACAAGCGCTCGACCGGCGATCCGGTAACCGACGGTCTGCTGCGCGAGATCCGCAAGGAGGAGCGCTCCCACTCGCTCGCGGTGCAGGACATCCGCTCCGGCGGTGGCTCGGGCGACGACGCGGTCCCTGCGGATCCGCCGCGGCCCAGCCCGGGCGGAGGCTTCGATGCGGCACCGCTGGCGGTTCCAGGCGCCCGGACCCGGCTCGATCGCATCCTCGGGCGCGAGAAGTGGCATATGACCGGCGGCGGCTGGATCTCAGGCGCGATCTACGGCGCCAACGACGGCCTCGCCGCGGTGTTCGGAATCGTGGCCGGCGTGTCGGGCGCGACCGGGGGCTCCACCTCCGTCCTCACCGCGGGCCTGGCGGGAGCCATCGCCTCGGCGCTCTCGATGGCCACGGGCGCGTTTCTCGCCGAGCGCTCTGAGGCCGAGGTGCACGCCGCCAACGTCGAACGCGAGCGGCGGGAGATCGCCGAGCACCCCGAGGAGGAGAAGGAGGAGCTCTCGCTCTTCTACCAGCTGAAGGGGATCGACGAAAAGACCGCCGACGAGCTCGCCGAGCGCATGGCGCAACACCCCGACGCGATGCTCCAGGCCCTCGCCGCCGAAGAATTCGGGGGCGGCAGCCAAGGTGACGGCAACCCCGGGCAGGCGGCGCTCGCGGCCGGCGTCTCAACCGGCCTCGGGGCGATCGTCCCGGTGATTCCGTTCATGATCACCACCGGCACGACCGCGATCATCGCGGCGGCGATCGTGTCGCTCATCGCCCACTTCATGGTCGGCGCGGCCAAGTCCCTGGTGACGCTGCGCACGTGGTGGGCCGCCGGACTGGAGATGACACTGGCCGGCCTGATCGTCGGCGGTGCGACCTTCCTGGTCGGTCTGGCGCTGCCCGCCTGATCCGGGTAGGACGCCACGGACGCAGACTTCCTTTCGGTAGGCGAAAGGAAGTCTGTATCGGTGCCCGGGCGGTCTTGCTAGGGCGCGTCGGCGGCGGCGGTCTGCCGGAGGCGCGAGAGCTCCTCGCGCAGCGCTGAAAGCTCCGCTCGCAGATCGGCGAGCTCGGTTTCCAATCCGCTCACGCGTGACTCGAGCCCGGCGGGCCGGGCGCCCAGGTCAGGCGTCGCCAGCCCGGCGGGCGGATGCGCGGCCTCGGCAAACGGCGGCTCTGGCGGCGTCACCTCGCCCTGCGCACCGAGCAGCTGCTGGAAGCGGTCCTCCTTCTGACCCGGGCGCCGACCCAGGCTGCGAACGTAGCCGCGCTCGGTGAGCGCCACGAGCACCCGCTCGACGTCGGCGAGCGACTCGAATCGCGCCATCCGCTCGCTGCGCCCCTTCAGCTCCCCCGGCGTCTGCGGCCCGCGGAGCAGCAGCACGCCGAGCAGCGCGAGTCCCTCGCGGTCGAGGCCGAGCGCGTCCTCGGCGAGGTGGCGGTACTTGACCGAGCGACTGGTGTGGCCGCTGGCCATCCGCGCCAGGCCGTACCGGCACAACCGCTGCGCCGCGGTGACGACCGTGGGTTCGTCGTACGCGGTGACGGGGTCCCGGTTGGTGGACTGGTTGCAGGCCAGGCGCAACGCGTTGACCGACAGTGGATACTGGTCTGGCGTGGTCCAGCGTTTCTCGACCAGGGACCCGAGCACCCGCTGTTCAGGCGCGGTGAGCTCAGCCGGATGCATGGGCGCGAGCATAGCCGGGGAGGGCGAAGCCGATCACCGCTGACGACGCCCGGAAGCTCGCCCTGGCGCTGCCCGACAGCGCGGAGCAGGACCACCACGGACGCCCGTCGTTCCGCGTCGGCGGTCGCATCTTCGCCACGCTGCGGGACGACGATCACATGAACGTGATGGTCGACGAGCCGGGAATCCACACCGCCGTTCAGTCCCATCCCGACGTGTGTGCGGAGGTGTGGTGGGGCAAGCGGCTCGCGGCCGTTCGGGTCACGCTCAGCGCGGCGGACGCCGAGCTGCTGAGCGAGCTGCTCGAGGACGCCTGGGAGCGGAAGCACCGCTGACGGGGCGCGCGGGGAGCGGTAGTGCGCGAGCCAGCGCGTCGCCGCCGGCCGCCTGCCGCCGACCGCGCTCGGGCTGACTTGACATTCCTATCGCACAGATATATCGTGACGCTACATGGCAACCGTAAACCCGTCCCCAGACTCCGGAGACCAGCTCCTCACCGCGACCGGCCGGGTGATCCTCGGGATGCTCGGACTCGGCAAGGAGACCGGCTACGACATCAAGCAGCTCGTCGACCGCTCGACGCGGCACTTCTGGGCGGCCAGCTACGGGCAGATCTACCCGGAGCTTCGGCGGCTGGAGGCGGCCGGGTTGGTGAGCAGCCAGTCGGAGCCATCCGGCGCCCGGGCTCGGACGGTCTACCGGCTGACCGACGCGGGGCACGCGGCGCTTGACCGATGGCTCGCCTCGACGCAGGAGCCGCTGTACGAGCTGCGCGACGAGGGGATGCTGAAGCTGTTCTTCTCCGACCTGGCCGGCCCTGACGCGGGAAGCCCGGATGCCCTGCGCATCGTGCACCTCCGGGCCATGCGGGCTCGGCAGGAGCAGAAGCTCCAGCAGCTCCGCGCGATGGAGCCCAACGTCCGGAATGGACCGCCGGGTACGTATCTGACCCTGCGGCTGGGGATCGACATGGCGGAGTGGTTCATCGAATGGAGCGAGGCGACCGAGCGCCGTCTCGCCGCGAATCTCGAACAGGAGTAGGGCAATGCTCAGCAGACTCGGCGGTTTTCTGTACGCGCACCGGCGCCGTGTGCTGGTGCTTGCCGTACTCGGGGCGGTGCTCGCCGGGGTGTTCGGGGCCGGCGTGGCGAAGCACCTGAGCCCCTACGCGGCGAACGACCCCGCGACGCAGAGCATCCAGGCCATGAACCGCTACCAGGACGCCGCGGGGCGCCAGGTCGATGCCGGCGTGGTGGCATTGGTCAGCTCGGGAGCCGTCCGCACGTCAGCCGCGCGGGAGCGCGTGAGCAGAGTTGCGCAACAGCTGCGAGCGCAGCCCGACGTGGCTCGGGTGGTCAGCTTCTACGACGTGCGCAACCCCGCGATGGTGTCCCACGACGGGCGCTCGACCTACGTGCTGGCGTACTTCAAGCCACTGTCCGACACGAGGATCAAGGACGACACGACGGCGATCAAGTCCGCCTTTGCGGGTCAGGCTGACGTCCGGCTGGGGGGCCAGGCATTCGCCAACGCCCAGGCCAACACGCAGGTCGGCCACGATCTCGCGCACGCGGAACTGCTGGCCTTCCCGTTCATCTTCCTGCTCTCGCTGCTGTTCTTCCGCTCGCTGGTGGCCGCGCTGCTGCCGCCGCTGCTCGGTGGGCTGGCAATCCTGGCCACGTTTCTCGCCCTGCGGATCGTCTCGAGCTTCGCGGACATCTCCGTATTCGCGCTGAACCTCGTGACCGGCCTCGGCCTCGGTCTGGCGATCGACTACAGCCTGTTCATGGTCTCCCGCTACCGCGAGGAGGCAGCCGTGAGCGGGTTCGGGCGCCAGCCGCTGGTGCGGACGATGCAGACCTCGGGCCGGACGATCCTGTTCAGTTCCGTCACCGTCGCCGTGGCGATGGCGTCGCTGGCCATCTTCCCGCAGCGGTTCCTCTACTCGATGGGCATCGCGGGAGCGCTGGTGGCGCTGCTGGCGGCGGCGCTGGCGCTGATCGTGCTTCCGGCCCTGCTGGCGGTCCTTGGACCGCGCGTCAACGCGCTGGCTCCGAGGCGCCTGGCGCGAGCGGCGCAACGCGATGCCACCGCGGCCCAGGACGGCGCCTGGTACCGGCTCTCACAGCTGGTGATGCGCCGTCCCGGCCGGATCGCGCTGGCCAGCATCGTCGTCCTGGTCGCGCTCGGCGTTCCGTTCACCGGCGTGAAGTTCATCTCGGTCAGCGCGACGGTGCTGCCCCACAGCGCCAGCGCCCGGCAGGTCGACGATGCGCTGAACCGGCAGTTCCCGCCCAACCGCACCTCGCCGCTGGAGGTCGTGGTCGGCGCACCGGCGGGCTCGCCGCAGGTGACCCGGCTGGCGCACACCCTCGCTGCGCTGCCCGACGTGGCGGCGGTGGCGCCGGCCCAGCCGGCGGGAGCGCACGACGCGCTGATCGCGGTCGCTCCGGCGGCGCCACCGCTCAGCGGCACCACGCAGCAGCTCGTCCACACGGTCCGCGGGCTGCACCCTCCGTTCTATCTGGGGGTGGCCGGCCAGACGGCGGCATTCATCGATCTGGAGCACAGCCTCGGCGCCCATCTCCCGGCGGTGCTCGCGGTGGTGATCGGGGCGACCCTGATCGTGCTGTTCCTGATGACGGGATCGGTGATCCTGCCCTTCAAGGCGATCCTCATGAACGCGCTCAGCCTGAGCGCGGTGTTTGGAATCCTCGTGCTGATCTTCCAGGACGGCAACCTCCAGGGGCTGCTCGGCTTCACCAGCCAGGGGGCACTCGATGCGACACAGCCGATCTTCATGTTCGCGGTCGCGTTCGGGCTGGCCACCGACTACGGCGTGTTCCTGCTCTCCCGGATCAAGGAGGCGCGTGACGACGGGGCGTCGGACTCGGCGGCGGTGGCCATCGGGCTCGAGCGGACGGGGCGGATCGTGACGGCGGCGGCGCTGCTGTTCGCGGTGGCGATCGGTGCGTTCGCGACCTCGAAGCTCGTGTTCATCAAGGAGCTCGGAATCGGGACGGCGCTGGCGGTGCTGATCGATGCCTCGATCATCCGCGCGTTGCTCGTGCCCTCGCTGATGGAGCTGCTCGGCTCGGCCAACTGGTGGGCGCCCGGGCCGCTGCGCCGCGTCCACGAGCGGTTCGGGCTGCGCGAGGACGTCGAGCCCAACGATCACGAGAAGGTCACAAGAGGAGAGCGCGTTCTTCACGAACTTGGTGGTTAGCGGGGCGATCCTGCTAGCTATGAACGAGACGAGTCGCGCCGACATGCATGTCCACTCGACGGCGTCGGAGCTGTCGAAGCTGGGTATCCAACGGTCGCTGCACCTGCCCGAGTGCGCCACCCCGCCGGAAGAGGTCTACGAACTGGCCAAGCGCAGGGGAATGGGCTTCGTGACGATCACCGACCACGACACGATCGAGGGCGCGCTGGCACTCGATTCCCTGCCCGACACGTTCATCTCGGAGGAGCTGACCGTCTGGTTCAAGGGCGAGCCCCAGGCCGTTCACGTGCTTTGCTACGGGATCACACCGGACGATCACGAGTGGCTGCAGGCCCACAACGATGACGTCGAAGCCTGCGCTGGCTATCTCCACGACAGCTCGGTCACGACCGCCCTTGCCCACCCGTTTTACGCCGTGGAGGCGCCGCTCACCGCGCGCCACCGGCGTCGCCTGGCGCAGCTGTTCCCGATCTGGGAAACACGGAACGGCGCGCGGGCGAAAGAGCTCAACCTGCCGGCGTTCGTCTACATCGAGACCCACGGGGGCACCGCCATCGGGGGTTCGGACGATCACGCCGGAATCGATATCGGTCGCACGTTCACCGAGACTCCGCTGGCCTCGACGCCGGCGGACTTCCTGGCCCATATCCGCGCCGGGCGGGCGGCCGCGCACGGGGCTCAGGGCAGCGCCGCGAAGTGGACTCACGCGGCGATGGCGCTGGCCATCCGGTCGCTGGGCCGCGGCGACGGTGCCTCGCGCCCGGATCCGGCAGCGGTGCTGAAGCTCGTCGAGCGGGTGATGCGGGAAGGGGATGTCCGCCACGGCCCGGTCGGAGGCGATCTCGGTCCCGACGACGCGCTGGCGCTGCTGCGGGCCTGGCTCGAGGCGATGGATCTCGACGTCGACGATCGGACGCTGCTGACCAAGCTGCAGGACGGCGAGCTCAGCCATCCGGATCTGCTCCGCCGCGCACGGAGGATCCACGAGCGCAAGCTCGCCGACGCCGTCCACGGTGCCGTGGCAATGATCGCCGGCGAGCACGAGCTCAACCTCCAGCAAGCAGCGGCGCGAGTGTTCGACGCCTGCGTGCCGACGATTCCCTACGCGGCGGCAGGCGCCTTCCTCGGCCGCGAGAAGCTGAAGCTCGCGCGCAACGATGGCGGCCGCCCCCGGGTGGCGCTGGTGGCCGACGGCCTGGGCTCGATTCACGGCGTGACCCGGACGATCCAGCAGATCCGCGACCGGGGGGTACCCGGCTTCGACGTGGAGGTGATCGGCACCGACGCCGATGTCGACCGTCGCCTGAGCGCGGTGGCGGAGATCGAGGTGCCGTTCTACCCCGGCCTGAGAATCGGGGTACCGAGCCTCCCGGCGATCGTCGACGCGCTCGCCGAAGGGCGCTATGACCTCGTCCACCTCTGCTCCCCGGGGCCGGCCGGCATCGGCGCCTGGCTGCTGGCCCGGGTGCTGGAGCTCCCGGTGCTCGGCAGCTACCACACCGAGCTGGCCGCCTACGCCGGTCGGCGCAGCGGGCAGGCCCAGCTCGAGGGCTTGGCCGCGCTGGCGATCAGCGCGTTCTACCGGAGCTGCGGGGTCGTGCTCTCGCCCAGCGAGGCCAGCGACGAACGTCTTCACGGGCTCGGCATCGACGCCGAGCGCATCGGCCGCTGGGATCGCGGCGTCGACATCTCACGGCTGCATCCGGGGCTTCGAGTACCCGGGCTGTTGCCCGGTGAGGTCAACATCCTCTACAGCGGGCGGCTGACCAAGGAGAAGGGCGTCGACCTGCTCGAGGGCGCCGAGCTGGCGCGAACGTATGCCAGCGCTGACGTGTTCCTGTTCGCAAGCCGGACGGACACCTTCGGCCAGGTCGTGCTTGAAGCCCAGGCCAGCGGCCTGCCGGTGGTGGCGGTGGGGGAGGGTGGCCCGGCCTCACTGGTCGAACACGGCGAGAGCGGCCTGCTCGCGGCAGCGACTTGCGAGGAATTGGCCGATGGCGTCCTCTCCGTCCTGCGGTCGCGGTTGCTAGCGCAGCGACTGCGCCGGGGCGGGCTGGCCTCCGTTCAGGGGCGAACCTGGGAAGCATCGCTGCAGCGGCTGGCCGCCGGCTACGCCAGGACGCTGGCCACGGGCTCGGAGCATCGCGTCCGCAGCGTCGCCTGACCGCAGAACCGGGACCCCAACCTGTGCCGGGGTGTCCACGACGGGACACCCCGGCTCGTCCCCCCACTTCCTACTTGGTCGGGATGCCGTTGGCCGGCGGGGGCGCCTGCGCGGTCGTGTACGGCATGATCGGACTGGCCGGGCTGGGATCGGTGAGCTTCGGACCGCCCATCAGCACGATC
>DATCPD010000235.1:0-9200 GCA_036564325.1 Solirubrobacteraceae bacterium | reverse complement strand
CCCTGGAGGAGCTGACGCGAGAATGAGGCGCCGGCGCCTGTACGCGTCCGCTCTCGTGCCTGCACTGGCCCTGGGCCTCGGTCTGCTCGCCGGTTCCGCCACCGTCGGCAATCGGCCGGCCGCGGCCCGAGCCGCCGCGCCCCAGGCTGCGGCACCCCGAGCCGCCCCGCCGCTGAACCGCTATTCCCTGGTCCACGGCTGCTTCGCGCTGCAGTCGGCGCCGGGATCTGGTGGGGCGATTCCCGTCGGCCCGTTCCGGATGCAGGCCACGTCGCTCGGGCAGTACCTCCTCTACGGCTCGGCGCAGAACTTCCTCGCCGCGGCGGCCACCCCGGCGATGGTGGCGTCTCCGAGTGTGGAGACGGTCTGGCGGGTCGACGGGGACGCACGAACCGGCTTCACAATCACCAACCCGGCCACCGGGATCAAGCGCGCGGTGACGTTCACGCCCGCGTCGGGCTGCGCCACCTACCCCGAGGCCAGCGTCGACGCCACCGGCGTGCCGTTCTCGGGGCCGAGCCCGCAGGCGCAGGTGACCGGGACGATCGACGCCCATACGCACGTGACCGCCTTCGAGTTCCTCGGGGGGGATTTCCACTGCGGTCGTCCCTGGGACTCGCTCGGCGCCCCGTATGCACTGCCTGACTGCGCGCGCTACCAGCAGGGCATCAACGGCCAGGTCGAGAGCTTCCTCGACTACGGTGCCCCGCTTCACCAGCACGATACGCGCGGCTGGCCAACGTTCCACGACTGGCCTTCGCCCACGGACCTGGCCGAGGAGGGCGACTACTACACGGGCATCAAGCGCGCGTGGATGGCCGGTCTGCGGGTGATGGTCACCCAACTGGTCGACAACGAGGCACTGTGCAACCTGATGACCACTCGCCACAACCCATGCAACGACATGGCCGCGGTTCACCTTCAGGCACGTGACCTGCGCGCACTGCAGGATTACGTCGACGCTCAGTCGGGAGGACCCGGCAAGGGCTTCTTCCAGGTCGTCACCAACCCGTTCCAGGCTCGCAAGGTGATCAACCAGGGCAAGCTTGCGGTGGTGGAGGGGATCGAGGTCTCCGATCTGTTCAACTGCGCCGTGACCTGTGACCAGGCACAGGTCGACGCCGGGCTGAAGGAGGTCCGCGCGCTCGGGGTGAGCACCTTCTTCCCCGTGCACAAGTTCGACAACGGGTTCGGCGGCGCGAAGATGGACGGGGGAGAGGAAGGCGTGCTGATCAACGGCGGCAACCATCTCGAGACCGGACACTTCTTCGATGTCAAGACGTGCACGGGTCCGGAGCACGACAACACCCAATTGTCGGTCGTTCCCCCCGGCGTGCTGTCCAGCCTGTTGGACGGGCCCGCGCGCATGCTGCTGCCATCGGGGACGTTGCCGGCGTACCCGGCGCCGCCGCACTGCAACGACCGGGGGCTCAGCCCGATCGGCGCCTATCTGATCAACAAGATGATTCAGCAGCACTTCCTCGTCGAGCTCGACCACATGGACGTCAAGACCGCCGACTCGACCCTGTCGATCCTCGAGGCCCACCACTACTCCGGCGTGATCTCCGCCCACAGCTGGGACTCGCCCCAGGAGAACCCGCGGATCTACAACCTCGGTGGCTTCGTCACGCCGATCGCGGGGGCCTCGCCCGCCTCGTTCCTTGACCAGTGGCGCACGTCGCTGGGGGTCCGCAACCGGCGGTTCTACAGCGGGACCGGCTTCGGCTACGGCGCTGACATGAATGGGCTGGCCGAGGAGAGCCAGCCCACATCCGGGCATCCGATCACCTATCCCTTCACCTCGTACGACGGCCGGGTCACGTTCACCCGTGAGCAGTGGGGCCAGCGTGTGTTCGACCTCAACCGCGACGGGGTGGCCAACTACGGCATGTTCGCCGACTGGCTCCAGGAGCTGAAGACCCTGGCCGGACCGCCCGTCCTCACCGACATGTTCCATGGCGCCGAGGCCTACCTGCAGATGTGGGAGCGCGCCTACGGGGTTCCCGCCACGGGCTGCTTCCCCGCCGCGGGGTCCTTCGGCGGCCGTGGTCTCGGTCCCCTCCGGGTCGGCCTCGGTACCCAGGCGATCCTCTACGGCGCCGGCCAGCCGTCCTCGCGCCCCGGCCGCGCCTACCGCTACTGCGTCACGCGCAGCGCTGGGCAGCTGGCCACCGTGTTCAATCGCCGCGGCACCGCCGCCTATGTGGCCGGAACGCCGCGCTCGTATCGCGCGGGCGGCCTCGCGCCGGGCTCCCGGGTGGCGGGTAAACGCCTCCGCGGCCTGCGCCGGTCGGCCCGTTCGCTCGGCGGCGGTGTGTGGCTCGGCCGCCACCGGCTCCGGGGCGGCTCACGGTACGTCTTCGTGGTTCGGCGCGGAGTGCTCCGTTCGGTCGGCGTGGTGTCCCGGGGCGATGCCCGGAGCGCGCGAGCCGTGCGGAGCGACGTCAGCGCCGCGGGCATTGCCTGACCCCGACGGCCCGGGCCTCCCTGGCGCCCCGGGCGCCCCCGGCGCGGGACTGTGCAATACGTGTCGCCACCAGCAGCTGGTCCGGACCACGCGCGGGTCCGTGTTCTCACTCTGCCAGCGCTCGCGCGACGAGCCGGATCGCTTCCCGCGCTACCCCCGGCTGCCGGTCCTGCGGTGCAGCGGCTGGGAGGAGCGTCCGACGCCGGTTTCAGCCGAGCGACCCCGCTGACCCTACGAGGGCGGCAGCGGATCGAGCACGATCAGATTGCTGCCGTCCTGGGCCTGAACGAGGTGCTCGGCGAACTGCCCGCGGGCGGTGATCTGCTCGACCAGCGCGGCCTCGGCGGTCTGGCGCCACAAGCTGAGTTCGGACACCGTGGGGGGGAACTGCAACGGCAGGGCGGTGGCGAGCGGCTGGTCAAGCCAGGGCTTCAGCTCGTCGCGCAGGAACAGCAGCGCGACGTCGAGCGGTTTGAACACGGGCTTGGCGCTCGGAGAGGGCGGCTTGGCGCTCAGCGCGCTCGTCTGCGTCGTCTTGCTGGGCGGGAGAATGGCCACGACGTTCTGGGTCCCGCTGATGTACTTGAACGTGTACAGGGCGAGCTCCAGCGCCTCGCGGCGCAGCAGCAGCACCCGGTCGGCGCTTGGCGTCCCGGTCCCGATCGCGCAGTTGGAGGTGCCGATCCCGCACAGGTTGTAGGCCACCGTGTGGCCGCCGATCAACGACACCGCACTCGAGGTGGGATCGGCGCGCACCGCTACCTGTAGCCCTCCACTCGACCCGGACGAGGAGGACGATGAGGACGTGCTCGTGGGGGCGGCGCTGTTGACGTCGGCCACGGTGATCACGTCGAGCTGATCGACGGCGGAGATCCGGTAGAACGGCGCAAGGTGATCGGCGATCTCCCGCGCTCCTTGAAGACCGCTGTCGGACGGTGCCCACGAGGACCACTTCGCCGTCGGGCCGGCTGAACTGCCGGTCGCGAGCACGGCGAGGGCGATCGCGATCGCCCCGATCGCGATGCCGACCAGGGTCGCGGTCACGGCCCGGAACCTGTGGCTGTGCGGAGTAGCCGCCTCGTTCAGACCGTCGGCCATGTGTGATCGTCGGAGAGGTCGATGTCCGGGCGCTTCAGGCCCACGCTGTTCAGCAGGTCGGTCACCTCGTCGCCGTGCATCTCCTTGCGCTCGATGAGGGTGTCGGCGATCCGCTCGATCTGGCGCCGGTTGGACACCATCAGTGAATATGCGGTGACGTAGGCCTGGCCGAGGATCTGGGCGGCAGCCGCGCGCTTGTCTCGGTCCCCGAGCACCGAGGCGATCGGGTCCGCCATGAATGGTCCCCCGGTGCCGGCGCGGTTCATGATCGTGAGGCCGATGCGCTCGAGGCGGCCGAGGACCTCCTTGGCGTCCTCCTCGACATCGAGACTGCCGTCTAGGTGGACGGCATCGGGCCCCATGGCCCACATCCCGACCATCGCCGCGGCCGTCGCGGTGGCCGAGATGACGTCTCCGCTGACACCCTGGGAATTCTCTCCGTAGAACGCCTGCTCGGCGGCCATCGCGCCCAGGGTCATGATCAGGCTGCCCATGATGCGGCTGCGGAAATGCGAAAAGCGCTCGTCCTTCTCCATCCCCTGGTAGTGGCCGAGCGAGCTGCCGCGCTTGCGGATCGAGAGCCGGGTGGAAACGATGTCCTTCTCCAGGTACACGTGCCCCGCCGCCGCGTGACCCGCCTCGTGGATGGCGACCGCCCGCGTCTCCTCCGGGACGTACTCGATGTTCTGGGCCGTGCCGGCCTCGACCGTGGTCATCGCCTCGACGATGTCGCCCCAGCCGAACCGTCGCCGGCCCTCGGAGTGGGCGATGGTCAGCGCCATCGAGCAGCACTGCTCGATCATCGAGGGTGAGTACCCATTGGTGATCCGGGAGAGTTCGTCGCGCCTGGCGCCGGTGTCGAGGTCGACCTCGTGATCGACCTTGTCCAGATAGAGATCGAAGATGTCGAGCCGGTCGTCCTTGGTCGGGGTCCGGAACCAGATGTGGCGGCCCATGCGCCCAGCGCGGGTCAGCGCAGGATCGAGCACGTCGATCGGTACGTTGCAGGCGCCGATGAAGTAGATCTGCTCAGGGCGGGGACTAGGCGGCGCAACGCGCAGCGGGACGCGCCCGATCTTGCCCGGAACGATGAACATCGCGTCGAGGAAGGTGTTGAGTCGGTTGGTCATGACCTTGCGCATGACCGGCGGTTCGTCGATTCCGTCCATCACTACCAACAGCTGATTGAGCGCTTGGCCACCGCCCATTCCGCCACCCATCCCGAAGCCCGGGTAGATGCGCTGGATTCGCTCGGTGGCCCGATTGACGAACGTCGCGTAGCTGCTGGTGGGTGATTCCCCGCGCTGGTCGAACAGCCGCTCGCGCCAGGCTCGGGACTCGATGACCAGGTCTCCGGTCGGAGTCAGTGAGCCGTTGGGACCGTAGAAGCAGAAGTCGTGGATCGAGTTGGGAACCGCTCCGGTCGCCCCGGCGGGTGCTCCCCCGAGCGCCTGGCGGCGCATTCCCACCGCGTCGATCTCATCGATGAACACGATGCACTGGCCACCCCACTTCTTGGCCAGCTTGCGGGCCTTGCGGGCGAGGAACTGCACCGTGATCGCATCCATTCCGATGAACATCCCGGCGAAGCCCGAGCCGGGGATGGTCACGAACGGGCAGTTGAAGTTGGTCGCGATCGCCTTGGAGATCATCGTCTTGCCGGTTCCGGGGGCGCCCAGGAACAGCAGCCCGCGCTCGCGCTTGCCGCCCGCCTTCTCGAACTCCTCGCCCGACTGCCACAGGCTGATCACCCGAGTGATCTCCTCCTTGGCCTCGGCCTGCCCGCGAACATCGTCGATCTTCACGCCCCAGCTGGCGTCGCCCGGCTCGTAGCCGCGGATCTGCCGGATCGCGAAGAACAGAAACGGCCCGAAGAAGATCGCGAAATTGACGAAGAACAGCAGCGGCAGCTGGATGAACACGAGCCCGAGCTGGGGGAGGGTGTCCGGCGGGAAGATCGATCGCAGGCCGGTGAAGGGGTGGAAGAACGGCGCGCTGACACCGGCAAAGGCAAAGAACGCCTGCGCCAGGCCGAGCAGCGCGAACACGATCAGGACGTAGATCGGAAGGCGGCGGAACTTCGTGCGCCAGTACCAGTAGCGCCTGCGCGCGACGATGTCGTCGCGCTTGACCGACTCGTCAGCGCCATACAGCGTGGGCGTGGGCAGCAGCTTGCGCATCACGACCTCCACCAGGCCGCGGAACGCGACCACGGCGACGACGGTCAGCAGCAGCGAGACCAGCAGGCCGATGTGGTCGGACCGGTAGAGCAGCACGAAGAACACCGGGCTGGTGAGCAGCGCGACGCCGGTGGCCACCCGCGTCAGGCGCCGCCACTCATTGGCGAGCGCGGATGCGTGCTGGTTGATCGGTCCCCGCATCCCTGGCGGGCTCTGCTCGGCGTAGGCCATGCGCTGAACTTGAGGGTACATGGGAGGCCGCGGAGGATGCGAAACTTCGCGCGACGGAGGCCTCCCGCCGCCGGTCGCTGAATCGGGAAGTGCGCCTCCGGCCGCGGTCGCCCGTTAGCGTCTGCGTATGAAGAGCCGGTCCATTCGCCTGCCCGAGCCGGCGCCGCTCCTGGGAGAGCCAAACGCCGTGCTGCTCGGCGCGCTCGCCTTCGAGGTGGCGATCGCGACCATCGACGTGATCACCGGGAACCGGATCATCACGAACTTCTTCCTGCTCGCGCCGCTGGCGCTGGCGGCGTCCGGGACGCCCCGTCAGGTCCTCATCGCGGGCGCGCTGGCGCTGGTGCTCGTCGTCCTCAGCGGTATCTGGGACGACTACTTCCTCACCCTGGACCACGTGCTGCGGGTGGGCGTGGTGAGCATTGGCTTCGTCCTCGGGCTGGTCGGAGTGCGCAACCGGCGCCGGACCGAGGCGCTGGTGGCGCGGCTGGGGGCGACCCAGGAGCAGCTGAACCTGACTCTCGGCGCCCTCGCCGAGGCGGTGACCGTCCACGACGAAACCGGGCAGCTCACGTTCCTGAACCCCGCGGCGCTCGGATTGTTCAAGCAGAGCTCGATGGAGGAAGCCCTGGCCGCTGATCCGAGCGAGCTGTTCGCGCCGTTCGAGGCCCGCCGGGAGGACGGGACACGGCTGACGCTGGACGATCTGACGGGCCGCGGCGTCCTCCGCGGGGAGCGCTCTGAACCTTTGCTGGCTCGATGGCTGGACCGAGACTCGGGCCAGGAGCGGTGGTTGGTGGTCAAGGCGAGCCAGTACCGGGACGACCGGGGACGGGCGCTGGCCGTGAACGTGATCGAGGACGTCACGGAGACCAAGGAGAGCGAGCTGCGAGAGCGGTTTCTGGCGCACGCGGGAGAGATGCTGTCCTCCTCGCTCGAGTTCGAGGACACACTGCAGCGCGTCGCTCGGCTGGCCGTCCCCGAGCTTGCCGACTGGTGTGGCGTGGAACTGGTCGATGAGCACGGCGAGAGTCGCCAGGTCGCCGTCGCCCACGTCGATCCGGCCAAGGTCGAATTCGCCACGGCTCTGCGCGAGCAATACCCTCCTGACCCCGACGCAACCAGCGGAGTCCCCGCCGTGCTGAGGACCGGGCAGGCCGAGCTCTATCGGACGATCACCGACGAGCTGCTCGTCGCCGGGGCACGGGACGAGGAGCATCTCCGGTTATCCCGGGAGTTGCACATGCGCTCGGCGATGATCGTCCCGATGCGGGCGAGGGAGAGCGTCATCGGGGCGATCACCTTTGTCGCGGCCGAGACCAAGGGCGCCTACGACGAGCAGGACCTGGCGTTTGCCCAGGAGCTGGCCTCGCGGGCGGCGACGGCAGTGGAGAACGCCAGGATCTACCACGAACGCAGCCAGACGGCCGAGACGTTGCAGCGCAGCCTGCTGCCGTCGACCCTCCCGAGTCTGCCCGGATGGCGCGCCGCCACGCTGTACCGCCCGGCGGATCAGGTGAGCCACATCGGGGGCGACTTCTTCGATCTCTTCCGGGCCGCGGACGGCTTCACGGTGGTCCTGGGGGACGTCACCGGCAAGGGTGTGACGGCAGCGGCGGTGACGGCCCTGGCCCGCCATTCGACGAAGACCGCGGCCCTGCTCGGACTTTCCCCGGCGGGAATCCTCAGGCTGCTGAACCGGACGCTGCTCGACGAACCGGACCTGTCCCTGCTCACGGTCGTGTGCGCGCACGTGAGCGAGCATCGCGATCGCGTGGAGATGACGATCGCCTCAGGGGGACACCCGCTGCCGCTGCGCCGTCGCGCCGGCGAGCACCCGGTGGCGCTGGGCGCGACCGGGGTTCTGCTCGGGGTCGACAGCGAGGGCGGCTGGCCGGAGACCGCCTGGGTGATCGAGCCGGGTGACACGCTGCTCTTCTACACCGACGGGGTCATCGACACTCCGGGCATCGACGCGCGGTTTGGTGAGACCCGGTTGCAGAACCTGCTCGCGGACTCCTCCCGCGACCCCGACGGCCTGCTGGCCTACATTGACGCCGCCCTGCGCGAATATCAGGTCGGGACGCATGTCGACGACACGGCGATGCTGGCGCTCCAGTTCATCGGCGAACAACTTCCCCCGTCCGCGGCGCGCGTGACAGGGCGGGCGGTACCCGTGGCTGACCCGCCCCGCCACTAGCCGCGTTTGACGTTCCCCGCCATCGGGAAACCTTGTTGTTGAGGCGACTTGCGAACTGGAGGTTCTGAAATGGGGATCGGCACATCGCTGTTCTTGGTTGCGGTCGGAGCGATTCTGCGCTTCGCCGTCAACGTCACCGCAAAAGGCTTCAACCTCCACTCGATCGGAGTGATCCTGATCGTCGTGGGGATCGTCGGGCTCCTCATTTCGCTGGTGTGGATGACGGTCTGGAGCGAGCGTCGGCGCCGCGACGTGGTCGCGTACGACGACGCGCCGCCTGTCCGTCGCGTCCCGTAACCAGCTCCACGGCGAATACCATGCAGAGGCTGATGCCTCTGTACGACTTTCGCTGCCGCGCCTGCGGCGAGCGCTTCGAAGCGCTCGCCGCTCCTTCGGAAGCGCCCGCTTGCACCGCCTGCGGCGCGCAAGATGTGGAGCGTCTGTTCACGCCGTTCGCGGGTCCGTTCACGGTCGGCCTGCGCGGTGCGGCGGCGCGGCGCTCGAACGCGGTCCGCGGCGAACGTGAGCGCCAGCGTGAAGAGCGCCGGGCGGCCAGGCGGGCCAAGCCCGAGGGCGGGTAGACCGGACCGATCCGAGACGGTGCGGAGCTCGCCGCGCCGCTGCACCGTGATGGCGAAGTTCGGTTCCCCAGCGGCACTCATCCGTGTCAACGACGTTACAAGACGGCCGCTTCGGACCGAAGCCTGCGGGCCGGGCGGCTACGCGGTGGAGCTGTGTGGGCGGTCCCGCTTTGCCTTCTCGGCGGCCTGCTCCATCTCCTCGCCACGCTTGATCAGGAAGGAGCCGAGCGAACCGGCGAGGCCGGCCACGACGGAGATCGCGTACACCTCCATCGCGATGTCGAGGATCCGCCCGGCGGTGGTAACCGGGTTCTGGATCGACGACGACACGGTCAGCAGCTGCGTCGAGGTCCAGAAGATGGCGCTGCCGAAACTCATCACCTGGGTCTGCTTGCCGCCGTGCTCGAACAGCAGCGCCAGCAATGCACAGATCAGGTCGATTC
>DATCPD010000228.1:0-3289 GCA_036564325.1 Solirubrobacteraceae bacterium | reverse complement strand
GAAGCTGATGGCACTCGAGCTGTTCAAGCCGTTCATCATGGCCCGGCTGGTCGAGCGCAAGTCCGCGCAGAACATCAAGGCGGCCAAGAAGATGGTCGACTCGATGATCCCCGAGGTGTGGGACGTGCTCGAGGAGGTCATTCACGAGCATCCCGTGCTGCTCAACCGCGCACCGACGCTTCACCGCTTGGGCATCCAGGCGTTCGAGCCGGTGTTGGTCGAGGGCAAGGCGATCCAGGTTCACCCGCTCGTCTGTCACGCGTTCAACGCTGACTTCGACGGCGACCAGATGGCGGTCCACCTGCCCCTGTCGGCCGAGGCTCAGGCCGAGGCGCGGATCCTGATGCTGTCGGCGAACAACATCCTCTCGCCGGCTCACGGCGCGCCGTTGGCCACGCCGTCGCAGGACATGGTCCTGGGGGCGTATTACCTGACCTACGGACCGGACGGCAGCGAGCTGGCCAAGATCGATCCGCACACGCATGAGCCTCGCCCGCACGTGTACCGCACCGCCCAGGAGGCGGAGTGGTCATACGAGCACGGCGTGGTCAAGCTGCACGACCTGGCGGAGTACCGCCCGCACGGTCTGGACGGCGGTCACGTGCTCACCACCGTGGGACGGATCATCTACAACGACAAGATCGAGCGCGCGATCGCCGAGGCGATCGGCCAGGACTTCGATCCCGGCCTGTACGAGTTCGTGAACCGGTCGATGAAGAAGAAGGACACCACCAAGCTGGTCGACGATCTGATTCAGGCCTACGGGGCCTCGACGATCTCGCTGGTGCTCGACGCGTTCAAGGACATCGGCTTCCACTACGCCACCCAGGCTGGTGTGACGATCTCCAAGAACGACGTGCAGACGCCGCCGAGCAAGCCGGAGATCCTGGCCCGCTACGACGATCAGCTGGCCACCATCGAGGGCCAGTACGGCGACGGCGAGATGGATGAGGAAGAGCGCCACGACGCGGTCACGAAGCTGTGGGACCGCGCCACCAACGAGGTCGGCGAGGCGCTGTACGAGCACCTCGACGAGTTGAACCCCATCTTCATGATGGCCAACTCCGGGGCCCGTGGCTCGTTCTCCCAGATCCGTCAGCTGGCCGGCATGCGCGGGCTGATGGCGAACCCGAAGGGGGAGATCATCGAGCGTCCGATCAAGGCCAACTTCATGGAAGGCCTGACCGTGCTCGAGTACTTCATCTCGACCCACGGCGCCCGCAAGGGACTCGCCGACACGGCGCTGCGCACGGCCGACTCCGGGTATCTGACCCGGCGCCTGGTCGACGTGGCCCAGGACGTGATCATCCGTCAGGAGGACTGCGGCACCGAGGGCTTCATCCAGATGCCGGTGTCGAAGCTCGAAGTTGATCCGGAGACCCGGCAGCTGCGGCCGACCGGGGAGCCGAACGACAACCTGATCGGGCGCTTCGCGGCCGAGGACCTCAAGACCAAGCGCGGTCGCATGATCGTCGAGAACGGCAAGGAGATCGATCGGGCCGAGGCGGCTGATCTGTTCGAGGCATGGACGGATGACACCGACAAGGGCACGCCGATCTATGTCCAGGTCCGCTCCGTCCTGAAGTGCGAGGCGCCGACCGGGGTCTGCCAGGCCTGCTACGGACGATCGATGGCCACCGGCAAGGTCGCCCAGATCGGAGACGCGGTGGGGATCATCGCCGCGCAGTCGATCGGCGAGCCCGGAACGCAGCTGACGATGCGTACGTTCCACACCGGCGGCGTCGCCGGCGCGGACATCACGCACGGCCTGCCGCGGGTCGTCGAGCTGTTCGAGGCGCGCAAGCCCAAGGGGCTGGCGAAGATCGCCGAGGTCGGCGGCAAGGTCTCGATCGAGGACTCCGACAAGGCGATCACGGTCGTGATCACCGATGACGGCGGTGAGGAGCACCGTCACACGTTCCCGCGGCGCACGCTGCTGTTCGTGAACTCGGGGCAGCGGATCGAGCCGGGCACCCAGCTCAATGAGGGGTCGTTGTACCCGCACGAGCTGCTGGCCATCCGTGACCGGACGGAGACCGAGCTGTACCTGGTCCGTGAGGTCCAGGAGGTCTACAAGTCCCAGGGCGTGGACATCAACGACAAGCACATCGAGCTGATCGTGCGGCAGATGATGAAGAAGGTCCGGGTCGACCAGAAGGGCGACACCGACCTGCTTCCCGGTCAGTTCGTCGATCGCTACGAGTACGCGAAGATCAACCGTGCGGTGGAGGATGCCGGCGGCGAGACCGCTCAGGCCGAGGAGATCATCCTCGGGATCACCAAGGCGTCTCTGAACACGGACTCGTTCCTCTCGGCCGCCTCCTTCCAGGAGACGACGAAGGTGCTGACCGACGCGGCGCTGGAAGGCAAGATTGATCGCCTCAACGGGCTCAAGGAGAACGTCATCATCGGGAAGCTGATCCCGGCTGCCACGGGGCTCAAGCGCTACCGGCGGATCGAGATCGAGCCGTCCGAGCCGCTGCCCCGCGGGATGGACGATGTCGGTCTGCTCGACCACGACGACCTCGCGGCCGAGCTCGGCCTCGCCGACGGAGAGTCGCTGACCGGCTTCGGCGGCGGCATCGAACCGGATCTGTCCGATCTGGAGGACATCGGGCGCGGCGGCTCGTCACTCGGGTTCGCCGAGGAGCTGGCCGATCTCGATCTGCCCTCCGGCAACGGCGGCGGCTCCGGCGACGGCGGCTCCGGGAACGGCGGTTCCTCCGAGTAGCCTCGCGACTGACCTGTCGGTCTTACGGGCCGTCCCGCCGCGAGGTGGGGCGGCCCGTTTTATTTGTCGTGGGGGTGCCGGCCGAAGAGGCGGCCGAGCCGCTGAACGTCATGCTCCGCGGCTCCCAGGGGAGCGAGCAGCGTCACGAGCTCCTGCAGGGTGTCAGCCAGACGATCGACGGACGCGCGCAGCGGGTCGATCGACGTCGCCAGCGTCTCAATCGTCTCCACGTGCCGCTCGATCGAGGCGGTGGCGTCCTCGATCGCCCGGACTGCGCCGAGCATGTTCGCCTCGATGTCGCGCGCCTCGTGCAGCGACTCGACGACATCGTGCTCCGTTGCGCCGAGCGCCCAGCGGATCGGACGGGTGACGAAGTCCAGCATGGTCAGGAAGCCTACTTCTCAGCGCCAGGTGACTGAGACCGAGCGAGCGCGCTCACCGCGCCCGCTCACGGGACGACGAACGTGAAGCCGTTGTCGATGTGGTGGTCGACGATCCTGGGAGTCCCGGGAGTGGTGGTCGTGTCGATGTCGAACCGGCGAATGACCACCTCGATTC
>DATCPD010000221.1:0-5373 GCA_036564325.1 Solirubrobacteraceae bacterium | reverse complement strand
GAGGTGCGCGGTCATCCGCTGCAGCTCGAGCAGGCGAACGTCTGACGCCGCGCAGTAGAGATCAACCCGGGTAGGCTGGGCCCCATGTCTACAGCCAACATGCACACAACCCACGGCACGATCTCGCTCGAGCTGTTCGACGAGGACGCGCCGAAGACGGTCGAGAACTTCCGCAAGCTCGCCACCGACAAGTTCTACGACGGAGTCATCTTCCATCGCGTGATCCCGGATTTCATGATCCAGGGCGGCGACCCGCAGGGCACCGGTACCGGCGGTCCCGGCTACACGTTCGAGGATGAGTTCAACCAGCACAAGGTCGTTCGCGGCGCCCTGGCCATGGCCAACGCGGGCCCCAACACCAACGGCTCACAGTTCTTTCTCGTCACGATCGCCAGCGCCCCGTGGCTCGACGGCAAGCACACGGTGTTCGGCCAGGTCACCGGTGGGATGGACGTGGTCGACGCGATCGAGGCCCTGCCCACCGGCGCCCACGACCGTCCGCTCGAGCCGCCGCAGATCGAGTCGATCGAGCTCGATCCGGCCTAACGAGCTCAGCGACCCCGGGACGGCGATGTCCGACACCTCCGACACCAGGGACTCACGGCTCTGGCACCCGTTCGCCGATATGGGCCGGGTGCGTCACAACGAGCTCGTGATCGAGCGCGGCGAGGACGTGTGGGTCTGGGACAGCGAAGGTAACCGCTACCTCGATGCGACCGCGAGCCTGTGGTACGCCAACATCGGCCACGGGAGGACGGAGATCGCCGAGGCGATTGCCGAGCAGCTCGCTCGTCTGGAGGCCTATTCCGCCTTCGGCGATTTCGCCAGCCCACCGGCGCTCGAGCTCGCCGATGCTCTGGCCGAGCGGGCGCCGATGCCCTCCCGAGTCTTCCTCGGGTCCGGCGGAGGCGACGCCATCGACACCGCGGCCAAGCTGGCGCGGCGGTACTTCGTCGAGCTGCAGGAGCCCGAGCGGACCGTTCTCATCAGCCGCACCGCGGGCTATCACGGGACCCACGGCTTCGGCACCGCGATCGCCGGGATACCGGCCAACCGGGAGGGCTTCGGTCCGCTGCTCGAGACCGAGGTGGTGCAGCACGACTCGCTGGAGGCGATCCACGAGGCGGTGGACCGCGTCGGGGCTGCGCGCATCGCCGCCGTGTTCGTCGAGCCGGTGATCGGCGCTGGCGGTGTGTATCCCCCCGCCGAGGGCTACATCGAAGGAGTCGCGGAGTTGTGCCGGGACACCGGGATCCTCCTGGTCATCGACGCCGTGATCTGCGGGTTCGGCCGCTTGGGCACGTGGTTCGGGGTCGAGCGCTGGGACGTTCAGCCCGACATGATCGCGTTCGCGAAGGGGGTGACCAGCGGATACCTGCCGCTCGGCGGGGTCATGGTCTCCGAACGGGTGGCCGAGCCGTTCTGGCGCACCCCCGGGGGACCGGTGCTGCGCCACGGGCCGACGTACGCCGGCCACGCCACCTGCTGCGCCGCGGCTCTCGCCAACCTGGCGGTGATCGAGCGCGACGGACTGCTGACCAGAGGCCGCGATGACGAGCAGGCCCTGCTCGACGCTCTGCGGCCGCTCGAGGAGCACCCCGCCGTGGCCGAAGTCCGGGGCGGCACCGGCACCCTGGCCGCGGTCGAGCTTTCGGCTGAGACCCTGGCCGAGGATCCGGGGGCAGTGGCGGCGCTCGTATCCGCCGCACGCAAGTCTGGAGTGCTCGTGCGGCCCCTTGCCCGGGCAGTCGCCGTATCGCCTCCGCTGACCGCACAGGCCGAACATTTCGAGTTGATCGCACAGGCGCTCGCGCATGGCCTGGCTGGGCGGCCAGGCGTAAGCTAGCCTTCGGTTTGTCGCCCCGGCGGCACCTTCCCGACACCGGCAGGAGGAGAGACATGGCGAGCGTCGACCAGCAGACACGGGCGAAGGCCAATGGCGGCCAGGGGCCGGCGACGATCCCGGTCGAGAATCCGGCCACGGGAGAGGTGATTGCCTCGATCCCGATCCTCGGCCAGGCGGAGATCGCCGACATGGCGGCTCGGGCGCGAGCCGCCCAGCCGGGCTGGGACGCCCTCGGCTTCGCGGGCCGCGGGAAGGTCCTGCGCCGCGCGCAGAAGTGGATGCTGGACAACGTCGAGCGAATCCTCGATGTCGTCGTCTCCGAGAACGGCAAGACTCATGAGGACGCCCAGCTCGCCGATCTCGGCTATACGGTCAGCGCCCTTGGATTCTGGGCCAAAGAGGGCCCCAAGTACCTGGCCGACGAGCGGGTCCCCTCCTGGAACAACCCGGTCGCCGCGGGCAAGAAGCTGGTCATCCGCTACGCGCCGCTCGGCGTCGTCGGCGTCATCGGCCCGTGGAACTACCCGATCGCCAACTCGTTCGGGGACTGCATCCCCGCGCTCGAGGCGGGCAACAGCGTGATCCTCAAGCCAAGCGAGATCACCCCGCTGAGCTCGCTGCTGATGGAGGAGATGATGCGCGAGTGCGGCCTCCCGGAGTCCGTCTTCCAGGTGGCGACCGGCGACGGGTCGACCGGCGCCACGCTGATCGCCAACGTCGACTGCGTGATGTTCACCGGCTCGAGCCGGACCGGCAAGACCGTCATGAAGGCCGCGGCGGACGCGCTGATCCCCTGCTATCTCGAGCTCGGCGGCAAGGATCCGATGATCGTCTGCGCCGACGCGGACATCGAACGGGCAGCCAACGCCGCAGCGTTCTACTCGATGAACAACGGCGGCCAGGTGTGCATCTCGGTCGAGCGCGTGTACGTGGAGGAACCGGTCTACGACGACTTCGTCCGGCGCGTCGCCGACAACGTTCGCGAGCTCCGTCAGGGAGCTCCGACGGGCATCGGGACGGTCGACGTCGGAGCTGTCACCTTCCCGCCGCAGATCGAGATCGTCGACGACCACGTGCGGGACGCCATCTCGAAGGGGGCAAAGGTCCTGGTCGGCGGCCACCCGCGCGCCGGCGCCGGGCGCTTCTACGAGCCGACGGTCCTGGTCGACGTCGATCACTCGATGAAATGCATGCAGGAGGAGACGTTCGGGCCGACGATTCCGATCATGAAGATCCCCGACGTCGAAGAGGGCGTCCGCCTGGCCAACGACTCGACCTACGGGCTGCAGGCCAGCGTTTGGACGAGCGACGTCAAACGTGGCGAGGCACTCGCCCGCCGGATCCAGGCCGGAGTGGTCTGTGTCAACGACGCGCAGGTGAACTACACGGCCCTGAACCTGCCGATGGGGGGCTGGAAGGCGTCCGGCCTCGGCAGCCGTCACGGCGCCAACGGCATCCGCAAGTACACCAAGGTGCAGTCGCTGCTCGTCACCCGCCGGGCGCTCAAGCGGGAGCCGTTTATGTTCCCCTACCGGGCGCGCCGCACGATGCTGCTCCGCCGGATGTTCAAGCTGCTCTACGGCCGCGGCTCGCGCGACTAGCGCGACGGGCGAGCGGCCGCTTGGGCCGCGCCGGCCCCCGGCCCCGTTGACATAGCGCCTGTGTACTAGCCCATCGCCGCCCTGCTCGCGGGCGGCGCGGATCCGTGCGCGCGCCGGTGCGCGCAAATCCGGAGCAGAGCCGCGCGCGGTAACAACAACTTCTCCGGTCCGCCACAAGCTGGACACAAGTGGCGGACGCGCGCACTCCACACTTGCGGCGGTCAGGGGCCCACCCACAGAGCCGGTTGCCGGGAGCGGCGCGGCACTTATCCCATTTTTTCGACGCTGGAGATTCAATGCCTTCTCTTCACAGGATGCTCGTTGCTAGCTGCGGTCGTTCACCTCGTCTGCGGGCGGCCGCGATCGCATCCTCGGTGCTCGTTCCGGCTGTGCTCGCTGCTTCGGCCCTTGCGGCGCTGTCGACGCCGGAGTCATTGACGACGTGCTACGGGGTCGCTGGCCAAGGGGACGCCGACCGCCGATCAGCCCAACCTCATGAACTACAGGTTCCACTGTGACGGCCGCATCAGCGCCTACACGATCGTCGCCAATCGGCGCCCGCGGAACTTTGACGTGATCGACGCCTTTTCGACCACCGCCGACGTGCTCGACGCACAGGGCAACATCGTTTCCAACCAGAGCTTCGGCTGCGAGGGCACGACGCCCGGCAACGGCATCAATTGCAACGCCGGCGCCGGCGGCTACATGGGTGCCTGGAACAACGATCAGGGGTCGTTCGACCTCACGGATCCGTATTGCAAGACATTGGCGCCCGACGCCAAGCCGGGGACCCTGGCCACGCCGCAGGCGACCGTGCAGCTGATCGGCACCGACACCACCGGGGCTCAGGACGGCCCGTTCCGGCTTACCCCCAGCAGCTCTTGCCCACAGGTCCCCGACCGGGCGCCGCGGTTGAAGCCCAAGAAGACGAAGACGCGTCGCCACCGGACCCGTGCGTAGCCGCACACGTCCATCTCCCTGTCCAAACGGCCGGAACCCACAAGCTCGAAAGGAGCACTGTTGATCTCTAAACGGATCACTACACGCGCCGTCGCGCTCGCGGCAGTCTCGGCATTTGCCTTGCCTGCCGCCGCGCTGCCGGCAATCGCCGCGGCCAAGCCCACCATCACCCTCAGCGGGTCGACCACGGTGGCGCCGCTTGCGGCCCTGCTGATCCCGCGGTACCTACGCGCGTGTCACCACTGCGCGAAGTTCAAGCTGCTCCAGGGCGGCTCGAATATCGGGGTCTCGGACGTGGCCCATGGCCGCGTCTCGATCGGCGACTCCTCACGCGATCCTCAGAACGGGGATCCCGGAGGACTGGTGTTCAATCCGATCGCCCGTGACGCGATCTGCCTGATCTCGAACTCGGCCAACCCGATCGGGAGCCTCTCGCAGACCGACGTCAAGTCGATCTTCTCTGGCAGCGTCCGCAGCTGGTCGCAGGTCAGCGGCTCAGCGATCAGCGGGACCATCGATCTGTACACGCGTAACTCGGCCTCGGGAACCCACGATGCGTTCGCGAAGCTCATCATGGGCAGCACGGCGGTCGCGTCGTTCGCCTCGCAGTTCTCGTCCAATGGTCTGGTCGAGCAGGCGGTGCAACGTGACCCGCACGGGATCGGCTATGTGTCGCTGCACTTTGGCAGCGGCGTGCATCCGATCTCCTACCAGGGCGTCGCCTGCACACTGCGTAACGCAAAGTCCGGTCAGTACCCGGCGGTGCGGAACCTGTACATGGTCACCCTCGGCAATCCGCATGGAGCGGTGGGCAAGTTCATCAACTGGGTCCGTCACAGCGCCGCAGCGAACGCGATCGTCGGAACCGACTGGGTCCCGCTGCACTAGTGCCTGACAATGCCTGACCGCTCCCGGCTCATATCCGGGTTCGGAACCTGGTCCGACCAGCGCGCCGAGCGAACGCTC
>DATCPD010000188.1:0-1574 GCA_036564325.1 Solirubrobacteraceae bacterium | reverse complement strand
GGTCAGGTCCAAGGACGAGCAATAGGGGCAGACCGGCATCGGCGCAGCCTATGCGAGCCGCTCACCCCACGCCAATGTCGGAGAACCGCTTGGCGCGACCCCGCTTGCGGCTCAAGCCGAACTTCCAGCCGAGGGCCTCCGCCACCGCGTCCGCCTGATGGCAGACCCCAGGGTGAGTCCAGCAGTTGCCGTGGCTCTGCTCGGCGCCGTCCTTGCTGCGTACTGATTTATGGCTCAGGCAGAGCTTGAGGAAGCGTATATTGCTCGGGCACACGAGCGCACGAGGCGGCACTTGCTGGGCTGAAAGCAGACTTCACCGGGCGATCGCGTTTACCTGCGCGACGAGTGTCTGAGGCTCTTCAAGACCAATTGGGGAAACCTGACAGCGGCTCTGCAAAGTCATGCGCTCGGCCACATCTCCAGCCCCCGAGCTCGACCCTGTAGCCGGTCAGCCCGGGTAGCGGAGGACGGCGGTCAAGGGCGCCGAAGGGCGAGCTCGTAACGCGGTCCCTTGACGGCCGCCCGACGCGTTCCGAGAGGTAGGATCGATCCTGGCCGCGGGAGCGGTGCACCTCATCCTTAGGGAAGGAGGCCAAAGGCTATGCGTGGGCCGTACGGCATTGTGGGCGTGATCGTCACCATTGTGGTCATTTATCTGCTGCTGCGCTTGCTCGGCGTGCTTTAGCTGCCACCGCCCCCAGCGGTGGAGAGCGGGTGCCTGACCTGGTCGAGACGGGCAGGCTCACCGGCCGGGCGGCGGCGTTCCAGAAACCACTTGACCTGGGGACGCTCCTATCCACTTCTATCACAGGTCGCCCGGAGCGCTCGCCCCGCCGCGTTAAGCGCGGGTGCGCCGCGATAGACGCCGGCCGGGCCCTGCCGGCCACGCCGCCTCCAAGCGCGCGAGTCGCGCCGTCACGGCCCAGATCCCAGCACCGCCGACCCTTCTGTCCGCGCACGGCACGCGCTCTGCACTTGTCGCCTCCCGGGGCCCGTCCCTTTCGACACTGCGGCGGGCACGGAGGTACACATGAATCTCGATCCGGGTGGCCTCATCGCCTGGTTAGTCGTCGGTCTGATCGCCGGCTGGCTGGCGGGCAAGTTCATGAAGGGTGGCGGCTACGGCGTGGTCGGCGACATCGTGCTCGGCATCATCGGCGCGTTCGTCGGCGGTTTTATCTTCAGCATCCTGCTGCCGGGTAGCAGCGCCGGGTTGATCGGCAGCATCGTGGTCGCCTTCATCGGCGCCGTGATTCTGATCGCGCTCGCCCGCGTGTTGACCGGCCGTCGCGCCGCCGTCTAGCGAGATACTGACGGCACGGACCGCCCAGAGTCGGGCGGCTGCAAACCCGCTTGGGGGCAAGAGTATGAACCCAATCCTAATCGTGGTCTTAGTGATTGTTGTCGCGGTGGTCGCGGCGACGGCGTGGTGGTACAGCCAAAAGCGCCGGAGCGAGCAGCTCCACCAACGCTTCGGGCCAGAGTACGAGCGGGCCGTGGACGAACATGGAGACCGGGGCCGCGCCGAGGCGGCCCTGGAGGATCGCAAGGAGCGGGTCGAGCAACTCCACCTC
>DATCPD010000183.1:0-4987 GCA_036564325.1 Solirubrobacteraceae bacterium | reverse complement strand
CATGAGACGCGCCATGCAGCGGGTCAAAGGCCCGGAACGGCGATCAGATTGCCGGCCGGACCCTGACCGTCTATGCAAGCGTCCCGCTGCACGGCGCGTCTCATGTCAGCGGGATGGCCGCGGTGGCCGGGGCCAGCCTCGCCCTGGCCGAGATCCACGGGCGGATCGGCAAGTACCGGATCGTCTTCAAGCCCCTGGATGACTCCACCGCTCAGCGCGGCGAGTGGGATCCCGGTCAGACCACGCTCAATGCCCGTCTCGCCGTGCAGGACAGCACCACGATCGGATACCTCGGCGAACTCAACTCGGGCGCCAGCGCCGTCTCGATCCCGTTGCTCAACCGGGCCGGAATCGCGCAGATCAGTCCGGCCAGCACGGCCGTCGGCCTGACCGACGCCGGCCCCGGAACCTCGCCCGGAGAGCCCGAGAAGTACTACCCCACCGGCGTCCGCACCTTCGTCCGCATCGTCCCCAGCGATGCGATCCAGGCCGTGGCCCAGGTGCGGTTGCAGAAGAGCGTCGGGTGCCACCGCACCTACGTGCTCGATGACGGCGAGGTCGATGGGGAGGACACCGCGGCCAGCTTCTCGGCGGCCGCCCAGTCCGCGGGCCTCCAGGTGGCCGGGGTGCAGGCTTTTGACGCCAGGGCAACCGACTACCGCTCACTCGCCACCGCGGTCGCCCAGACCGGCAGCGACTGCATCTTGATCAGCGCGATCACCGAGAGCAACGCGGTGCTGCTGACCCGTCAGCTCGCGGCGAGCCTTCCAAAGGCCCGGATCTTCGGCTCGGCCGGGGTCGCCGAGAGCACGTACACCAATCCGCTCGAGGGCGGGATTCCGGCGACGCTGGATTCCCGCGTGCTGATCACGGTCGCCACGCTCGACCCGGCGTCCTACCCGGAGGCTGGGCGAAGGCTGTTGCTCAGCTACGCCCGGCGCTACGGACCGCCCCAGCCCGCGGCGATCTACGGCTACGAGGCGATGAGCCTGCTGCTCGGATCGATCGCCGTGGCCAGTCACAACGGCACCCGGGCAATCCGCCGCTCCGGCGTCGTGGCGGCGCTGTTCGCGACCCGGGACCGGCGCAGCGTGCTCGGCACGTACAGCATCGGCCGGGACGGAGGGTCCACGATCAAGCGCTACGGCGTGTACCGCGTGATCGCGGGCCGATTGTCCTTTTGGAAGGCGATCGACGCTTGATCGAGAATTCTGCCTGTACTTGTGTACGACCCGGACCTCGGATGCGATGAACGTTAGGTTAGGACCGCCCCCCCGGGACCTTGCTGCGGTCCGCGAACCCCACTAGGCTGCGCGCCTACCCAGTATCCGAGAACTGGGCATCAATCAGAGGAGGAGCATTGCGTTTTCTGGGCAGAGCGATGATGGGCTGTCTGTTGGCGGGCACGGTGCTGGTGCTGGCCGCCTGCGGCAGCAGTAGCAGTAGCAGCAGCAGCAGTGGCGGCAGCAGTGGCGGCAGCAGCGGCGGCAATTCGATCGACATTTACTCCAGCCTCCCGCTCCAGGGCGCGTCGAGCGCCCAGACCGGCCCGCTGGTCAACGGGATCAAGCTGGCGCTGTCGGAGGCCGGCGGCAAGGCCGGCAGCTTCACCGTTAATTACCAATCGCTCGACGACTCGACTGCCCAGGCGGGAAAGTGGGATCCGACCCAGACGGCGGCGGACGCGCGTAAGGCGGCCACCGACGCCAAGGCCGTCTATTACATCGGCGAGTTCAACTCGGGCGCGAGCGAGGTCTCGATCCCGATCCTCAACCAGTCCGGACTGGCGCAGGTCAGCCCGGCCAATACCTACGTCGGTCTGACCACGAACGAGCCGGGCAGCGCACCGGGCGAGCCGCAGAAGTACTACCCGACCAGCAAGCGCACATACCTGCGGATCGTGCCTCGCGACACGATCCAGGCCGCGGCGGGACTTTTGACGATGAAGCACGATGGCTGCACGAAGGTCGCGGTGGCCAACGACAAGGAGGCGTACGGCGCCGGTCTGGCCGCACTGCTCGACCTGGAGAAGGCCAAGTACGGCGTGACGATCGTCAGCAACACCGGAGTTGATCCCACCTCGCCGAACTTCCGCTCCTACGCCCAGTCGATCATGGGCCAGGGAGCAGATTGCTTCTACTTCGCCGGGATCGCCTCCAACGGCGCGGTCCAGGTCACCAAGGACGTCAATGCAGCGCTCCCGAACGCCAAGATCTACGGCGGCGACGGAATCTGCACCGGCTCCTACACCAACGCATCGCAGCACGGGGTGCCGGCCACGGTGGATCCGAGGATCCAGTGCACGGTGGCCACCCTGGACCTGCCCCAGTATCCGGGCGGCAAGACGTTCCTCGCCGCCTACAAGGCGAAGTACGGAACTGCCAACCCAGATCCGTACGCGATCTATGGCTACGAGGTGATGAAGCTCGGCCTCGACACGATCAAGGGTCTGGGTGCCAAGGGCAGTGACAAATCGGCGGTTCTGACGGCGCTGTTCGCGACCAAGGCGCGCAGCTCGGTGCTCGGTACGTACGGGTTCGACAAGAACGGCGACACGACGCTGAAGTCCTACGGCCTCTACAAGGTCGGCAAGGACGGCAACCCGACGTTCGAAAGGACAGTCACTCCGTAGGCAATGAGAGCCGGGGAGTGGGATCGCCTGGGGCGGTCCCACTCCTGGCTCGTCTGGTCTCACCGTGGAAGCCAACTCCCTCGCTCCGAAGCCCTCTGCGCTCGCCGCTGCCGCGCCGCTGCTGAGCTGGCTTCGGCGCGCGATCGGCCGCTGGGGGCTGATCGTGGCCCTGGCCGCGCTGCCGGTGTATTACGGACTCCACGACCTCGTGTCCGGCTACCCCGGGTTCGCCAACGGGCACGCGACGCTCAGCCATGACTTCACCTACCTGGGCAACAACCTGGTCCAGGGGATCTCCAACGGCGCGATCTGGGCCCTGATCGCGATCGGGTACACGCTCGTATACGGCATCATCGAGCTGATCAACTTCGCCCACGGCGACGTGTTCATGATCGGCTCGTTCACCGGGGCGGGCCTTTGGGCCTCGATCGGCCTCGGCTTGGCCACCGGGCCGCTGGGTCTCGTGCTCGGCCTGCTGCTCACCCTGATCGTCTCGATGCTCGTGTGCGGGAGCCTCAACGTGTTGATCGAACGGGTCGCCTACCGGCCCCTGCGCAACGCGCCCAAGCTGGCCCCGCTGATCACGGCCGTCGGGTTCTCGTTCATCCTCCAGAACGTCGGTCTGCTGTGGCTGGGTGGCTCGCCGGCGGGCGTGACGGATCTGATCCATCAGAACGACACGGTGTTCTCGCTGTCGGCGGTGGTGATCCGGCGGGCCGATGTGTTCGCCGTCGGCGTGACCGTGCCGCTGGTCGCGCTCCTGGCCTGGTTCATCGGCCGGACGCGGCTCGGCAAGGCGATGCGGGCCACGGCGCAGGATCCTGAGGCCGCACGGCTGATGGGCATCAACGTCAACACCACGATCTCGCTGACGTTCCTGCTCGGCGGGATGCTGGCCGGCGCTGCCGGTCTCGTGTATGCGCTCTACGAGACGACGATCTGGTACTTCCAGGGCTTCGAGGCCGGTCTGATCGCCTTCACGGCGGCGGTCATGGGCGGCATCGGCAACATCCGCGGGGCGGTGCTGGGCGGGCTGATCATCGGCTGCATCCAGCAGATCTCCGACGCGCGGATCGGGCCACAGTGGACCCCGGCGATCGTGTTCGCGTATCTCGTCGTGATCATGGTCCTGCGGCCGCGGGGCCTGCTCGGCGAGGAGACACGGGAGGCCGGATGAGCGAGCTCCGGGCGCAGCTGCGGGAGTGGCGGGAGTCGATCGAGCGCGTGCTGCCGCCGTGGTGGACGCGGGCACTGGCCGGGCTGGTGATAGTCGTCGGCGCCGTGGCGCCGTTCTTCTTCGCCGACAGCAGCAACTTCATGAACAAGGAGATCATCGCGCTCGCGTACGTCGTGTTCGCGCTCGGCCTCAACATCGTGGTCGGCTTCGCCGGTCTGCTCGACCTCGGCTATGTCGCGTTCTTCGCCCTCGGCTCGTACTGCCTGGGCTGGTTCGGGTCCGGCTTCTTCTTCAAGGCAAACGTGCACATTGGCGTATCCTCGTACGCCTCCTCGATCCCCGGGATCCACCTGAACTTCGTGCTGATCCTGTTCATGGCTGTGGTCGTGACCGCGTTCGCGGGGGCGCTGATCGGGCTGCCGACCCTGCGGCTGCGGGGCGATTACATCGCGATCGTCACGCTGGCCTTCGGCGAGATCATTCGCGTGTTCGCGATCAACGGCCCGGACATCAAGATCTTCGGCATGCCGCTGACCGCCGGCAACATCGGCATCAGTGGCACGGACCCGCCGTACTTCGGCGGGACGCCGTTTGACCAGCTCCACTTCAGACCCTGGTACTGGACGATCTTCGTGATCGTGCTGATCACGATCTTCGTCAACCTGCGCATCCGTGACTCTCGGCTCGGGCGCGCCTGGATCGCCCTGCGCGAGGACGAGGTGGCTGCCGTCTCGATGGGCATCCCGACGGTCCGCACGAAGCTGATGGCCTATGCGCTCGGCGCGTCATTCGGCGGCATCGCCGGGGCGTTTCTCGGCAGCTACAGCACGGTGATCAACGCCAGCGAGTTCCAGTTCGGCTTCTCGATCTTCGTCCTGGCGATGGTCATCGTCGGCGGTCTCGGCTCGATCTGGGGCGCCGTGCTCGGGGCGCTTCTGCTGGCGAACATCAACTTCTATCTGATCCCCGACGTGCTGAACCCATTGCCGGGCTATCTGGGCCTGAACTTCAACCTGACCGATCTGCAGGTCAGTATCTTTGGCTTCCTGCTCGTGTTCGTGATGGTGTTGCGGCCACAGGGCCTGTTCCCCGAGCGAAGGCGGCGAATGGAGATGACCGAGGGGATCGGCGAGACCGAGATGGGCGCGGGAGCATGAGCCCCGAGACCGCCGCCGACC
>DATCPD010000178.1:0-2059 GCA_036564325.1 Solirubrobacteraceae bacterium | reverse complement strand
ACATCGTCGCGACGATCCAAGCCGAGCAGGACGAGGCGATCCGGGCCGAGCTGCCCGGCATCATCGTGGTCGGCGGCGGGCCCGGCACCGGCAAGACGACGACGGTGGCGCGGATCGTCGCGCTCGCAGCCGAGCAGACGGCGGCCCGCGGAGCGAGGCCGCCGCTCGTGGCGCTGGCCGCGCCGACCGGCAAGGCGGCGGCACGCCTGCAGGAGGCCGTCCACGCGGAGGCCGGCGAGCTCGACACCGCTGCCGAGGTCAGGGCGATGCTGGTCGACCTCCGCGCGTCGACGCTTCATCGCCTCCTGGGCTGGCGGCCCGGGAGCCATAGCCGCTTCGCCCACGACCGCGACAACCGGCTGCCGCACGATCTGGTGATAGTCGATGAGACCTCGATGATCTCGCTGTCGCTGATGGCCAGGTTGGTCGAGTCGGTGCGCCCGGATGCCCGGCTGATCCTGGTCGGAGACCCGGGGCAGCTGACCTCGATCGAGGCCGGCGTCGTCCTCGGCGACATCGTCGGCCCGGCGTCGGAGACGCTGACGATGAGCGCCGGGGCGCAGGCGCTGCTCGCGCAGGCGATCGGCGACGACATCCCTGCTCACGCGCCGCCATCGGCCGCCACCACGATCGGGGACGGGATCGTGGTGCTCGACCGCGTGTATCGCTACGGCGCCGCGATCGCGCGGCTCGCCGACGCGATCCGGACCGGGGACGCCGACGGCGCCATCGACGTGCTGCGCGCCGAGCACCCTGAGATCACGTGGCTGGCCAGCGAACCCGAGGCCCAGCCCGGCGGGGACACCGGGCTGGAAGCGGTGCGGCGGGAGACTGTTGAGGCTGGCCGCGCGGTCGTGCAGGCGGCCCGCGCCGGCGTGGGCGGCGAGGCGCTGCGGGCGCTGGGGGAGTTCAGGCTGCTGTGCGCCCACCGTCGCGGCCCGTTCGGCGTCAGCACCTGGACGTCGCGCCAGCAGGCGTGGCTGGCCGAGGAGATCGACGACCTCGACCTCGAGCAGCGCGACTACGTCGGCCGTCCGCTGCTGATCACCGAGAACGACTACGAGCTCGGGCTCTACAACGGTGACACGGGCGTGATCGTGCAGAGCGACCCCGGGCACGCCACCGCGGTGTTCGAGCGCGGCGACCAGCTGATGAGCTTCAGCCCGTTGCGCCTCAGCGGGGTCGAGACCGTCTACGCGATGACCATCCACAAGAGCCAGGGGTCGCAGTTCGACACCGCCGCCGTGCTGCTGCCGCCCGCCGACTCGCCGATCGTCACCCGGGAGCTGCTCTACACCGCGGTGACCCGGGCGCGCAAGCGCCTGATCCTCGTGGCCGGCGAGGACACCGTCCGGGCCGCGGTGGGGCGGCCGGTGAGCCGGGCGTCGGGGCTACGCGAGCGGCTGTGGGGGCCTTGACGCTCGCCGTGCCCGGGCGGATACTCCGCGGGTCAGCGCTCACGAGGTAAGGGGATGACTGGGATGGCCACCAGGCGAACGAAGTCTGCGGCGATAGTTCTGTGCACGGCGGCGATCCTGGGGGCCGGCGGAGCGATCGCCAGCGCCACCGTGACGGTGAGGATCGCCTCGCACGTCTCGATCTTCCGTGGCTCTGGGCTCACGTTCAAGGGCCGGGTCACCTCGAGCAACCCCGGGTGCGAGGCGTCCCGCAAGGTGACGCTGTTCCGCACCAACGGCCTCAGGCTCGGCACGGTCACGACCGGGCTGCACGGCCGGTGGAAGATCACCCCGTCCGGCTTCGCCGGGATCTCGCTCGGGCACTACTACGCCAAGGTCAGCCGCCGCGCCGAGGGGACCGCCGGGACGATCTTCGTGTGCAAGGGCGCGACGTCGAGGACGATCCACTTCTAGCCCTCTGCGTGCCGCCGTCGCCGCGAATGCATGGTTCCGTCCGGATAGAGGCTGTTGCGTAAGTTCTGGTGGTTTCGTCCGGCGGGTTTATGACGATTGCGGGATGCCACAGAACTTTTTGTCGTGTGATCGTGAGCAGGTGTTGTTGATGCCGCCGGATTTGCGGGAGTGGTTGCCTGAGGGGCATC
>DATCPD010000174.1:0-37815 GCA_036564325.1 Solirubrobacteraceae bacterium | reverse complement strand
GTATCGGACTGCCAATGAAACGCCGCCCCGAAGGGCGGCGGTTGCTACTCGATGATCTCCGTGACGACGCCGGCGCCGACGGTGCGGCCACCCTCGCGGACGGCGAAGCGCAGGCCCTCGTCCATGGCGATCGGCTGGATCAGCTCGATCTCCATCTGGACGTTGTCGCCCGGCATCACCATCTCCGTGCCCTCGGGCAGGTTGGCAACACCCGTCACGTCGGTCGTGCGGAAGTAGAACTGCGGCCGGTAACCGGTGAAGAACGGCGTGTGACGGCCACCCTCCTCCTTCTTCAGGACGTAGACCTCGGCCTTGAACTTGGTGTGCGGCGTGATCGAGCCCGGCTTGCACAGCACCTGACCGCGCTCGATGTCCTCGCGCTTGGTGCCACGCAGCAGGCAGCCGGCGTTGTCGCCTGCCTGACCCTGATCGAGGTTCTTCTTGAACATCTCGACCCCGGTCACGACGGTCGTGGTCGTGGGCTTGATACCCACGATCTCCACCGTCTCGCCGGTCTTGATGATGCCCTGCTCGATCCGCCCGGTGGCGACCGTCCCGCGGCCGGTGATCGAGAACACGTCCTCGACCGGCATCAGGAAGGGCTTGTCGAGATCACGCGTGGGCTCAGGAATGTAGGTGTCGAGGGCCTCGGCGAGCTCGAGGATCTTCGCCTCGTACTCCTTGTCACCCTCGAGCGCCTTGAGCGCCGAACCCGTGACGAACGGAATGTCGTCGCCGGGGAACTCGTACTCGGAAAGCAGGTCCCGGATCTCGACCTCGACCAGCTCGAGCAGCTCGGGGTCGTCGACCATGTCGGCCTTGTTGAGGAACACGACGATGTACGGGACGCCGACCTGGCGGGCGAGCAGGATGTGCTCACGCGTCTGGGGCATCGCGCCGTCGGCGGCCGAGACCACCAGGATCGCGCCGTCCATCTGCGCGGCGCCGGTGATCATGTTCTTGACGTAGTCGGCGTGCCCGGGGCAGTCGACGTGTGCGTAGTGCCGGTTGGCGGTCTCGTACTCGACATGCGAGGTCGCGATCGTGATCCCGCGCGCCTTCTCTTCAGGGGCGTTGTCGATCGACTCGAATGACCGGACCGCTGTGCCGTCACCGAAGTTGTCATGGAGCACCTTGGTGATGGCCGCGGTCAGCGTCGTCTTGCCATGGTCGATGTGACCGATGGTGCCGACGTTGAGATGGGGCTTGTCGCGCTCGAACTTGGCCTTCGCCACTTTGGTGTGCTCCTTCTGGTTTCGGTGTTTCTGCTCGTCCTGAGGACGAACTTTGCAAATATAGTTGACTTCCGTCCGCGACCGGTGCTAGGCCGGTTGCAGCTCGCCGACGACCTTCTCGGCGATGTTCGCGGGCACTTCCTCGTAACGCTCGAACTGCATCGTGTACGTCGCCCGGCCCTGCGTGTTGGAGCGCACGTCGGTGGCATAGCCGAACATCTCCGCCAGGGGGACGTAGGCGCTCACGACCTGTGCGTTGCCACGCTGCTCCATCCCCTGAACCTGCCCGCGGCGCCGGTTGAGGTCGCCGATCACCTCGCCCATGAATTCCTCAGGGGTGACGACCTCGACGGCGAAGATCGGCTCCAGCAGCACCGGCTTGGCCCGCTGCACGGCGGCTTTCAGCGCCAGCGACCCGGCGACCTTGAAGGCGATCTCCGAGGAGTCGGTGTCGTGGTACTTGCCGTCGGTCAGCGTCACGCGGACATCGACCATCGGATAGCCGGCCCGGGGGCCGTTCTCGAGCGCCTCCTCGACGCCCTTCTCGACCGCAGGGATGAATTCGGTTGGGATCGAGCCGCCCTTGATCTTGTTGATGAAGTCGAAGCCCTCGCCGGGCGCCGGCTCGATATCGATGTAGACGATTCCGTACTGGCCCGAACCACCGGTCTGGCGAACGAAGCGGCCCTCGACCTTCTGAGCGTTGCCGCGGATCGTCTCCCGGTAGGAGACCTGCGGGCGACCGACGTTGGCGTCGACCTTGTACTCGCGCAGCATCCGGTCGACCAGCACCTCCAGGTGCAGCTCGCCCATGCCCGAGATCTCGGTCTGGCCGGTCTCCTCGTTGGTCCTCACCTGGAACGTCGGATCCTCCTCGGCAAGGCGGCCAAGCGCGGTGCCCATCTTCTCCTGGTCGGCCTTGGTCTTCGGCTCGATCGCCACCTTGATCACCGGTTCGGGGAAGGTGATCAACTCGAGCAGGATCGGCTTGTCAGGCGCGGCCAGGGTATGGCCGGTGGCCACCTGCTTGATCCCGACCCCCGCCGCGATGTCGCCGGCCCAGACCTCCTTGAGCTCCTCGCGATCGTTGGCGTGCATCATCAGGATGCGCCCGATCCGCTCGGTGCGGCCCGTGTTCACGTTGAGCACCCGAGAGCCCGCCTCCAGGTGGCCCGAATAGACCCGGAAGTAGGTGAGCTTGCCGACGTACGGGTCGGCCATGATCTTGTGCACGAGGGCGGCGAACGGCTCCTCGTCGGACGCGTGGCGCACCGCCGGCTGACCGTCGCCGTTGTCCGAGGAGCGCGTCGGCTCGATGCCCTGCACCGGCGGCACGTCGAGCGGGCTCGGCAGGTAGTCGAGGACCGCGTCGAGCAGCGGCTGAACGCCCTTGTTCTTGAAGCTGGAGCCACACAGCACGGGGGTCAGCGCGATCGCCAGTGTGGCCTTGCGGATCGCCGCCTTCAGCGTGGCGACGGGGATCTCCTGCTCCTCCAGGATCATCTCCAGCAGCTCGTCGTCGTACTGGGACACTTCCTCGAGCAGGTGCTCGCGCGCGGCGGCGGCCGTCTCGGCGTACTCGGCCGGGATGTCGATGACGTCCTTCTCCTTGCCGAGATCGTCCTTGTAGACGACCGCGTGGTTCTCGACCAGGTCGATGATGCCCACGAAGCCGCCCTCGGCGCCGATCGGGAGCTGGATCGGGACCGGGTGGGCCGCCAGGCGATCGATCATCGTCTGGACGCCGCGCTCGAAGTCAGCGCCGATGCGGTCCATCTTGTTGATGTAGGCGATCCGCGGGACGCGGTACTTGTCGGCCTGGCGCCAGACCGTCTCGGACTGGGGCTCGACGCCGGCGACGGAGTCGAACAGCGCGATCGCGCCGTCGAGCACGCGCAGGGAGCGCTCCACCTCGACGGTGAAGTCGACGTGCCCGGGCGTGTCGATGATGTTGATCCGATGGCCGTTCCACTCGCAGGTCGTGGCGGCGGAGGTGATGGTGATCCCGCGCTCCTGCTCCTGCTCCATCCAGTCCATGACGGCAGCACCCTCATGAACCTCCCCCATCTTGTACGTCCGACCTGTGTAATAGAGGATGCGCTCGGTCGTCGTCGTCTTACCGGCGTCGATGTGAGCCATGATCCCGATGTTGCGAGTGTTTTCGAGTGAGAACTTGCGAGGCATACGAGTGAATTTCTTGACCTGGGCTCCGGTCGCCGGTTCCGGACATGAAAAAGGGCCCAGTGGGCCCCATCACGTCGCGGCTGTCGGCGCGGGGCAGATTGCTAAAGAGTCGGCGTCTCCATGGCTTGGATATTCCACGCCCGGGTGCGAGCACAGATAAACGCGACGCCGCCCGAGGCGAACTCCGAATATAGCAGAGGACCAGAGCGCTCCGAACGGGATTCTCCCCTTCAGCCCTCGGCCCTCCGCCGACGCGGAGCAGCCTCCCCACAGGGTAGCGGCGCTTCCGCCGGGCGTGGGTTCAGCGGTGCGATTCTGGCCGGCGGCCTGCTCGGCGCCCTCCTGCTGCTGGTGGCCGAGTTCACCACGCTGTTCGAGGTCAGCACCGGGGCCGCGGGCTCACCCGTCAAGGCGGTGGGGACGGGCTCACACCACGCCTACGCGTTGGTCCCGATCGCGTTGCTGGCCGGCGTGCTGGCTTACGGCGTGTGGCGTGTCGGCAGCCGCCCGGCGCTGCTGTCGATCGGTCTGCTGGCCGTGATCGCGCTGCTGATCGGCCTGCTCGGCGACCTCCCGGATGCGCACACGAGCGGCCTCATCACCGGCAGCGGCGGCCACTACGTAACCGCGACCTCCAACCCCAGCGCCGGGTTGTACCTGGAGACTCTCGGCGGTGTGGTGCTGCTGATCACCTGCGTCTGCGGCTTCCTGCTCCTTGGGCCGCCGCCCCGTCCGGCGCGGCCAGCACGTGTGTCCGCATCCTGACAATGGAGCCCGGGCGGCGGCGACGACGCCGTGGGGTCGTTACATTTCATAGTCGCGAGGGTTGTTCCACCACAGCCCCCGGTCCCGTGTGGTGGGCGGCCCTCGCGTTATTTCCCGCCGTCCGCGACGAGCTCCCGCCTCCGAGCCACGCGGGACGGCAATCGCTCACCGGGGCGCGGCGCGGCGGCGTCTACCAGCGGTAGTGGGCGAAGGCCTTGTTGGCCTGCGCCATGCGGTACACGTCGTCCTTGCGCTTGAACGCGTTGCCCTGCTGCTGCGTGGCGTCCAGGAGCTCGTTGGCGAGCCGCTGGGCCATCGTCTTCTCGCGGCGCTGACGGGCAAAGCCGACCAGCCACCGAACCGCCAGGGTGCGTGCGCGCCGAGCGGGAACCTCGACGGGAACCTGGTAGGTGGCGCCACCGACCCGGCGTGACTTGACCTCCAGCACGGGCGTCAGCGCCTTGATCCCGGCCTCGAGCTGCTCGACCGGGTTCTTGCCGGAGCGCTCGCCGAGAATCGCCAGGGCGTCGTAGACAATCTTCTCGGCCACCGGCTTCTTGCCGTCCAGCATCACCTTGTTGATCACCTGCTGAACCAGGCGATTGCGGTGAACGGGATCAGGCTCGATCGGCCGGATCTGGGCTGCTGCGCGGCGCGGCATTCGGTTTCTACTTGGCCTTCACGCCGTACTGCGAGCGAGCCTTCTTGCGGTCGCCGACGCCGGCGGCGTCCAGCGTGCCGCGGATCACCTTGTAGCGAAAGCCGGGAAGGTCCTTGACGCGACCGCCACGGACGAGCACGACCGAGTGCTCCTGCAGGTTGTGGCCTTCGCCGGGAATGTACGCGCCGACCTCCATGCCGTTGGTCAGCCGCACGCGAGCCACCTTGCGCAGGGCGGAGTTCGGCTTCTTCGGCGTCGTCGTGTAGACGCGGGTGCAGACACCGCGGCGCTGCGGAGCGGCGACCTTCTTCTTGCGGCCCTTGCCGGACTTCAGGCCCGGGGTGGCAAGCTTCTTCTTCGGTGCGGTGCGACCCTTGCGGATCAATTGGCTGGTAGTCGGCATGCGATTTCGCAGGGTAGCAGTTGCACCGTCAGCCGCCTGGGAGGCCGAGCCACGGCGCAAACGGGATGCACAGCACGACAGTCGCGCCGATCCTCCGCGACCGTGCCGTGCTTTTCATCCCATGGATGCAGAACGCGTCAGACGAGGTCGAAAACGACGTCGTTGTCGCGTTGTGCATGCGTCCGGCCGTTACCGAACCACCAGAGTGCGACAAGGTTGGCGCCCGGCCGAAGCGTATGGCGCAGAAGTGTCGTGGAGCGACCATTGCGCTCCACGCATGCCGGCCCCGGGGCACGGTTGTCGCACTTTGGTCGTTACGAGGCGCAGTGCACGCAGCCCGGCAGAGCCGCCACTGCCTGTGCCGCAGTGCCGGCTCGCGCCCGCCCCGTGGGCCCGCGCACGCACCCGCGCACGCACCCGCGCCCGCACACGCACCCGCACCCGCACCCGCACCCGGCCGCCCCGGGCCGGAAACCGCCGCCTTAGGAAGCCCCCGCCCCGATCGCCGCCAGCGCCTCATCCACCTCGACCACCGGCTCGCCCACGGCCAAAGCCACAGGCGCGTAGGTCACCTGGCCGGCGACCACGTTGACGCCCAGCCGCAGCCCCGGGTTCTGGGCGATCGCGCCGGCCAGGCCATCCGAGGCCAGATGCAGCACGTAGGGCATCGTCGCGTTGGTCAGGGCATAGGTCGAGGTGATCGGAACCGCGCCGGGCATGTTGGTGACGCAGTAGTGGGTGATGCCGTCGACCTCGTAGGTGGGGTGCGAGTGGGTGGTCGGACGCGAGGTCTCAAAGCAGCCACCCTGGTCGATCGAGACGTCGACGAGGACCGCCTGGCGCTTCATCACGCCCAGCTGCGCGCGAGTGATCACGTGCGGGGCGCGAGCTCCGTGAACCAGGACCGCGCCGATCACGAGGTCCATGAACGGCAGGCGCTGCTCGATCTCCAGCGTGGACGCGAAGCACGTGTCGGCACGGCCCCCGAACGCGATGTCGAGCTCGCGCAGGCGATCGATGCTGCGGTCGTAGACGTAGACCGTCGCCTCCATCCCCAGCGCGATGAAGGCCGCGTTCATGCCCACCACGCCGCCGCCGATGACCATCACGTTGGCCGCGGCCACGCCCGGCACGCCGCCGAGCAGGATCCCGCGCCCGCCGAGCGGCTTCTCGAGCATGAAGGCGCCCGCCTGGGTGGCGATCTTGCCCGCCACTTCGGACATCGGCGCGAGCAGCGGCAGGCGCCCCCGGGCATCCTCGACCGTCTCGTAGGCGATACAGGTCGCTCCGGACTCCATCAGGCCTCGGGTCAGCTCGGCGTCGGCGGCCAGGTGCAGATAGGTGAACAGCGTGTGCCTGGGTTCGAGCCTCCCCACCTCGCCCGGCTGGGGCTCCTTGACCTTGATGATCAGCTCAGCCTCGCCGAACACTGCCGCGGCGTCGGGGAGAATCGACGCCCCCTGCCCGGTGTAATCGGCGTCGGAGATCGCCGACCCCAGCCCCGCCCCGCTCTGGACGAACACCTCGTGACCAGCGTCGGCCAGCTCGCGCACGCCGGACGGCGTCAGCGCCACGCGGTACTCGTCCGGCTTGACCTCGGTTGGAACGCCGACCTTCACGCCTTTACCTCCTGTTGGCTCTCGTACCAGCTCACGGCACCAGCTCCCGGCCGCGCAGGGCCAGCCAGAATTCGATCCGGTCACGCGCGCTGGCGAGATTGCGGCCGGTCAGCTCCTCGACCCTCCGGATCCGGTAGCGCAGCGTATGGCGGTGGCAGTACAGCCGTCGCGCGGCGCGCTCCCACTGCCCGTTCTCCTCGATGAAGGCCTCGAGCGAGCGCATCAGCTCGCCGCCGTAGTGACCTTCGCTCGCTTCGATCGGCCCGAGGATGGAGTCGCAGAACAGCCGCAGTGCCTCATCGTCCTGGAGCGAGAGGAGCAGCTGGAAGGACCCCAGGTCCTTGTACGTGCCGACGCGGGCACCCGAACCGCCACGGCCTCCGGCGCCCGCCGGTCCCGCGCCCGGACCAACGGCGCCAGAGCCGCCGTTGGAGCTCGATCCGTTTGTGCTCATGCCCAGCGTGAGCGCGTCGAGCGCGCATCTCGCCTCGTGAAAGCTGCGCCGAGCGTCGCCAACCGGGACGGCGCGTCCGACGCCGGCCTGGACCAGCACCTCCAGGTCGGTCCCGAGTCGCGACGTCGCGCGGTGGGCGAGCGAGAACAGGTCCTCCTCATCCATCCCGGCCACGAGCGCACACGTCAGCGACCCGCTGGTGGCCACCAGCGCGGGCGCCGCGTCGTCGCGCAGCGCCGCGGACAGCGCAAGCTCGGCGGGAGCCGGCGTGCCGCGACCGTTGCCCGGGCGGGTCACGACGATCGCGGCGACGCGATCGGTCAGCCCGAACGGTTGCAGCCTTTGCTTGAGCTCGCCACCGGCCAGCTCGCCGCGGACGACGGCGGCCAGTACATCCCCGGCCAGCCTCCGCTCGGTATCTCCGGCGACCCGTCCCCGCAGCAGTTCGAGCGCGACGATCGTCACCGCCTGGTTGAGCGTCAGCCGGTCGAAGTCCGACAGCGGGCCGGAGTCCTTGATCGCCACGAGCCACGCCTCGGGTACGCGCGCCCCGGATGATCCGGCCGCCGCCGTCCCGTCGGGTGCGACGGGAAGCGCCAGCGCCCGGCCGCCGTCCTCGCCGCTGGGCATGAACGCGCGGCCGTCCCGGCGGCGTCCCCGCTCATGCAGCTCCGTTTTCAGCTGGGCGAGCGATTCCGCCGGCACCGGACGCCGGAACGCGTGCTGGGCGAGCAGCTCCCCGCGGGGGTCGAACACGGCCACCGCGGCGCCGATCAGCGCCGCCAGCGCTCCGGCCAGCGCATCGAGCCCTCGCTCGGAGAGGACGATGCGCTCGAGCCGCTCCTGGGCCGCCAGGGCTCGGCGCAGAACTGCGTACTGCTCGTTGACCAGCTGCGAGAACGCCGCCTCGGTGATGGCGATGAACGGCACTTCGTAAGGCACCTCGAACACCGGAAACTCTCGTTCACCGGCGGCCTCGAGAATCGCTTCCGGCACCTTGTCGTGACCGAACCCCGACCCGAATCCGAGCCCGGCCAGCTGATGGTCGGCCAGCCGCGTGACGAACTCCCGCTGGCACGCGGGCGTGTCCAGCTGCATTCCGGTGGTGAGCAGCACCTCACCGCCCGAGAGCCATGGCGTCGGGTCTCGCAGCTCGGAGATGTGCACCCAGCGGACGGGAAGCTCGAGCCCTGCCTCTCCGGTCAGCAGCCGGACATCCAGCCCCACGAGCAGGTCACGAACGGTCAGCAACAGGCCTCACGTGAGCCGCCGGGCACCGGTATTCGCTCGGCCGCTGTGCACCTGCATCCGCTCGCCGGCCTCGATCAACACCGGGCGCAGGATCGCTTCGATCTCCCGGAACTGCTCCGGGCCCGCGATCAGCGGCGGAGAGAGCTGGATCACCGGGTCGCCACGGTCGTCGGCGCGGCAGATCAGCCCGCGCCGGTACAGCTCGCCGGAGAGGAAGCCGCGGAGCAGCGTCTCGGCCTCGGCGTCGGAGAACGATTCCTTCGTCTCCTTGTCCCGGACCAGCTCGATCGCCTGGAAGTAGCCGGCCCCACGGACATCGCCGACGATCGGCAGGTCCCGCAGCGAATCGAGCGTCGCCCGGAACTCCGCCTCATTGGCGCGGACGTTGTCGATCACGCCCTCGTGCTCGAACACGTCCAGGTTGGCCATCGCGATCGCGGCGCTGACGGGATGGCCACCGAACGTGATCCCGTGCGTGAAGCTGCTGTCTCCCTCCATGAAGGGCTCCGCGATCCGGTCGGAGACGATCACCGCGCCCATCGGCGCGTATGCGCTGGTCAGACCCTTGGCGGTCGTGATGACGTCGGGCAGGTAGTCGTAGCGCTGGGCGCCGAACCACTCGCCGAGCCGCCCCCAGGCGCAGATCACCTCGTCGGAGATCATCAGCACGTCGTACTCGTCGCAGATCTCGCGCACGCGCTGGAAATAGCCCTCGGGCGGGGTAAAGCAGCCGCCGGCGTTCTGGACCGGCTCGAGGATCACCGCCGCGACCGTGTCCGGTCCCTCGAACTCGATCCGATCGGCGATCGTGTCGGCCAGCAGATCCTCGGTCATGCCCGGCTTCAGCCGGTAGGTGTTGGTGTTGGGCACGTGGCAGCCGCCCGGAGCCAGCGGCTCGAACGGCTCGCGCAGCGCGGTGATGCCGGTGGCCGACAGCGCTCCCAGGGTGGTTCCGTGGTAGGCGATCTCGCGGGCGATGACCTTGTGCTTGTTGGCCTTGCCGCGCAGCTTGTAGTACTGCCGCGCGAGCTTCAGCGCCGACTCGACGGCCTCGCTGCCGCCGCTGGTGAAGAACACGCGGTTGAGGTCGCCGGGAGCCAGCGAGGCGACCCGGGCCGCCAGCTCGATGGCCGGAGGGTGGGCGTAGGACCAGTTGGTGAAGAACCCCAGGTCCTTGGCCTGGTCCGCGCCCGCCTGCACGACGTCGGCTCGGCCGTGTCCGATGTTCACACAGAACAGCGCAGACAGTCCGTCGAGGTAACGGTTGCCGTGCTCGTCGTAGACGTAGCAGCCGTCCCCGCGCACGATGATCGGGATCTCATGGTCGGCGTAGGCGCCCATACGGGTGAAATGCATCCATAGGTGCCGGCGGGCCTGCTCCTGCAGCGTTCCCGTCCCGGTTCGAACTGCCTGCTCGATGCTCACGATGCGTCTCCTCCGACGGGTTTGCCGTTTTGTACAACGGTACTGCCGCCGCCTCGGTGTCTCAATTATCCTTATCGTCGGTACTGGGGCGCAACGGTTGTCCGGTTAGGGTTTCGCTATGTACCTGAATCATCATCGCTCCGGAGCCGGCGAACCGCTCGTCCTGCTCCACGGGATCGGCCATCGCTGGCAGGCATGGCTCCCGGTGCTCGAGCCGCTCGCGGCCCACCGAGAGGTGATCGCCGTGGACCTGCCGGGCTTCGCCAGCTCGGCGATGCCTCCACCCGGCACGCCGGCGGGGATCGAGTCGCTGACCGCGCTGGTGGGCGAATTCCTCGACGAGCTCAAGCTGGAGCGCCCGCATGTCGCCGGCAACTCCCTCGGCGGCTGGATCTCCCTCGAGCTGGCCCGGCAGGGCCGGGTGGCAAGCGCCACCGCGCTCTCCCCGGCCGGCTTCCACAACCGCCTGGAAGGCATCTTCCAGCGCAGCTCGCTGGCCCTCGCGGCCAAAGCGAGCCGCCTGATCGCCGCCAAAGCCGACCGGATTCTGGCCCGGCCGCGCATTCGCCATCTCGCGTTCATGCAGCTCGCGGCGCATCCTGAGCGGATTCCGCTCTCGGAGATCGTTCCCGTGGTGCGCGATCTCGCGGGCGCGCCGTGGTTCGATCAGACGCTGGCCGCGATCAACCGCGTCCCGTTCTCCGGCGGCGAGCAGATCACGGTGCCGGTGACGATCGCCTGGGGCGAGCGCGACCACCTGCTCCTTCCGCATCAGGCCAAGCGCGCGGCGCGGGCCATCCCCTCGGCGCGGATCCTCACCCTGAACGGATGCGGGCACGTGCCGACCTACGACGATCCGCAGCAGGTGGCGCGGGTGCTGCTCGAAGGCAGCAGCGCTTAAGTAACTAATAGAGCGCTCCGCCCTGGCGGGCTCCGCGCCGGTTTGGGCCGGGCTACGGCTAGGCCGCGACGCGGGCGGCCCGCACGGGCGCGGGCATCAGCCAGGCCGCGCCCAGCACCAGCACGAAGGCCATGCACTGCACGACCAGCGACACCGGGTTGCCGGCCATCGGGTCGCCGAAGACGATGATCCCGCCGACGATGCCGGCGATGTTGGCCGCCGTGCCGGTGATCGCGATGACCGGGACGGGATCCCCGTCCTGAAGGCCCTTGGCCGAGGCGTAGAAGGCGGCGATCGACGCGGCGACTGTCAGCAGCGTCCAGGGCGTCAGCAGCCCGGCCGGTCCGGACGCACCGATCAGGCCGGAGATGGCCTTGATCGCCACGTCGGAGACCCCGAACAGGATCCCCGCGGCAGCTCCGAGCATGTAGCCGTGGTGCTGGCGGGGCGCGCCGATGCGCGGCCCCATGATCAGCAGGGTTCCCGCCACGACCAGCGCCGCCTCGAAGGCGATCATCCCCGGTACGGAGAAGCGCGAATGGACGCCGTGCTCGACCGGGAGCGTCAGGCCCAGAAGCATCAGTCCGAAGGCCGTGAGCCCGAGCCCGAGCCACTGCTTGCGACCGATCCGCAGGCCGAACATCTTCTCCGCCATCACGGCCAGCAGCACGACGCCGCCGGCGAGCACCGCCTGCACAAGCGAGAGCGGAGCGAGCGACATCGCGGCCACGTGGAAGATCCAGGCCGCGACGGCGATCAGCATCCCGATCGCGAACAGGCGCGAGCGGAACAGCGCTGCGGCGCTGTAGAGCGGCCGGCGCATGTCCACCGCGGGGGCTGCGCAGGCACCACGGTGCTTGTACAGAAAGGCAACGTTCGTGGCCAGGGCGCAGGCGAGCGCGAGCAGGATGCCGAAGATTGGAGTCATAGCTGAATTGGCGCGGTATCCGGTGAGGGGGGGAACTGCCTTACGCCTGAACTCGGCAGCACGGTCACCAGGCTTGAATCCGCGTGGCCTAACACACCGAATTGGCTAGTCCGTGACAGTCTGGGCGGCGATGGCATCGCTGAGAGGGTGGCGAGTCCAGATAAGAGGCTCATATGTGTGAGCCGGTGCTGATGGTCGACGTGGACGGCGTGATCTCGCTGTTCGGCTTTGGTCTCATCGAGCCTCCGGCCGGGCGGTTTGTGATGGTCGACGGAGTCGCCCACTTTCTTTCGGCCAGTGCGGGGGAACACCTGCGGACGCTGTCGGGGGCGTTTGAGCTCGTCTGGTGCACGGGCTGGGAGGAGAAGGCGAACGAACACCTTCCGTGGGCGCTGGGCCTACCCGCAGAGCTGCCGTTTCTCACATTCGAGCGTGATGTGGGGCGGTCCCGAGCGCATTGGAAGCTGGACGCGATTGACGCCTTCGCCGGACCGAGCCGCCCGCTGGCGTGGATCGACGACGCGCTCGACCAGCGCTGCCGCGACTGGGCGGCTGCGCGGGCGGGCCCAACCCTGCTCGTCCCCACCACTCCGGCCGCCGGCATGACCACCGAGCACGTGGCCGAGCTGCTGGCCTGGGCCTGGTCGCCGGTGTGACCTAACCCGGAACCGGGATGTCGGCTGCCTGAAGCAGCGTCCGGCAGTAGTGCCAGAGCTCCTCGCGCTCCTGCGGAGTGTCCTCGCTCGCACCCAGCCGGTAATTGGTTGGGCGGATCCGGCGGTCGTGCCAGAACCTTCCGCTGCTGCGCAGCGGCTCCTCCGCGGCGCCGAGCCACACAATCGAGTCGGCTCCCGCGTCGGGATCGCGGATGATCAGGCGAGTCAGCGTCCGGAACACCGGCATCCAGTTGCGCACGCCCTCGGTGTCGACCCAGCCGGGGTGCATCGCGTGGACGACGATGCCGGTCCCCTCCAGCTCCCGCGCCCAGCGCTCGGTGATCACGACCTGCTCGCGCTTGGTGCGTGCATACAGGCGCTTGGGGCTGTACGTGGCCTGGTCGGACTACAGATCGCCGGCGGGGAGGCTCTGGCTGTACATCCCGCCCGAGCTGACGTTGATCACGCGCGCCGGGGCGCTGTGCTCGAGCAGGTCGCGCAGCAGCGCCGTGAGAGCGAACGGCGCCAGCACGTGGGTGGCGAACATGAGCTCGTGGCCGTCCGCGGAGCGGGCGCGCTCCGGGGGCATCACGCCCGCATTGTTGACCAGAACATCGAGTCGCCGCTCCTGCGCGTGGAAGCGCTCGGAGAACTCACGCAGCTCCTTCAGGCTGCTGAGGTTGCAGGCCACCGGCTGCGCGGCGGCCCCCGGGACCGCCTGGTTGATCATGGCCACGGCATCCCGGGCGCGCTCCTCGCTGCGCGCCAGAGCCCGGACCGAGGCCCCCAGCTGGGCAAAGCCCCGGGCCGCGGCCAGGCCCCGCCCGGAGGCCGCTCCGGTTACGAGCACCACCCGGCCGTCCATCCGCGGCACTTCCGCCGGCCTCCAGTCCAGGTGCCGGCGGACGCCCACCCCAGGGTTGCCGTAGCCCAGCGCGATCGTGCGGTCAAGCAGGGCGTCGATCGTGCTCGAGACGCTCATGGCCCGTAGCTACCCAACCGCGAGTAGCTCGACGCATGGTTGAGTATTTATTCAACCTACTGTCAGAAACAGCGAGGTCGAGGCCCGCGGCTGGCCGGGTCAATCGCCGCGCCGGGGCGGGCGCAAGGCCGCTCTGTCTTTCGCGCGACGCCGGCGCACATGCCTCGGCAAGGCGTCGGACGCCGCCTGCGGATCGCGCGGGAACAGGTAGCTCACCTTGCCGTTGACCTCCGGGGCAGCGGGTCCGTGTTGGCGCACGAGGGCGAGAAGGCCCTGCTCAATCCGCTCGAGGAGCACCCGCACCTGCGCGACGGTGTCCAGCGCGTCTTCGAATCCCTCGCCGGCGACCCGCGACAAGCCCTGGCGGGCGTCGTCCAGGGCGCAGATCAGATTCACGAGCTCCTCGTCCGCGGCCGGCGCAGCTGCGACGGCGACCGGAGTCAGCACCAGCAGGGCAGCAGCCGGCGGCCCGCAACTGCTGACGCGGGCCCTGAAGCGGACCTCGGGTTCGCCCGCCGTGCGGAGCTCCAGCGCTGCGCGCTCGGGCGTCCCCGCCACCGCCCGCGCGATCTGCGCAGCCAGCTCGTCCTCGGCGCATTCGGAGATCAGGAACGATTCGAGCGGGGCTCCGAAACTCTGCGGCTCGGAGACCAGGAGGACCGCCTCGGCCTGGAGGGAGACTGACCGAACCGTGAGCTCCTCGTCGACGATCACGAACGGCTCGTCAAAATGCGGCTCGGCCCCCGGGATCGTCTGCAGCACCGATCCGAGCTGACAGCGCACGCACACCAGATGGGTGCGGATTCGCGACCGGCCGGGGGGCGGATATCCGCAATAGCTACAGAACGCATGACCCAGATCGGCGCGCGAGGATTGCGACATGACAACTCCGTGGTAGTCATTGCTCTGCGACCACCCCCGCATGCCGCCATCGGCCGCCGCGAACGCGCTCTTGGGCCCTGCGCGGATGCCTGACTTCCCCGTCCGCGGACAGGGCCGCCAGCCCTCAGCGGCCTCCGAATCTACTCTCTTCCCGGGCGATTGCAAGGCTCCGCGCCATCGCCGGCTAACCCTCGAACGAGCCGTGCCGGCCCGCTCCGCCACGGAACCGCTCGAGCCCCGCCTGAACCTCGGCCAGCGAGCGGATCCCGTGCTCGAACTCGCCGGCCAGCGCGCCGCTCTCGTCCCGACCGTCCTGCTCGAGCAGCGACAGACGGTCCTCGCGCAGGCACGCCTGCGGAAAGCGAGCCAGCTCGTGGGCCAGCGCTTCAGCCGCCGCCCGACTGTCGCCCGCCGGGACGAGCCGGTTGACCAGACCCATCTCGAGCGCTTCCGCCGCGCTCACCGCACGACCGGTCAGGATCATGTCCATGGCTCGGCTGACCCCGATCAGTCGCGGCAGGCGCACGGTCCCCCCGTCGATCAGCGGCACTCCCCAGCGCCGGCAGAAGACGCCGAACACGGCATCCGCTTCGGCGACGCGCAGATCGCACCACAGTGCCAGCTCGAGCCCTCCGGCGACGGCGTGCCCGGCGACGGCGGCGATCACCGGCTTGCTCAGGCGCATGCGCGTCGGTCCCATCGGCCCGTCGCCCTCGCGCGCCACCCGGTTTCCCTTCGGAGTTCCGGCCGCCTTCAGATCTGCGCCGGCGCAGAACGTGCCGCCCTCCCCATGCAGCACCGCCACCGCGGCGTCCGGATCTGCCTCGAAGGAGCGAAATGCGTCGGCCAACGCCGCTGCGGTCGCTCCATCGACGGCGTTCCGCCGACCGGGGACGGACAGGAGCACGGTGCTCACCGGGCCGCTGCGCTCCACACGCACGGTGGCGTTCATCCGCCCGCACCCACGGCCCGGCGCACGAACATCCGCAGTGCGGCGATCACCTCGGCGCTCGACGGTCGCGTTCCGGCCAGGGCCGAGAGCGGCCCGACCAGGGCTTCCCCGCACCCCCCCACCAATGCGGCCGCGATCAGCTCGGCGTTCTGCTCGGGCAGCTGACCGGCGGCCACGCCTGCGCGCACGCCCTCGGCGATCAGCTCGGCATACTGCTCGCGGTAGGCGAGTCGCTCGGCGTCGACCCGCGGGTCGACCGGCTCGGCGATCAGGGCCCAGGCCAGACGCGGTCGGCGCATGGCGCGCTCGGCGAACGTCGCCAGCACGGTCTCGAGCCGGTCCGCGTAGGGGGCATCCGGGTGCATCTGCTCGGCCGCTGATCGCATCGCGCGGACCTCGCGGTCGCACACCGACCGGAACAGCTCCACGAACAGCTCCTCCTTGGAGCTGAAGTGCCGGTACAGGGTGCCGGCCGCGACTCCGGCACGGTCGGCGATCGCGATCACCGACGCAGCGCCGTAGCCACCCTCCTCGATCAGCTCCTGGGCGGCCGCCAGCAGGCGCGAGCGCGTGGGTGCGAGCAGTTCCTCGGTCATCCCTTGTACGTTGACGGCCCGGCGTCGCCGAAAGGTTCGTCGCGCTCGCGGACGGCCTGCTTGAAGCCGCCCTGCGCCGCCCGCTGTTGAAACGCGTAGCCCTCGCGGGTGTGCCGGGCGATCCCGTCGAACACGGTCCCGAGCACCTGAGTCGAGTGCAGGCCCTGCGAGTACAGCGACTGGTTGACCAGCAGCTTCATCATCTGCAGCTGGTTGAGCGGCATCTGGGCGATTCGCTGCGCCAGCGCCTCGGCACGCTCGTCCAGCTCCTCAGGCGCCGGCGCCTCGATGGCCAGCCCCCAGTCGAGCGCCTCGGTCCCCGACAGCGAGTCGCCGGTGAACAGCAGACGCTTGGCGCGCTGAGGGCCGAGCCGATAGCCCCAGAGCGAGGTCGTCGGGGACCCCCATACGCGGGCGGGCGGGTAACCGATCTTGGCGTCGGCGGCGATCACCAGCAGGTCGGAGCACAGCGCCATGTCGGTCCCGCCGGCCACGCAGAACCCGTGCACCTTGCAGATCACCGGCTTGGAGCAGTGAAACAGCGACATGAACGCGCGCACGTTCCGGCTCATCATCGCGTAGTCGACCATCGGATCCCACGTGCCCGTCGGATCGTGATTGGCCATCATCACAGCGGGGTCGAGCGGCGACCCGGGCGGTGCCTCAGGGCCGGCGGCGGGACCGTCGGGACCGAGGCCGCCCTGGCCCTCGGCGCTCTGCACGAGGTCATAGCCGCCGCAGAACCCCTTGCCACGGCCCGCCAGCAGCAGGACGTGCACGGCCGGATCGAGGTCCGCGCGTTCCACGGACCGCTCGAGTTCGCTCGCCAGCTCCCGGGTGATTCCGTTGCCGCGGTGCGGTCGGTTCAGGGTCAGGCGGGCGAGCCGCCCCGTGACCTCGTACTCGACGACGCTCACGCCGGGAGCGCGCGCTCGATGATCGCGCTCGCCTCGACGCCGCTGGGAAGCGTCCCGTAGACCCGCCCGCCCTGGCCCGCCAGCCGGGCCGCGCAGAACGCGTCCGCCACGGCCGGGGGCGAATGGCGCACGAGCAGCGATCCCTGCAGGGCGACGGCCAGCTCCTCGACCAGCCGGCGCGCCTGGAACTGCGGTTCGCCGCCGGCGAACACCGCCTGCGTCCGTTCGCGCAGCTGCTGCATATGCGCATCGAGACGCCGGTCGGCGCCCGCGGCCAGATCACACTCGGCCAGGAAGGCCGGGAGCCCTTCGGGTTCCTTGACCAGCGCGCGCAGCACGTCGAGGGCTGCGACGTTGCCCGATCCCTCCCAGATCGAGTTCAGCGGCGAGTCGCGGTAGAGCAGCGGCAGACCGGATTCCTCGACGAAGCCGTTGCCACCGAGGCACTCGAGCGCCTCCGCCGCGTGAGCCGCGGCGCGCTTGCAGACCCAGTACTTCATCACGGCCGTCCCGAACCGCCGGAACGCTGCCTGTTCGGGATCGTCGTAGCTCCGCGCCAGCCGCATCGCGCTCACGGTGGCCGCTTCGGATTCGATGGCCAGGTCGGCCAGCACGTTCTGCATCGCCGGCGCTTGCACCAGCAGCTGACCGAAGGCGGAGCGGCGGCGTGCGTGGTGAATGGCCTCGAGCGTGCCGCGGCGCATCCCGGAAGCCGATCCGAGCAGGCAGTCGAGCCGGGTGTGGTTGACCATCCGGATGATCGCGGGGACGCCGCGGCCTTCCTCACCCACCAGGCGGCCGTGGATCCCGCGGAACTCGACCTCCGACGAGGGAAGCGAGCGCGTCCCGAGCTTGTCCTTGAGCCGCTGGAACTCCATCCCGGGACCGCGCTCCACGAGGAAGCAGCTGAGGCCCGCGGGGGCCTGGGCCAGGATCAGGAAGACGTTGCACGGCGGATAGGAGCAGAACCACTTGTGGCCGTGCAGCTCGTAGACGTCGTCGCCCAGCGGCTCCGCGCGGGTGATGTTGGCCCGCACGTCCGAGCCGCCCTGGCGCTCGGTCATGGCCATCCCGGCCAGCGCGCCGGTCGCGTAGTCGGGCCGGGTCAACCGGGGCTCCCACTCGGCCGCGAGCTCCGGGGCTCCGTCGCGCAGCGCCGGAACGGCCGCATAGGTCATCGAGACCGGGCACATCACGCCCGCGTTGGCGTTGCTCCAAAGCGTGAACAGCGCCGCGCGCACGACATGGGCTCCCGGCTGCGGTTCTCGCCAGGGCAGGCCGTGGATCCCCCGCTCGACCGCCCCCTGCAGCAGCCAGTGCCAGGACGGATCGAGCTCGACCTCGTCGACGCGGTTGCCGAAGCGGTCGTGGGTGCGGAGAATCGGCAGGTTGCGCTCGGCGCGCAGGCCGTGCTCCCGCGCCTCCACGCTGCCGGCCGCCGTCCCAGCCTCATGCGCTCGGTCGACCCCCCAGCCGCCGCCCTCCCGCTCGAGGGCCTCGCGCAGGGCCAGGTCAGACTCGAACAGATCGATCGGCTGCAGCGGCGGGGCCTGATTGCGCACCTCGCGAGCCGGATCGGTTATGTCGACGGTGGTCATCCTGTCTCCTCTCGGACGTCTGGCCCGGGGCGTCCGAGCCGTGCGCAGGTGCCGGTGAATCCGGATTCACAATAATAGAGCCAGTCGGCCGCTATGACCAGCCCGCCATCGTCAGGCCTCGAAGTTTGACGTAAGGTCCGCGGTTCGGTGGACGTTTCGGTGATCATCTGCGCCTTCACGCTCGAGCGTTGGGAGATGCTCGCTCAAGCGGTCGTCTCGGTGCGCCGCCAGACCCTTCCGGCGCGCGAAATCATTTTGGTTATCGACGGGAACGAGGCTCTGCAGCACCGTGCCGAGGCGGAACTCCCGGGCACGACCGTGCTGGCGAACCGCCACGGACCGGGACTTTCCGGAGCCAGACAAACCGGTTCAGAGCTCGCAACCTCGACGATCCTCGCGTTTCTCGATGACGATGCGATCGCCGATCCGAACTGGCTCGAGGAGTTGGTCGCCCCGTATGACGATCCCCACGCACTGGGGGTCGGCGGATCGGTGGAGCCGGCGTGGGTGGCAAATCAGCCGCGATGGCTGCCGCCGGAGTTCTACTGGGTGGTCGGCTGCACCTACGCGGGTCTGCCCAGCACGGGCGGGCGGATCCGCAACCCGATCGGCGCCAACATGTCAATGCGCGCCGCCGTGCTGGCGCGCACGGGGAGCTTCGAGCCGAGGCTTGCCCGGACCAACCGCGGCACCAAGATGTCCGGAACCGCCGAGGAAACGGAGTTCTGCATTCGCGCGGCGCGGTTGCATCCAGGCGGGTACTGGGCCTACCGCCCATCGGCGCGGGCGCGCCACGCCGTCCCTGCCGAGCGGACGACCGGGCGGTACTTTGTCCGGCGCTGCCGCCTTGAGGCCGCGGCCAAGGCGATCCTGACAGGGCTCGCAGGCCCCAGCGAGGGCCTCGCGTCCGAGCGCGCCTACGTGCGATCTGCGCTGCCACGGGCGGTGGCACGGGAGTTGCGGCAGGCCGCCCGGGGTCATCCGATCGGGCTGCTGCGGGCGACCGTGATCGTCGCTGGTCTGGCGATAACGGCGCTCTCGTACCTCGAGCAGAGGGTACGGCTCCGATGGAGCGGTGAACCCGGCCCCGCTTAGCGGTCGAGGGGCGCGGAACTGCTCTCCTCCGTGGTGGACAGACGTTCGAAAGACAGCACATGTCCTTCCTGATGAGTGGCCCTGCACCGATGAAGGCGTGTGGAAGCAGAGATCAAGACCTGGGCGCGGCGCTGTTTCCGTACCTTCACCTGCGCGATCGTTGCCGCAGTGGCAGCGGTGGCGCCCGCCGCCGCCCATGCCGTCCATCCTTCCAAGACGTGGACCTTGCAACGTCACGTCGCCGCCCCCGGGCTCTACAAGCTTGACTTTTCGGTCGCCTCACCACGCAGCGTCCGGCGGGAGCGTGTCGTCGTCGTGGTCCAGCACGTTAGACGCCGTGGCGTGGTCGTCACCCACAAGCGCGTCCACATCCGGATGAGCATCAGGCTCGCCGGCCAGCCGCTCACCGCTCGCCTCTCCGGCCACAGCGGCGCCCCTCGGGTTTCGGCCTCGGTGCGCCTGCTCAAGCCGCGCACACCGAGCAGCAGCCAGGTCTTCGCCGCCCCGCTCTCAACCCAGCCTCAGGCGTCGACCGCACAACACCAGGCGTCTGCCTCACAGCCGCTTGCCTACGGCGCGTATATCTCCGGCGTACCCGAGTACCCCTCGCTGCTCGACCAGTTCAGCGCCAACGTCGGCCGCAAGCCGTCGATCGTCATGTGGTACCGCTACTTCACCGAGCAGATCTTCAGCGCGCCGGAGCTTCAGGCGCTCGACTCACGGGGCGAAGCGCCGATGGTGACCTGGGAGCCGTGGAATCCCGATCACACGAGCATCCCCTTGAAGGCGATCACGAGTGGGAGCTACGACTCGACCATCATTGCCGACGCCCAGGCCGCAGCCGCTTGGGGCAAACCGGTCTTTCTGCGCTTCGCTCAGGAGATGAATGGCCACTGGTTCCCCTGGGGTCTAGGGGTAAACGGCAACACGGCTGCCGATTTCATCGCTGCCTGGCGGCATATCGTTACCGTCTTCCGCGCCCATGGCGCCAGTAACGTTCGCTTTGTCTGGTCGCCAAACGAGATGGACAGCGGCACTCCCGGGTTCCAACAGTTGTATCCGGGCGATGCATACGTGGATTGGGTTGCCGTCGACGGGTACAACTTCGGGTCCACGACGAACAACACTTGGCAGTCCTTCACCCAGGTCTTCTCCGCCTCGTACACAGCGATGACGTCCCTGACCTCCAAGCCGATGATGGTCGCGGAAACGGGATCGGTCGAGCAAGGGGGGAGCAAGGCCGCCTGGATCACGAGCGCGCTCCAGACCGAGCTGCCCAACCGGTTCCCGCGGATCCGCGCAGTGGTGTGGTTCAACAAGAACTACGACGGATTCAACTGGTTGGTGGACAGCTCGAGCAGCTCGCTCAGCGCCTTCCGCACGGCGGTCGATTCGTCCCTCTACAGCCTCAGCGGGTCATCGTTCGAGGCGATTCCGACCGTTTAGGACAGCCCGCGCTGTCCTGCGCCACGCGGCTGAGGTCCGGCTGTCATCCCCGCCGAGGCTGACGGTGTCGTAGTAGAGGTTCTCGAGTCTGGGGATGATGGACTGCGGGGTGAACATCTTCGCCCGTTCGCGTGCGCGGGTACCGATTCGCTCACGGAGCTCCGGCTCCTCAATCAGACGAGCCATCGCCTGCGCGAGCGCGACCGAGTCTCCGGCCGGGACGAGCAGCCCGGTCTCCCCGTCCTCAATCATGTCCTCGTGGCCGCCGGGTCTTGTTCCGATCATCGCCCGGCCGCAACTCATCGCCTCGTGGACGACGTTCCCCAGCGGCTCCGGGGCCACGGTCGGAGAAACTCCGAATAGTGAGCGCTCCCAGATGGCCATCACGGTGGCATGGGGCACGTCGGTGATCACGGTCACACCGTCGGGGAACCGCTCCGGCGTGTCCGTCATCCGCGTTCCCACGAGCACCAGCGGCGGCGGATTCTCGAGGCTGCCGTAGGCCGCGAACAGCTCATCGATCCCCTTGATCCGCCGAAAGGCCCCGACGAAGAGGATGAACGGCTCCTGCGGCAGCTGCGCGAGCAGCGCCGGATCCACCGGCCGGCCGGCCTCGTCCTCGTGGAAGTTCGGAATCACGACCGACCGCGCTTGTGGGATACGCAGGTATCGGTCCATCATCGCCCCCACGAACCGGCTGACCGCGTGAAGCTGGGTCGTCCTGGACCGCAGCAGCGGACGGGCGGCAAAGACGCTCGCGACGGCGACGGTGCCCTTGGCCGCGCCGTATCTCGACCCGGCGCAGGCCAGGCACTTGGCGGGCGCGGGGCCGGAACAGAGCTCCCCCTTGCGGACCAGAGTGCCGAGCGCGCAGATGTTGCCGTAGTCCCGGGCGGAGAGCAGGAGCGGAATCTTCGTCCCGAGCAGAGCCGCCGCCGCGGAGTGCGAGATCCAGCCATAAGTGTGAACCAGATCGGGCTGAAAGCGCCGGATCAGACGACGCATCCGGACGCTCAACTCGGGATCCGGGAACGGTGGCGGGTTGTGCTTGTACGGATCCTCGGACACCCAGCGCATCCGGCTGCTCACATCTCGCAGACGATGTACACGCACGCCCGCGAGAGTTTCAACCGGCGCGAGCCCGGGTTGCCACGACGTGGCAATCTCGACGGTGTGACCTCGCGCCGTGAGGTGTCGAGCCAGCTGCTCGAGGCTCTGAATCGACCCGCCGATCAGGGGTCGGTAATAGTCCGTGACGATCAGCGCCCGCAGCGGTGGGCGAGGCTCGATCAATGGCTGCGCCGGGCATCGCCATCGGCGTTCCGGCTTCGCCGCTGCCACCGGCTCCGGGAGTAGGCGATGGGGCCGTAAGCCAGTCCCAGCAGCTCGAGGCGGATCAGCTCCGGCGGGTAGTCGCGCTGCCGTTTGCGGTTCTTGTCCGACTTCGGAGACAGCGCGAACGCCAGGCCGCGAGGCAGCTTGCGCACGAGGTTCGTGAGCAGCTCGGGATGCTGCGTGACCCCTTTGGTCAGGCAGGCGGTGAGACCGACGCCGTAGCCCCACATACGCCGCCGGAGCATCTCGTAGTGCGCAGGGTGCTCGTGCCAGACGATCGCCGCCGGTTCATGCACGACTTCCCAGCCCGAGAGCAAGACACGCCAAAGCGCTTCGATGTCTTCGCCGGCCAGCGTCGGCGTGTCCGGACCGAGGGCCAGATCGAAACCTCCAAGCTCCTTCAGCAGATCGCGACGGAACGCCATGCTCCGCCCGCTTCCGAGTTCGCCCACGGCAAACGGAAACAGGGGCTGATCCGGGGGAGGCTCATTGATGTCGTAGACGCGGGTTTCGAAGCCGCGCTGGAGCCCGCCAAAACCCTCGAACCAGCGCTGCGAAGGCGTCGCCAGGGCGCCAGGCAGTGTCATGCCGGAGCTCGCCCCGACATGATCGCCCTCCCCGAAGGCGCTGATCGATGTCGCGAGCCAGTTGGGATCGACGTCAACGTCATCGTCAGCGAAGACGACAAACTCACCGCCTGCCTGGTCGAGACCTGTGTTCCGGCCCCGGGATACGCCCGGCCGGGATTCCTCCACCACCCGAATCGGAACCTGGCCGTCGAGGTCTTCGTCCTCCGCCGACAGCGACAGCGTCCCGCTTTCAGAAGGTGTGTCGACGACTATCACCTCGTAGCGATCCTTTGGGTAGCGGCCTGCCAGGATCGAGCGAACGGTCGCCCGTACCCGAGCGGGGCGGTCCCGGGTGATGATCACGACCGAGACGGTGGGCGCACGCGTCAGCAGCTGCTCTCGCGCAGCGATACATCGCGGCTGATCGGGGGCCGCGAGCCCGTCGGCGGTCAGCTCGCTCGGCGGGAAGCCGTCAGCGCTGAGGTGCTGACCCACCTGCTCACTCAGCTCGCCCTCGATGCGCGCTGCCAGCTGCTCCGCCGGGATCCCACCGGCCGGCAGGTCAAGCTCGATCAGGCCGAGCGGTCTTCCGTGCAGGCGCACGAGGCACAGCGACGATGAGTACGACACGCCCGTTTCCGGATCCTCGGAGGGAAGAGGCGGAAGCGGTGATCCGATCTCGACGAGATCCACCCGCACCGGCGTGAACCCGGGAGAGGGCGGCTCGCTGACATGGCGCCGAGATCTCATCCGTGAATTGCTGAAGGCTAACACCGGCATCGGCTACTCAGACCGCGCTCAGCTATGGGGGCGCGGGGTGAGGCTGCGCCTTCGGAGTACCGCCAGCGCTGCCAGCGCGACAAGGGTTCCTGCAGCGGCCAACACCCACCAGTTGCGCCGGGCGAGGTCCACCGCGCGGGCGATGCCGTGCTTGGGGGCCGGCGGGGACACGATCGAGCGGAACGGCCGTCGGCGGACTGCCAAGCCGGGCAGAGAGTCTGCGCCGGCAGCGTAGCGAGGCGAGCTGAGCGCAGCGCGGAAGGCCTTCGCGGCAGCGGCGGTGCTGTTGAACCGAAAATCCGCGCCGGTATCGCCCCCGCCGTTGAACCAGACAAGCGCGGCGAGCCGGCTGAACTTCGGAAGCTCGTGGCTGAACGTCTGGGTGATCCAGGCTGCCTTGCTTCCGCCGTTCTCCCCGGACCCGGTCTCGGCGATCATCATCGGCTTCGTCGTTAGACGAGCCAGCGTGTCATACGAGGACGCAAAGATCGCGGTGAACGACTGCCAGCCGTAGGAGCCGCCCCAGTTGTAGCCGTCCATCCCGACCCAGTCCACCCAGCGATCGCCGGGGTAGAGCCGCGTGAACGGAAGCACGCCGTTGTCATCGACGTTTGGGCACCACACCCACTTGACTCTGTGGACACCAGCGGATCGGAAGATGCTGACCACGTGCCGCCACGCCGCGACGTAAACCGCCGCGCTGTTACCGGGTGTACGAACGCCCCAGGGCGACCAGCTGCCGTTCATCTCTGGAGCGAAGCGCAGGAAGGTGAGCGCCGGCCAGCGCCGCGCCGCCCTCGCCGTCGCTCGAAGGTAGCGGTCGGCTCCGCCGGTGGCGATTGTCCGCAGGATGGTGGCGGTATCACCACGCTGCCAGCCGTTGACCGTGGGCTCCCAGGTGATCATCGGCACCGCGTGCCGCCTGCTGATCGCATGCAGAGAGGCAGCATCGAAGACCGCCTGGTTCCACTCGCGGTAGTAGGACACGATCGCCGGCGCTCGGCCGACGGCGCGCGCGTAGGAGTCGATCAGCCCAGGGTGTTCAGGCGCTCCGGGAATTCTGGCCCCGATCGCTATCCCCTGACCCTGAGCCGACGCAGCCAAGGCCAACGCGGTAACGGCGCTCACCGCTATGCAGGCCCAGCACCTCAAGAGGCGGGAGTCCACAGGTCGGTGGTGCGATAAGGCGAGGATTCACCGGCGCGGTACAGCTTTGCGGTGAGGAGCTGGCGCTGCGGCGTTGATATCAGCGGCACCACCGTGGTCCAGGTCCGGGACGAACCCAGACGCAGTGGCGTCGACGACAGCACGCGGTCAGCGATGGCGACGACCAGCATGTAGCTCGTCGTCCGGCCCTCAAGATTCCTAACCCCGATCTCGGCCGTGGACTGGCCGCCGCCCGCGGTGGGGATCATCCAAAGCTGGGTGAACTCTGACTGCCGCTCCTGCCGCCGAGCGCTCGCAGTTGAGAACAGAACGGAGACGACGACCAGCGCGAGCGCGGCGGCGACGAGCAGCGTGGGCAGTGCCCGTGGTCGTGGCCTTCGCACCCGCTCTCGAGCGGGACGGCGCAGGAAACCGGTCGCACCCTTCCCGCGGTGCACGGCGCGGCCGAGCAGCAGCAGGTCCACAACTGCGAGCGCGCCAAGCCAGCCCACCTGGCTCACTCCGGAGAAGGACGACAGCACGAGGCCGCCGAGCACGAGCGAGCAGATGGCGAGCCCGAGCGCGGTTACCGCGGATAGCGCGGGGTCGCGGCTCCCGGGCGTGGAGCGAGCGGCAGCAACTGCCAACGGTGCCAACAGCACGATCGCTCCGAGGGTTCGGCCCAGTGACGCGACGACGGTGGCGTTCAGGACTACGTTCGACAACCTATGTCCGATGCCGTTCTGATTGGGGTTTTGTCAACGTGCCGCATGGCCGAGTGTCACAGAGCCGGGTTTGAGTTGGCCGGTGGCAACGCTCGAGGAGGAGGGCCCAGTGGCCGGGCAGTGGGTCAGATCCAGGTTGCCGGTCCCGAAGATGAAGACGTTGCCACTATCGAACACGAGCGGGATCGGACAGATCCCGTCGTACTTGAGCAGCCCGGCGCGCGTGGGCGCCTGAGTGTGCTCATAGGCACCCGGTTCGTCCCGCTCCACGTACACACCCACCAGCGGAAGCGCGGTCGAAAGGCGGGTGTCCACGACTACGTCACCAAGGTGGTCCTTGAGCAGCACGTAACGGGCCGCTGCATCGAATGTCGGTGAGAGCAGCACGCCCGGGACGTTGTGCCCGAGGAGGTCGCCACCCACTGGGTTCTGGTTGCCGATCGACCCCATGAGGAGTCCGTTGGCGCGGTCGACCAGGATTCGGTTATGCGCCGGCAGATGCTGGCTGGCCCAAACGGCAGCCGCGGTTCCCTCGGGTTCAACCGACCGCTCGTCGGCCACAACCAGGTATGGGCCCGGGACTCGCGAGTACCGCGCCCAACCGATCACGATGCCTCCGGCAAAGATGATCCCGGCAAGGATCAGCACGACTGCGGCGGAGCTGCGTCGCCTCCAACCGGGCGACCACGGTCGCCACCATCGCCAATCGGCGCTCAGCACGAGTGCTCCCAGGAAGGCAATCCCGACGTACACGAACTCCGACGCTCGGTTGGAGATCTCGGTGCCGGCCTGGGTGAGTCTCAGCGGCAGTGAGGGGACGTAGAGCAGCGCAGCGAACGCCAGCGTCACCCGTAACGGGGTCAGCGCCCGCCGCAGCCGCAGGAGCCCGAACGGCAGGATCAGGAGCGCCAGGCCCACCGAAGCAAGCGCGACCAAGCGCTCGGCGATGGGGGTCGGGGGAACGCCCGGGGCGGCGAACAGATGCTTTGGGGCGGAGTCCCCCAGGAGCAGGTTCAAGGCGGAGGAGCCCGCCTTGCCCAGCACTGGTCCAAAATACCCCGCCGCCGCTTGGCCGAATATCACGGTCCACACGAGCGTCAGCCCCAACGCGAACAGGGCCACAAGCCAGAGTTCCATGCGACGCGGCATCCGCGCGCGGGCTCCCAGCGCCGCATCGACGACCGCCCCTGCGCGCCCCGCCATCACCCGGTCGATCACCGCCCAGACCAGCAGGAGCAGGATCAACGCATACGAGGTCAACGGGTGCGACACCAACACCGTGAGCACCACGACGCCCGGGAGCAGGAGCGAGCGTGCCGACACGCGCCCGAGCGCGGCCCGCGCACCTGCATCCCACTGGCTCCACGGCGCCCGCGCCGCCAGTGCGACCGCCAGCAGGGCCAGTGGCAGTGAGAAGGACTCATAGGCCCATTGCGCGTTGAAGAACACGAAGTTCGGGTTCGCGGCATAGAGAACCGTGGCGAGCGCAGCGATTCGCCACGAGCCCGCGCGTTCGAACAGCAGGAACAGCGACACCATCATCACCACGCGCATCAGCCCGATGACGACCAGGGCGCTCACGAACAGTGACACGCCGCTGAGCGCGGACAGCGCAGCCGTCGCCAGTTCGAGACCCGGAAAAAACGGGTGAATGGTGATCAGCGGGTTGTAATGAAACGGCTGCCCCAGCCGCTGGATGTCCAGGGATGTCCGAAGCGTCGAAAACTCGTCGTGATCGGTGAAGTGCAGGGGACTATGCAGGACCTTCACCATGTAGAGGGCCAGGCCCAGAAGGACGACGACGACGACGCACTCCTGGCGACTGGGGGCGCGCCAGGCGTGCACGACGGCCGCCGCGAATATGGCTATCAGCCCCACCCACAGCAGCGCATAACCGGCGGCTACGTGCCCGAGGCGAGCGCGGCTGTCGGCATAGGAGACGATGAGCAGGCCGCAGGCCATGACCAGGGCGACCAGTCCGATGCGAGTCGTGCTGGTCGGCTCCCCGGAGAGCTCGGTGTGGGCGAGCTCGGGCGGCGGCAGCACCCGCTCGGAGCTAAGCCCGACCGCCATCAGGCGTCCCCAGGGCGGGCGGGGAGTGCTTGGCCGTGGCGGATCATCCGTTGATTTTGAAGGTCCGGGCCGACGGCCCCCATTCGAGCCCGGGCCGGTTCAGGTCGGACTCTGCCCGGTGCGGGTCTCGACGGTCCTCCGTCTAAGCCGTATCCACCTACCCGTAGACTCGCGGCACGATGATGCGGTCCTGGATGGCGCAGCATTCGTTGCTGCGCAATAGCGGCTACATCATGCTCACCACCGGAGTCAACTCCGGGCTCGGGTACGTCTTCTGGCTCGTCGTAGCGCACGCCTACCCGGCGGACCGTGTCGGCGTCGCCGCGGCTCTGATCGCCGCAATGACGTTCATCGCCGCGATCGCGAACCTGGGCACCAGCCCGGCCCTGATCCAGCTCCTGCCGCGCGCCCGGAACGAGGCTGACTGGTCTCGAACGATCAGCACGAGCATCGCCACCGGAGCTACCGCGGGATTCGTCATCGCGCTGCTCTGCGCGCTGGTCATCCTCCCTGCGATCTCACCCAGTCTGGCGGTGACTCGGGCGAGCGTGTCCTACGTCCTGCTGTTCTCATTCGGTGTTGCCTTATGGAGCGTGTCGCTGATCAGCGACTATCTGTTCATCGCAGAGCGCCGGAGCGAGAACATGACCGCCAGGAACTTCTCGTTCGGCGTACTGAAGCTGGCGCTCGTGATCGCGGTCCCGCTGTTCGCCGCCCGCAGTGCCCTGAGCATCTTTGGATCTTGGGTTGCCGGCTGTGCGCTGTCGCTGGTGCTCGCCTACGTGCTGCTGATGCCCCGCCTGCGCTATCGCTTCACCTTCAGTTCTCGGGGCACGCTCGCCGCTCTCCGCTTGTCCGTGCGACCGTATCTTGGCAACTATCTGACCACGCTCGGCAACGTGATCCCGTTCGCCCTGTTGCCGATCTTCGTGATCGCACGGCGCTCGCCCGCGGACAACGCGTACTTCTATGTGACCTGGTTGCTGGGCGGCGCGTTTTTCACCATCTCCTCCGCCGTCGGCTCGGCCCTGTTCGCCGAGGGAACGCATGACGTCGAACGCGTCGACTCCTTGGGGCGCTCGGCAGTCAAGATCACCGCGGCGCTGCTGCTTCCGATGATGCTGCTGTTCTTCATCGCTGGCCATGCGCTCCTGGACCTGTTCGGCTCCAGGTACTCAAACCACGGCGGCACGCTGCTGATCCTGCTTACCGTCTCCGCGGTTCCGGATGCGATCACGAATCTCTACATCGCCAGGCTGCGCGCGCTGGACCGATTGGGTTTTGCCGCCGCGACGAACCTGGCGATGGCTGCAATCACCCTCGGCGTCGCTTGGCTGCTCCTCCCACCACTTGGGATCGCCGGCGCCGGCGTGGCGTGGCTCGCCGCCCAGAGCGCGGGGAGCCTTGCGGTCTTCGTCGACATGACGCGCCGGGGCCGCCTACGTCCTGGACTGCGACGCGGGACTACGATCCCTGGGCACCCGGCCAGATCGCACTCGACTGCAGCCGGCGTACGGTCCGGCGCAGATGAAGACGATGGAGCACATCCGGCTCCCTCGAAGGGATGAACACGCGCGGGAATCGGAGACGATCGTGGCTGTGTCGTCCCGGCAGCAGGGCAGCGCCGGCCTCATATCCGCAGGCTTGTGCGGCGCGGGCCACCCGGTCGTCAACATCGCCATAGGGGTAGGCGATCGACCGGCAGCGCTCGCCGACGTGACGCTCGATCTCGGCCTTCGAGTCACGCAGCTCGGAATCGAGATCCGCTGCTCCGAGCTCGGTCAGGCGAGGATGAGAAACGGTATGCGAGCCGATCTCCCAACCCGCCTCGCGGAGCGAGGTCAAACCTGCCCATGACGCGGACTCGAGCTCGGGCTCGTATGGAGTATTGAGCCACCGGTCAAGATGAGGCCAGCTCAGCGGACGGCCGGAATCCGGGAAGGCGGTCGGCACGAAGATCGTCGCGGGGACGCCGAGCCGGTCCAGCACCGGGGCGGCCAGCCGAACGGTGGAGAGGAAAGCATCGTCGAAGGTCACCGCGAGCGTTTTGCGTCCCGGTGGGGCGACCATGGCCTCGGTGAACGTGGTTGGCGTCCAACCGCGACGAAGCAGACGTTCAACCTGGGCTTGCAGCTTGGCTGGCTCGATCGCAACCAGCTCCGGCCAGTTGCTGCTGACAGCGTGGTAGCAGAGCACAAGGAGGTCGCGACCGCGCGTTGGGCCGATCGCTGCGGGCGCCATGTCTGCCAAAGCTACCGTCCCCAGCGGCGATGTCGACGTACGCCGCTACCGTGTCTTGACGCCAATGCCGAGTCGATCACGAGCCCGGCTTCTCTCCACGCGGACGGTGCTCATCTGCGTGGCCTGCATCGTGATCGCCGATCTGCTGATCTGGCGCTGGCGCGCGCCGTACGCCATCGAGGCCCTGTTCGACGAACCTGCGCACCTCGCCACCGGACTGGTGGCGCTGGCGGCCTTCGGGCTCTGGTTCGAGGGGCCCGTCCTCCTCGCGGTTCTGATCGGCTCGGTCCTGATCGACGTCGACCACGTGCCGCACGTCCTCGGCTCCGGCATCCTCGAGCACGGCGTCCCCCGGCCGTATACGCACTCGCTGGGCACGATCCTGGTTGTCGTCGCCGCGCTCGCTTGGCTACGCAACCGCCAGGCCCGGCGGTTCACCACGGTCGTCGCGCTGGCGCTGGCAGTCCACTTTGTCCGCGACGCCGCGGAGCCCGGGGGCCCCGGAGTCTCGCTGCTATGGCCGCTCTCCGATCACGGCTTCACGATCGCCTATGGCTGGTACGCCGGCGCAATTGCGGTGCTCGCCGCGGTCGCCCTCCGTCGCCGGCGTACGATCGATCAGGCGGCGACTTCGACGTCGACTCCGACCTCGGTCCCAACCGCAACCTCGACCTCGACCTCGACCTCGACCGGCGGTTCGACCACGCGGTAGACCGTCACGGTGCTATGAGGTGGCTTCCGACGATCCGGCCCGCGTCGCTCCCGGCCCACTTCGATCGAGTCCGAGCGGTCGGCTCTGCGGCGATCGGCGTTGCGACGACGGTCGGATCCCGCCGGCATCCAGCCGGCACGGCCGGGTGTCGGAAGCGTGACGCGCTCGAGGTTGATGGCGGCCGATCTCGCCGCCTGGCGCGAGTCGCTCCCGGGCCTCTCGGCCATTATCGTCTTGAGCACGCGACAGCCGTCGCGGAACGCGTTCAGGTTCGATGCCCCGGCACGACGGGGCAGCTCGAGGCTCGCAACTTCCTGAATTTTCAGCCCAGCCTTGACGGCGTTCAGCACCAGCTGGGTTTCGATCTCGAACCCGTCAGCAGTGAGCGCGAGGGCGCCGAGCGAGCGGCGCCAGAACGCGCAGTAGCCGTAGCAGAGATCGGTGAAATCGCTTCCGTAAATGAGATTGACAAGCTCGACAAAGCCGCGGTTGCCCGCGCGGCGGATCAGCGTCCAATCCTCGGAGCCGCCGAGCTGGCGTGACCCTTTGACGAAATCCGCGCCGCCTTGCAGTGCAGCCACGAAGCGGTCCATCTCGGCGGGATTGGTGCTTCCGTCGGCGTCGAGCATCACAACGATGTCGCTGGTTGCGGCCGCGAAGCCGGCGCGCAGGGCCGCCCCCTTTCCGCGTTGGGACTGATGGACCACGATCAGCTCAGAACGAACCTGACGGGCAACGGCTTCGGTGTGGTCGGTCGACAGTCCATCGACGAGCACCACCTCGGATACCCACGGCGGTAACTGCTCGAGGACCCAGGCAAGACTGTCCGCCTCGTTCAGGGTGGGGACGACCACGCTGACGGATGGAAATGCCGGTTCCTCCCGTTGGGGGAGCGATCGCCGACCGTGAAACGGCCGTCGCGCTCCGAAGTGCCTCCCCCCGACCCGCGGCAAGCTCACGGTTGGACGGTCCGCGGGCCTGAACAGGAGCCCAACTGCCGCGAGCGTACTGAGGCCGGTCCCGATTATGAATAACGACGCCATCCGTAGCCCTTCCGATTTTCGAGATTCTGATGCTCGCCGAGGTGCCAGCACTGGCACTGGCACACCGAATCTCGAAGAAGCGGATCTCTCCTAAGTGTCTGGCGGAACGCGCCGTCATCAACGGCTGCGCGCTGCCGCTAATTGCTGTGGTTTCCCCCTATCGGCAGTTTCGCCAGGCTGCGTTAGGGCGGGTGGCCACCCGCCCACGGACGGCTCAGCGCGCGGAAAGCTACGCCGCGGCTGCGCCCCTCAACGTCTGCTCGGCCACGCGGTCGGTCGCGTCCTTGGTCCCGCCGAGCAGCCGGCGTGAGAGCTGAGCCCGGCGGAAGAACAGCGGCGCGTCGTGCTCCCACGTCGCGCCGATTCCACCGTGGACGTTGATCATCGAGCGGGCCGCGAAATCGAGGGCGTGCCCGGCCTCCGAGCGCGCCGCGCTGGCCGCCAGCGGGAATTCCTCGGGCTTTGACCTGCGCGCCCAGCCGGCGTAGTACTCGAGCCCGCGAGAGTTCTCCTGCAGACGCAGCACCTCGGTGAGCTCGTGCTTGAGCGCCTGATAGGAGCCGATCGCTCGTCCGAACGTGAAGCGCTCCTTGGCGTAGGCGACGCTCACCTCCAGACACGTCTGCACCGCGCCCAGCGACTCGGCGGCGATCAGCGCCTGGGCCAGATACCACGCGTCGGCAAGCACGTCGGGGCCGACGGAGAGCAGGCGCCCGCGGGCCTGCGAGAACGACACGTGAGCCATCGAGCGGGTGGCGTCATAGCGCGTGAGGGCCTCAACGGAAACGCCCTCCGCATCCGCATCGATGGCCGCCGCGACGGGCGTTCCGTCCGCGGTCTCGCCGATCGCCACCAGCAGGTCGGCACCGGGAGCATCGGGAACGAACCCGACCGTGCCCTCCAGCACGACCTCTTCCCCGGTGAGCGTGGCGGCCGGCGCTGCCACGCGCGCGTAGCCCGAGCGCGGCTCGGCCGTCCACCCGGGCTCGAGATCGCTCGGCGGCCGGGCCGGCACATAGGCCGGACGCAGTTCGCCCGCAGCCACGGCGGGCAACGACTCAGCTCCGGCCGCATTGAGGATCGACGTGGCCGGCAGCAGCCCCAGCAACGGGACTCCAGCCAGTACCCGGCCGCACTCCTCGGCGACCAGCAGACCCTCGAAGGCGTCAAGCCCGGCACCGCCGTGCTCCTCGTCGATCAGCAGTCCGGGCCACCCCGCCTCGACCGCGGTCGGCCACAGGTCCGGCAGCGCATCCGGGTTCTCGAGCGCGTCCCGCGCGGCTTCGACCGTCTTGAATCGCCCGAGGGCGCCGCGGGCGGCCTCGCGCAGGAGCACCTGCTCGTCTGAGAGGGCGAAGTTCACCGGGCCACCGCTTCCTTCTCCTTGGCGCGTAGCTCGCTGAACGGCACGCCCTTGTCGAGGCGCGGCTCGGGCGGCAGCCCCAGCACGCGCTCTCCGATCGTGTTGCGCAGGATCTGCTCGGTGCCGCCGGCGGACTTCAGCCCGGGCAAGAACGAGATCAGGTAGCTCCAGTCGCTGTCCGGGGCCAGCGCCTCGGGTCCGACGACGTCGGCACCGAGCTCGGTCGCGCTGATCGCCGCGTTGACCAGTGTGACCTTGGCCAGCCCGGCCTCTGGTCCGGGGATCTGGCCGCGGGCGAGGGCGGTCAGCGCGCGGTAGCCGTTGAAGCGCACCGCGAGCAGCTCGGTGATGATGTTGCCAAGACGCTGGCGGACCTCGATGTCCCGGCACGCCGCCGGGTCAGCTGACAGCGTCGCCGCCAGCTGCGCGGAGGAGCCGAAGGACTCCGAGCCGAAGCCAATCGTCAGCCGCTCGAACATCAGCACCGTCAGCGCGGTGCCCCATCCGTTCCCGACGCCGCCCACGACCGAGTCCTCGTCGAGGATCACATCGTCGAAGAACACCTCGTTGAACTCGGCCTCGCCGGAGATCTGGCGCAGGCCGCGGACCACGACGCCGCTCGCGTCCATCGGCACGATGAACATCGTCAGACCCTTGTGCTTGGGGACGTCGGCATCGGTGCGGGCCAGCAGCAGGCCGAAGGAGGCGAACTGCGCGTTGGTCGTCCACACCTTCTGGCCGTTGAGCGTCCACGTGCCGTCGTCGTTCTGGCGCGCGCGCGTCTGCACCGCGGCGAGATCGGACCCCGCCGCCGGTTCGGAGAACATCTGGCACCAGACCTCGTCGCCGTGCAGCATCGGTCCCAGATAGCGGCTCTTCTGCTCGTCGCTTCCGTGCGCGATCAGGCACGGCCCGAGCATCCCGATCCCGATCACGTCGAGGATCCCCGGGGCGCCCGCCTGGGAGATCTCCTGGTTGACGGTCACCTGCTCGATCGGGCCGAGGCCGCGGCCACCGACGTCCCGCGGCCAGGTGACGCCCGCCAGCCCCGCCTCGGCGAGCTTTCGCTGCCAGGCGCGGCGCGCGCTGATGTACTCATTGTCCTCATAGGAGCCCGAGCGCGGCGGCGCCTGCGCCTTGTTCTCCCGCAGCCAGGCCCGGACTTCCTCGCGGTAGGAAGCTTGCTCGGGCGTGTCGTTCAGGTCCACGTGCTCTCCTCGATCAAACGGGGTGAATCCAGATTCACAGAGTTTACCGCTTCATGAAACGTGCGTGTTCATCTGAGCGCACCCGGGATGAGCGGAGAACGCGGCAATCGACGCGCTCGCCCCCGACGCCCACCGAGCCCGGCCGGACGGCGGCACGCGGATCGTTGTGGTGCGGGTAGGGTCCGCGCCGCGTAAGGTTCGCTGCGATGAAGGTGCCCGCGCCGGAAGACTTCAATGCTCCCCACGGCAAGGCGCTGGTTACCGGCTGTGCCGGCTTCATCGGCTCCCGATTGGTCGAGCGCCTGCTCTACGACGGCACCAGCGTGCTCGGCGTCGACTGCTTCACCGACTACTACGCCAAGGAGACCAAGAAGGCCAACCTGCGACGGTTTCGGGACCATCCAGGCTTTGAGTTCCGGCGCATAGATCTGAGCCGGGACCCGCTCGACGGCCTGTTGGGAGGAATCGACGTCGTCTATCACCTGGCGGGCCAGCCCGGGGTGCGCGCAAGTTTTGGAGCGGGCTTCAAGATGTACGTGCGTCACAACCTCGAGGCGACGCAGCGTCTGCTGGAGGGGGCGATCGAGCAGCCCCTGCAAGCACTGGTGTACGCCTCGTCCTCCTCTGTCTACGGCGAGGGGAACGTCTACCCGACGCCGGAGCACGCGCCGCGCCGACCGCACTCTCCGTACGGAATGACGAAGCTGGCCGTCGAGGAGCTGGCCGGTGTCTACCTGCGCAATCACGGTGTCCCGGTGGTCGGGTTGCGCTACTTCAGCGTCTACGGGCCCGGGCAGCGCCCGGACATGGCTTTCACCCGCTTCATTTCCCAACTGCTCGCCGGTCATCAGCTCACGGTCTTCGGCGACGGCGCTCAGATCCGCGACTTCACCTACGTCGATGACGCCGTGCGCGCCACGATCGCAGCCGCCGCTCGGGGGCGCCCCGGCACGATCTACAACGTTGGCGGCGGCCACCCCGTGGAGTTGCGCCAAGGCTACGAGCTGCTGGCCAGGATCATGGACCGGCCCGCTGAAATCCTGGCGCTGCCATCGGTGCCCGGGGACGTCCGCGAGACTGGAGCCGACGGAAGCCTGGCCCACGAGGAACTTGCCTTCACTCCTCAGATCACGCTCGAGGATGGGCTGCGAGCGCAGGTCAAGGCGGCGTTGCGCGAACTGCCGAAGGCACGGCGCCGGGCTCGCCGGTGGCACCTGGAACTCGGATCAGGTGCCTGAGGTTCAGCGAACCTCGAAATAGCGCTTGGTGCTGCGCGCGACCAGCGTCCCACTGCGCAAGGCCTCGGCGCGGGCAAAATAGAACCCGGCGATCGGCGCCACCAAGTTGCCCTTGTAGATGTCGCCGACGTGGACCGTGGCGCCCGCCTCGCCGGAGGGGCGGAACGCTCCCGCCGTGCATGCCTTCAGCTTCAGCTTCACCTTCCAGTTGCCATGGGCGGAGATCGCACCGCGGAACCTGATCGCCGTCGACCCCGTCGGGTAGACCCGGTAGTGGTGGGTGACCCCGCAGGCCGCCACGGCGCCGGCGGAACTCCCACCGACCAGCTTGAGTGAGACCTGTACTCCGGGAACGCCCTGCGCCGGTCCCCGGCTACCGCCGCCGGCCAGGGCCACGGCGAGCGCCACTGGGATCGCCGCCAGGGCCAGCAGGATCAGTAGATGACGAGGCCGCATTAATGGGTCTGGACGTGGTGCTTGAGGCTATCGCCCGAGGATGAGCCGTTGATGTAGAGCACGGCTCGCACCGAGTACAGCCCCGCCGGGGGGGCGGCGAAACTCCCTGAGAACGTCCCTCGGTGCTTGTCTCGCAGTGCATCGAACTTCGCGTACGGGGCGAAGCTGCCGCCGGCGCAAACTTTGATCTTGAGCTTGACCTTCCAGCGTCCTGAGGGGATCGGCCTCACGGTGCCTGCGAACCGCACCTGGCTCCCCACGGCATAGGTTCGGTAGTGATGCATCGCTCCGCACGCGTCAACGCTCGCGTCGCCTCCGCCCTTGATCGCGAACGTGATCGAGCTCGCTCCCGCCGGCTTCGGCGTGGGCGCCGGCGCCTTGTGCTTGCCGCCGGCTTTCGGCGCGGAGCCGCCGGCGGTGTGTGGCTTGCTGGGCGAACTCGGCCGCAGCGTCCTTGGCCGGGTCGCCGCGCGTGATCGTCGGACCCGCCGTCGCGGGGCGGCGTGCCGCATCTGAGCGCCAGTTCCGTGCTTGCGCCTTACCCGATGCGTACGGACCGGCGGTGACGAAGTCGCCGCCTGGGTCCTGGTTGGCGACGCGGCAAAAACGGCCGTGGAGTGAACCGGCTTGTCACTCCCCCCGCCCGCGAGGATGGCGATCAATACCACGGCGAGCACAGCCACGGATGCTGCGCCGAGCGCGGCCAGCTGACGCGTGCCGAACGAGCGGTACGCAACCATCAGACGCTCGCGCAGAGGGCCCACGTTCATGTCACCGACAGCTGCGTCGATTTGCCCGTCACGAGCGCCTCGAACAGATCGACGGCGCGCGCGATGCCGTCGAGCGGAACCTGCGCTCGCGCCGGAGCCGGTGCGGCCAGCGCGTGTTCGATCGCCCCTGCCAGCGTCCCCGGATCGAGGTCGATCGGGTCGAGCGCGATTGCCCGCCCCCAGCGCTCGAGCTGGGTGGCTCGCATTCGCTGTTCGAGGCTCGGCCCTGAGCGAGGCACGACGATCGCGCGGGCCCGGCTCGAGAGCAGCTCGCAGGCGGTGTTGTAGCCGGGCATCGTGACCACCAGGTCGCTCGAGGCAATTCGGCGATCGAGCTCGGACAGAAAGCGGGTAACCTCGATCTCCGATCCGGCGGCCTGCTCGCGCAGCTCACCCAGCTCGCGCTCTGACAGCAGCGGACCGCCCACGACCAGCCGGCTGCCGCCGAGTCGCGGGGCGAGCAGCTTGGCCGCGGCGATGAACTTGCTCAGCAGCGCCCCGCCGTCGACCCCACCGCCGGTGGAGGCAAGCACGACAGGTGCATGGGCGGCGAGCTCGGAAGCGGCGGCGGCTGTGCGGCCGAGGTAGCCGACATAGCGAAGGCGCTCAGCCAGCGGTCCCCTGACTCCGTAACCGGCCTCGAAGTCCATCACCTCCGGCGACCCGTACACACAGATCGCGTCGTAGTGTTCGCGCAGAACCTCGTAGACGCCGGTCTTTTGCCATAGCTCACGCACGAACGTGGGCTCGTCGATGATGTCCCGAAATCCGGCCACGGCTCGGCCTCCGAGGGTGTGGAGCTCGTCCAGCGCGCCCAGCAACTCGCCATACGGCCCGGCCGGCATGAAATCCGCCACCAGCAGGTCGGGCGCGAACCGCCGCACGGTCTGGCGCAGAAGCTCGCGGCGGATCCGCATCACCTCTTCGATCGTCAGCGCGAGCTCGCGCGGCTCCCATGTCGCGTACCGGTCGACCAGCCGGATCGCGGGCAGATTGACCTGGTCAAAGCCCGCGGGGCCGTTGAATATATCTGCGGCATGCGACCCGGTGACCTGCAGCACCTCAGCATCCGGTCGGCGCTCGCGAAACGCCGTCGCGAGCCGCAGCTGACGCCTGAAGTGACCCACCCCTAAGCCGCCGTGGGAGTAGAACAGCACTCGCGGCGCGCGCCCGCTCATGCTTCCTGCACCGCCAGCGCGTCCGTCA